>NZ_CP017940.1:0-300000 GCF_002764115.1 Phyllobacterium zundukense | reverse complement strand
AACACCTGACCGAGGAAGAGAAAAAACTGATCGAAGCACTTGGCGGCTTCGACAAGCTGATGGAAACCCTGCGTCAGCGCCTCGAGGAACAGCAGGGCCGTCATCAGGGTGGGTCGAAATGGATCGGTACGGCAGGCACGTCACCCTTCGGCGCCTATGGCTATAACGCGGAAGGCGTGCGGATCGGCCAGGACGAAAGCCGCCATCACCGGGCAGTCAAGGTCTGGGACAAGCGGGAGTTCAAGAACTTCGATGACAGTGTTGAGCTCGGCACGCGCAACATCAAGGTTGCACTGAAGCGACTGCGGCGCTGGGTGCGCGAGGGCGCCGAGGACGAACTGGATCTCTCGGGAACAATCAGATCCACCGCGGAACACGGCTATCTGGATGTGCAGATCCGGCCGGAGCGGCGCAATCATGTCAAGCTGCTGATGTTCTTTGATGTCGGCGGTTCCATGGACGAGCATATCAAGATCGCCGAAGAGCTGTTCTCAGCCGTGCGCTCCGAGTTCAAGCACATGGAGTATTTCTACTTCCATAATTGCCTTTATGAGGCTGTGTGGAAGGACAACCGCCGCCGCTATACCGAAAGCATCCCGACGCAGGATGTCATCCATAAATATGGATCGGACTACAAGGTGATCTTCGTCGGTGACGCGGCGATGGCGCCCTATGAAGTCTCGCATTCTGGGGGTTCCGTCGAACACTGGAACGAGGAAGCCGGTGCTGTCTGGCTCACACGTGTGCTCGACCAATGGAAGAATACGGTCTGGCTCAATCCCACCAAGGAAGCCTATTGGAACTACACGGCATCGACGTCCATGATCCGCGGAATTTTCGCGCAGCGGATGTATCCGCTTACCCTTTCAGGCATCGAGACCGCGACCCGCGAACTCTCGCGTAAGCACTGAACGCTCAGCCGAACGAATACCCGGCGCCGCGTACGGTGCGGATCGGGTCGATCGAACGGCCAATATTGATCGCCTTGCGCAGCCGTCCGACATGCACGTCGACCGTGCGGTCATCGACATAGATATCCGCGCCCCAGACATTGTCGAGCAGCTGGCCGCGTGAGAACACCCGTCCCGGCGACTGCATCAGGAATTCCAATAGGCGGAATTCCGTCGGCCCGAGCTTCAGTTCACGTTCCTTGCGGAATACGCGGTGCTGCTCACGGTCGAGCTTCAGGTCGCCGAAGCTCAGAACATGCGAAAGAAGACTCGGATTGACGCGGCGTAGCATCGCCTTGATGCGGGCGAGAAGCTCCGGCGTCGAGAACGGCTTGACCATATAGTCGTCCGCACCGGTCGCCAGACCCCGCACCCGCTCGCTTTCCTCACCGCGTGCCGTCAGCATGATGATCGGCAGGATTTCCGTCTCGCGCCGGGCTCGGAGGCGCCGGCAAAGCTCGATGCCGGAAAGACCGGGCAGCATCCAGTCAAGGATCAGAAGATCCGGCACCTTCTCGCGCAACGCAATTTCCGCTTCGTCGCCGCGCGTGATCGTCTCAACAATATAGCCTTCAGCTTCAAGATTGTACCGGAGAAGGACGCTCAAAGCTTCCTCGTCCTCCACAACGGTGATTTTGGGGGCTATCGCCATGGCTCGTTCTATCCTGGATTACGATTGTCTGGCTTCGTCGACGACGATGCTGTGAGTCTGGTCTTCCTTCGGTCGCTCGGCCGGCAATTGCGAACCGGTGACGATGTAATAGACGGTCTCGGCAATATTGGTAGCGTGGTCGCCAATACGCTCGATGTTCTTGGCGCAGAACAGAAGGTGCGTGCAAGCCGAGATGTTGCGCGGATCTTCCATCATGTAGGTCAGTAGTTCGCGGAACAGCGAGGTATAGAGCGCGTCGATCTCGTCATCGCGTTCACGCACAATGTTTACCTGCTGGACAGAACGTGTCGCATAGGCATCCAGCACATCCTTGAGCTGCGTCAGGGCCAGTTCGGCGATAGTCTGCAGACCGCGATAAACCGACAGCGTCTGCCGGGTATCGGTAACGGCAACGACCCGCTTGGCGATGTTTTTGCCGAGATCGCCGATGCGCTCGAGATCCGAGGAAATACGGATCGTGCCGATGATCTCGCGCAGATCGATAGCCATCGGCTGACGCTTGCCAATGATGGTAATGGCCTTTTCATCGATTTCCCGTTGACCGGCATCGAGGATCAGATCGTCCGAAATCACGCGCTGTGCCAGCGCGTTGTCGGAATTGACCATCGCGGTGACCGCCTGTTCGACCATCCGTTCCGCATGACCGCCCATCTCTGCGATCTTGTGCGTCAGGAACTTCAGTTCATCGTCGTAGGAACGCACAGTATGCTGGGCCTGCTGTTCGGTCATGTTCTTACCCTCGTTTCCTCACTGCGACGAGCGTCTTAACGAACGCACAAAGGACGCAGTAACAATTTGAATACTCAATCAGCCGAAGCGCCCGGTGATATAGTCTTGTGTTCGCTTTTCTGACGGATTGGTGAACATCATTTCCGTATCGCCCACCTCTACCAGATTGCCGAGATGGAACATGGCTGTCCGCTGCGAAACACGGGCTGCCTGCTGCATCGAATGCGTCACGATGACGATCGTGTAGTTCTGGCGCAATTCGTCAATCAGTTCTTCGACCTTGGCTGTAGCAATAGGATCAAGCGCCGAGCACGGTTCATCCATCAAAATGACTTCCGGGCTGACGGCGATGGCGCGCGCAATGCAAAGGCGCTGCTGCTGACCACCGGACAGACCGGTTCCCGCCTCGTGCAAGCGATCCTTCACCTCGTCGAACAGGCTGGCGCGGCGCAAGCTCTTCTCAACGATTTCCTCGAGCTGCTGGCGATTCTTGGCGAGGCCGTGAATACGCGGGCCGTAGGCGACATTTTCGAAGATGGACTTCGGAAAGGGGTTAGGCTTCTGGAACACCATGCCGACACGGGCGCGTAGTTCCACAACATCGATCTTCGGATTGTAGATATCCTCGTCATCGAGCGTGATCTTGCCGCCGATCTTGCAGCCTTCAATCGTGTCATTCATACGATTCAGACTGCGCAGGAAGGTGGACTTGCCGCAACCGGATGGTCCGATAAGCGCCGTTACCATCTTCTCGGGCACATCGAGGTTGACGCCGAACAGGGCCTGTTTGTCGCCATAATGAACGGTGACATCCTTGCCCTGCATCTTGATCGCATTCACCTGAGCGTTCATTTTTTCATTTACCGCTTTTTCGAGATTTCGTTCCGTCATCAGGTTCATAGCCAGAGCCTTTCCCTTTTACCAGCGACGCTCGAAGCGGCGACGCAGAATGATAGCTGTGATGTTCATGACCGCGAGGAAAAGCAACAACACGATGATGGCGCCGGACGTCCGTTCGACGAAAGCGCGTTCCGCCTCATTCGCCCACATGTAGATCTGTACCGGCAATGCCGTGGCGGGATCGAGCGGAGTGACTGGGTTGTTGGCAACGAAAGCCACCATACCGATCAGAAGCAGCGGCGCCGTTTCACCCAGCGCATGGGCAAGGCCAATGATGGTCCCCGTCAGGATGCCAGGCGCAGCGAGTGGCAGAACATGATGGAAGACCATCTGTGTCTTGGATGCCCCGATGCCAAGGGCGGCCGAGCGGATTGACGGTGGAACGGCGCGTAGCGCGGCTCGCGTCGCGATGATGATCGTTGGCAAGGTCATCAGGGTCAGGACAAGACCACCCACCAGCGAAGCCGAACGCGGCATGTGGAAGAAGTTAATGAAGACGGCAAGTCCCAGAAGACCGAACACGATCGAGGGAACAGCCGCAAGATTGTTGATGTTGACCTCGATAATGTCGGTCAGCCGGCTCTTCTTGGCATACTCTTCAAGATAGATCGAAGCGGCAACGCCTATCGGCAGCGAGAGGAACAATACGATCAGCATCATGTAGAGCGAACCGATCAGGGCCACACTCAGACCCGACGTCTCCGGGCGGCTGGACGCGCCATAAGTGAAGAGACCGGTATTGAAGCGCTGGGCCATGACGCCTTCGCCCTTGAGTTTGTTCATCCATTCGACCTGCTTGTCGGAAACCTTCCGGCGGGCCTCCTCGACATTCAGATCGATCTGGCCCTTGAAGGCTGAATCGATATCGGCGCCGGTCAACACCCAGACATTCTGGGTTGTGCCTATCAATGACGGATTGCCGGCAACCAGCTGGCGCAATTGTCCGCGAACGCCTTCAGAGAACAATTTGCCGAGCTCACGCATACCAGCCTTGTCGCTCGAGCTCACGCCGAGCTTTTCGGCGAGCGCATTACGCGCCAGCACCGGATAGTTGGCGGTCAGCAGCACATTCGGATCAGTTGCGCGCTTGTTATCGGGATCGATGATCTTCGGATCGAGATTAATCGAGAGATTGACCTCGGTCTGCCAGAAAGCAGTGTAGCCGTTGGAAAACACCGAATACAGCAAAGCGACCAGGAAGAAGAGGCCGATGGCAATCGCGATGATGCCATAGAGTTTGAAACGGCGCTCGGCAGCATAGCGGCGCTTCAGGCCGATATCGCGGCGGGTCTGCTTGGCTGAGACGGCAGCTGGATTGAGGGCTATGTCGGTCATTCGTACTGCTCCCGGTACTTACGCACGATATAAAGCGCGAAGATGTTCATCGCCAGGGTGATGAAGAAGAGGGTGAGGCCAAGGGCAAACGCCACCAGCGTCTGCGGTGAGTTGAACTCAAGGTCGCCGGTCAACTGGTTGACGATCTTGACCGTGATCGTCGTCATCGCGTCAAATGGATTGATGTTGAGATTGGCGGCAACACCGGCTGCCAGCACCACGATCATTGTTTCGCCGATTGCCCGCGAGGCGGTCAACAGCAGCGCACCGACGATACCCGGCAAGGCGGCAGGCAAAACCACGCGGCGGATCGTTTCCGAGTGGGTCGAACCGAGCCCCAGCGAGCCATCGCGCAGCGATCTTGGAACCGCGGTGATGATATCGTCCGAAAGCGACGAGACAAAGGGGATCAGCATGACACCCATGACGATACCCGCGGTAAGGACACTTTGCGCCTGGATGAAAGCATAACCGCCGGATATGGCCGCGCTGAGATCACGCAGGAACGGCCCGACCGTGACCAATGCGAAGAAACCGTAGACGATCGTCGGAATGCCGGCGAGCACTTCCAGTAACGGCTTGACGACGGAACGCACTCTCCGGCTGGCATATTCGGCCATGTAAATAGCGGAGAAAAGTCCAACCGGAACAGCAAACAGCATGGCGACAGCAGCAATATAAAGCGTACCGGCAAGCAGCGGGATCAGGCCGAACTGACCTTGCGATTCTCCGGCCCCTGCCGCGGCGAAGCGCGGATCCCAAACTGTGCCGAAGAAAAAGCTCGAGGGCGTAACCGACTGGAAGAAAGTGAGCGTCTGGAAAAGCATCGAAAGAATGATGCCGACGGTAGTGAGAATGGCAATGGTAGAGGCAGCAATCAGCCCGCAGAGGATAACGCGCTCGACATTGTTGCGGGCACGTGCCCGGGCATGAACGCCTGAAAAACCAAAGATTGCGCCGGCTATAGCAAGCACAAGGGCGATAGTGCCGCCAATATTGTTCGCCCGTGCTGTGTTCTTGTTCCATTCGACAGCAATCGGGATCATGTAATCCTGACCGTCGGGCGCGAGAGCAACACCTTTGGCCGAGAGAAGCGGGCGCAGTTCGGCGAAGGTTTGCGGAAGAGTGGCTCTCTCTTCATTGCTGAGCTTGCTGAGCCCGCGCGCAATACCGCTGACCATGCCGAGTTCGAGACTCTGGCTGGCAATGACCGTGTCGGCATTACGCACCGGCAGTTCGGCGATAGCCGAACGCTCCAGATAGAGGCTCGTCGCGGCCGCCCAGACGGCAATGAAAAGGATCGCTGGCAAGGCAGAAGCCAGGAAAACCCACCATCCATGATAATGGGGCATGGAATGCGCCTTGATGCTTCCGTTGTCTTGACTGACAGCGCGCTGGCGCCCGAGGAAGTATCCGACAACACCAATAGCTACGACAATCACAAATACCAATGAAGTGGACATCAAAGCTTCCTCGATCTGTCCCGCAAATTCACGAATTTTGAGAAGGAATGCGGGCAGCCGGAGCTGCCCGCATTCCCATGTTCAAGCTTACTTCTTCATTGTCGTGCCAGCAGCGAAGGCGTCACGCTGGGCTTTGCGCTCTGCTTCCGGTGCAGCAACCAGACCGTACTCAACGAGCGGGCTGTCGTCACCAATCATCTGGTCGTCGAGGAAGAAGTCGACATATTCCTTCAGGCCAGGAATGACCCCAAGATGCGCCTTCTTTACGTAGAAGAACAGCGGGCGGGAAACAGGATACTTGCCGGAAGAAATCGTTTCCGTGCTCGGAACGACGTCCGAAACAGTCGCAACCTTCAGCTTGTCGGCATTGTTCTCATAGAAAGCGAGACCGAATACACCAACGCCGGTCTTGTTGGCGTCGATACGTGCCAATGTCTCGGCATAGTCGCCATCGATGTCGATTGCCTTGCCGTCCTTGCGTACCTTGACACAGGCGGCAGCGGCGGCCTTTTCATCCAGACCCAGGGTCTTGATCACATCTGCCGCACCACTCGCCTTGCAGCCACCGCTCAGGAGCTTCTCTTCGAAGACTTCACGTGTGCCATGCTTTTCACCGGGAATGTAGGCAGCGATGTCCCAATCCGGGAGGGCTGGGTTAACCTGGTTCCACTTGGTGTTCGGGTTGGCAACCAGCTTGCCGTCAACGATGATCTGCGCAGCGAGCGCCAGATAGACATCCTTAGGTGTAAGCTTCCAATCCGGACCCTTGATGTCGGTCGCGAAGACAATGCCGTCATAACCGATACGGATCTCTTCAACATCCTTGACGCCAGCATCGACGCAGGACTTCAACTCGGTGTCCTTCATAGGACGGGAAGAATTTGCAATGTCGATGGTGTCTTCACCAACGCCCTTGCAGAATTCCTTGATGCCGGCGCCCGAACCACCGGATTCAACAACTGGCGTCTTGAAATTGGGGAATGTTTCACCGAAGGATTCGGCAACGATCTTGGCATATGGCAGCACCGTCGAGGAGCCTGAAACCTGAATCTGGTCGCGGGCGGATGCGCCAACTGTCGATGCGGCCACCGCAATTGCAAGCAACACGGCCGTGGAAAATAGCTTGTTCATAGGAGCAGCTCCTGTTGGTTTAATTCTTGTGACGCCTCCGACGTCGTCTGCGGTCTATAGAACCTTTATTACAGTCATATGACAGCAATGTAACAGTTCTGTAGCGGCAGCTACGAGCGATCGAAGTCGCTATCAGAATCAAAAATGTGTCTAAAACCATAAAGTTACCCGTCTACACAATTGGATGTAGGAGACGTCAGAGCCATATCGTCAATGATTCCAGTTACTTCTTGTCATTCAATTGCGACGATTGGTTCCGCACAGATTGGATAGACATCACCTGCTTCCGGCGCCCGCTTGCGGTTGCGTCTAAAGCGGGCCCCTTTGAACCGATATTCTGAATTCCATCGAGCCGCTTGTGTCACAAAGACGTGTTGACATGGCATGCGTGAATTCATATTAGTCAAGTCATCCGATGACTTTAGGACTTAGCGATTATGCAGCCCGCCGCCCGTACCAATCTTGCCGACACTGCAATTCAAAACATCCGTGTGGAAATCACAGCCAATCGCTGGCAAGTAGGCGATCGCATACCGAATGAGGCGACACTTGCCGACATGCTCGGCGTCAGCCGGGGAACAGTTCGCGAAGCCGTTCGCGTTTTGGTTGCCCAAGGTTTTCTCGAGACAAGGCAAGGCTCCGGAACCTATGTGCGGTCGGTGATCGATGCGGATGACAGCCTCCTGCGGATTCGGCGAACCGGACTTCGCGATCAGGTTGAAACCCGGTGCGCGCTCGAAGTCGAGGCAGCACGGCTGGCCGCCATGCGTCACACGCCGGAGATCATCGCCGGGCTTCGTCAACTGCTGGCTGATCGCGGGGAATATGATGCCGCAAACCACGATCACTATGTCGAACGGGATCTTGCCTTCCACAAGGCTGTTGTCTCCGCCTCCGGAAATCATGCCCTCGCGGAAGTCTACGAGTTTTTCTCGGCCTCGATTCAGGAGGTCATCAAGGCGACCGTAACCGGCGAACTTCCCGAACCTGACATGGCTGCCCACATCGCCATTGTGGATGCTATCGCATCCGGCGATCCGGACAGGGCTGCATTGACCACCCGCGCCTTCATGGCCCCCATCATCCTTGAACTTGACCGGTTCCTCGCATCATGAATCAGCATATTTCCCCTCTCTCCCGAGCCCAGGACATCGTCAGCGAGCAGCTGATCAATGCCGAAGCCGACAGTGTTCCGGAGCCCCGGGCTCCGATTTTCGCCAGCCGGGCAGCACAGATCGTCACCGGCCTCAGTCTTGTTCTTATCGCTTTCAATCTTCGTCCCGTCTTTTCAAGCGCTTCCGCACTGCTGCCGGAAATCATCGAACAGACAGGGCTTTCGTCCTTTGGCGCCGGCGTCTTGACCACGCTGCCTGTTGTCTGTCTCGGCGTATTTGCCCCGCTCGCGCCAAAACTGGCACAGCGCATCGGTGCTGAACGCACCTTGCTGGGCGTCTTGCTGCTTCTGGCGCTCGGCACCGCCTTGCGCGGATTTGGCTCGTTGCCCTTGCTTTTCCTTGGAACCGCTCTTGCAGGTGCCTGTATTGCCACTGGCAATGTTTTGCTGCCAGGCCTTGTAAAGCGTGATTTTGCCAGCAGGACCGGAATGATGACCGGTCTCTATACGATGGCGCTCTGCGCCGGGGCGGCCAGCGCTGCTGGTTTCACGCTTCCCTTGCAACGTATGCTGAGTGGCTCCTGGTCGCTGGCGCTCGGTGCATGGGCCCTGCCGGCAGTTCTCGTTGCATTGATCTGGTTTCCGCATGCGCTTTTCAGAAAGGTCCGGACGAAACATGCCGGCTTCAAGGTCGAGGGGCTGTGGCGTGATCGCCTGGCATGGCAGGTTACCCTGTTCATGGGCCTGCAATCGGCCCTGGCTTACTGCGTCTTCGGCTGGCTGTCGCCCATCCTGCGTCACCGGGGCCTCGATGGGGTTACAGCGGGCGTCGTTGTTTCCGTTTCTGTCATGGCGCAGGTTTTCGCCTGCCTCCTCGTGCCTTCGATCGCGGTACGTTGCAAAGACCAGCGGCTGATCAACGTCGCGCTTGTCACACTTGCTGTCGCGGGCCTGCTCGGCTTCCTGTTTGCGCCCTTATCGACCGTCTGGCTCTGGGCCGTCATTCAGGGCCTTGGGCAGGGCGGGCTTATTGCGGTTGCCATGACTATCATCGTGTTGCGGTCCGGAGATTCCCATGTCGCTTCCCATCTTTCGGGAATGGCGCAGTGCATTGGCTACATGCTTGCCGCCGTTGGCCCACTGCTTGTCGGGCTGATCCACAGTGTAACCGGGGGTTACGGTACAACGGCAATCCTGTTCGTTTTACTAGGGCTTGGGGTCGCCATATTCGGCTGGGGAGCCGGGCGCGCAACGCACGTAAAGGCCCGCACTATCCAAATCCAAAGGATTTCGGCATAATAAGCCCTGCAATCGGAACCAAATGTATTCTCCGGCATTTTCCTCGCGTAGCCGAAGGGAGTCTTGAGTATTGGCGCCACGAGCAAACTGGAAGGGTTTTCTGAAGGTTGCGGAGCTCACTTGCCCCGTAGCCCTTTATACGGCCGCCTCGACAGCGGACCGCATAGCCTTCCATACCCTCAATCGCGAAACCGGCCACAGAGTGAACCGGCAATTCATCGACAGCGACACCGGCAAGCCGGTCGAACGTGAGGATCAGGTCAAGGGCTACGAGATCGGCGCCAATGATTACATCGTGCTGGAGCCGGACGAGGTTGCAGCTGCGGTTCCTGAAAGCGATAAGACCATGGCTGTCGAAGCCTTCATATCCTACGATGAGATCGACCATATCTATTTCGACAAGCCCTACTATCTCACGCCAAGCGACAGACATGGCCAGGAGGCATTTGAACTCATCCGCGAGGGCCTCAGGGCTGAGAAAGTCGCCGCCCTCGCCCAGACGGTGCTTTTCCGCCGCGTCCGTACGCTGCTGATCCGCGCCGAAGATTCCGGCCTGATCGCCACCACCTTGAATTTCGATTATGGAGTGCGTTCGGCCAAAGACGCTTTCAGCGATATTCCTGAGATGAAGATCAAGGGCGAGATGCTCGACCTTGCCAAACATATCATCGAGACGAAATACGGCACTTTCGACCCATCGAAATACGACGATCGCTATGAGGAGGCGCTTGCCGAGTTGGTCAAGGCAAAACTTGAAGGCAAGGCGATCCCCGCGAGAAAACAACAAAAAACCGACAAGGTCGTCGATCTCATGCAGGCACTGCGTGCAAGCGCAGGCATGGGCAAGAAACCGGCAGCGGCGAAGAAAGCCAAGGCGGAGCCTGTGCGTCGGAAAGCGAGCTGATCTGTGGTCGCGCTTGAAACCTACCGCAAGAAACGCGATTTCAAGACGACATCCGAACCGAAGGGCCGCAAGGCCCGCAAGACCGGAAACAGCTTCGTCATTCAAAAGCACGATGCACGACGGCTGCATTATGATTTCCGGCTCGAGATGGATGGCGTCCTGAAAAGTTGGGCCGTGACCCGCGGCCCCAGTCTCGTTCCGGGTGAAAAGCGGCTGGCTGTCCATGTCGAAGATCACCCGCTCGAATATGGTGACTTTGAAGGAACGATACCCAAGGGGGAATATGGCGGCGGCACCGTCATCATCTGGGATCGCGGTACATGGGCTCCAGTCCATGATCCCGACCGGGGCTATGCGAAAGGCCACATGGAATTCGAGCTTCATGGCAAGAAGCTCTCCGGGCGATGGCACCTGGTGCGCATGCAAGGCAAGCCGCGCGAAAAACATGAAAACTGGCTGCTGATCAAGGGTGAGGACGAAGCTGCGCGCTCGGAACGCGATCCCGATATCCTTGAGGAAAAGCCGAAATCCGTAAAAACCGGCCGTGAGATTGCCGAAGTGGCCGGTGAAGACCCGGGATGGTCGTCGAAGACCGGCAAGATCGACAAGCAGGCCGTAAAGGCAAAGCCTTCAAAAAAGCCCGTCGTGGCGGATGAAGCCACCGTCCCCGATCCTTCCAGCGTAAAGGGAGCGAAGAAGACTCGCCTCCCCTCCTTCGTCGAACCGGCATTGGCTGCACTCGCGCCAAAACCGCCCACAGGCGAGCGTTGGATCCACGAGATAAAGTTCGATGGCTATCGCCTGCAGGTGCGGATTGAAGCTGGCCGCGTCAAGCTCCTTACCCGCAGCGGTCTCGACTGGACGAAAAAGTTTGGCAAGCAGATAGTGGCGGCGTTTCAGGACCTGCCCGTTGGTACGGCACTCATCGATGGTGAACTGGTGGTGGAAACCGCGGCTGGCGCCTCGGATTTTTCCGCCCTGCAGGCCGATCTCAGCGCAGACCGGACAGACCGCTTCGTCTTTTATATTTTCGACCTTCTCTATCTCGACGGCTATAATTTGCAGGGCCTGTCGCTGGTCGAACGCAAGACCATGCTGCAAGAGCTTGTCAGCGGTGCATCGACGCTCATCCGCTACAGCGAGCATTTCGAGGGAAATGGTGCGCTCATTCTTGACCATGCCTGCCGTCTCAGCCTCGAAGGCATCGTATCGAAACTGCGCGATGCCCCCTATCGCCCCGGTCGCGGCAAGAGCTGGGTCAAATCCAAATGTTCAGAACGCCAGGAATGCGTCATTGCGGGCTACGTGCCGTCCACGACTTCGCGCAAGGCCATAGGCTCGCTGGTCATGGGCGTCTATAACGGCAAGAAGCTGGAACATGTCGGCCGTGTCGGCACGGGCTACAGCGCATCCCTCGCCGAAGACCTATACCGCAGGCTTGAACGCATTCGCGTGCAGGAAAGCCCCTTTGCCGAGCGTCTGAGCGCCGATGCCGCCAGACAGGTACGCTTTACGAAGCCGGAGCTCGTAGCAGATGTGGAATTCCGCAGCTGGACTGCGGACGGGAACCTTCGGCATGCCGCCTTTCGCGGCTTGCGCGAAGATAAAGATCCAACTGAAGTCGTCCGAGAAGCAGCAAGACCGGCCGCTCCACTCAAACCCGAGGGGCACTCCGTGAAACTCACTCATCCCGATCGCATCTATTGGCCCGAACAGGGTGTCACCAAGGAAGGTCTGGCGGACTATTACACGGACGTCTGGAAGTATGTCTCGCCCTTCGTCGTTGGTCGCCCGCTGGCCCTCCTGCGAAGTCCCGAAGGCATCACCGGCCAATCCTTCTTCCAGAAACACGCCTGGAAGGGCCTCAATCCGAACATCGCCCTCGTGAAGGACCCCAAGGACAAGGATGGCGAACCGCTGATCAGCGTCAATGATCTCGATGGCCTGATCGGTCTGGTGCAATCCGCCGTTCTCGAAATTCACCCGTGGGGCTCGACCATTGCCGACTGGGAACATCCGGACATGATCATCATGGACCTTGATCCTGGCGATGACGTACCTTGGACAAAAGTGATCGAAGCGGCACAGGAAACACGTCAGCGGCTTGAACAGGCCGGCCTCAAGGCCTTTCTCAAGACCTCGGGAGGCAAGGGCCTTCATGTGGTTGTGCCACTGAAACCCAAGGCCGCGTGGCCGGAGGTGAAGGCTTTCACCAAGGCCATCGCCGATTCCATGGCGTCGGACAGCCCCGATCTCTACGTCTCGACGATCACCAAGTCGAAGCGCAAAGGCAAGATCCTCATCGATTATCTGCGTAACCAGAGAGGCGCCACCGCAGTCGCACCATACTCTACCCGTGCGCGTCCAGGTGCGGCGGTATCAATGCCTCTGGCATGGGATGAACTGAATCCCGGCATAGGACCCAACTATTTTACCGTATTGAATACCCCGATCCGGGTTTCCTCATACAAAACCGATCCCTGGGCTGATTTTCGTGCCGCCGCCGCCCCGATCGAAAAACCGAAGGCGCCGCGCAAGAAGAGCACCTAACGTTTTTTGGATTTGCCTTCGCTGGCAATGCTCTTGCGCAGCGCATCCATGATGTTGATGACATTGCTCGATTGGTCAGGCTCGGCGGCCTTCGTCGCGGCAGGCCGCTTCTTGCCCTTCTTCTTCGCGGCGATGATCTCCAGCAGACGATCCTGTACGGGATCGTCGACCATTTTCGGGTCCCAGGGCTTCTTCCGCTCCTCGATAAGAGTCTTCACCAGTTCCATCAGCTGACTGTCGATCTTGTCATTCTTGATATCACCGAAATAGGCATCGCGATCGCGCACCTCATCGCCATAGCGCAGCGTCCATAGCACAATGCCGCGGTCACGCGGCTCCAGCATCACCGCCCGCTCGCGCCGGTACATGACAAGTCGCGATATGCCGACCCTGCCTGTCGCTTCCATCGCGTCGCGGATCACCGAAAAAGCTTCCTCACCCACAGGATCGTCCGGCGTCAGATAATGCGGCTTGTCATACCAGATCCAGTCGATGCTCTCGCGTGGGACAAACATCTCGATGTCGATCGTGCGCGTACTTTCAAGTGCTACCGCACTGATCTCATCATCCTCGAGCATGACATATTCATCTTCGCCGCGCTGATAGCCCTTGACCTCATCATCCTCGTCGACGGGCTTGCCGCTCACTGAATCGACAAATTGGCTCACGACACGGTTGCCAGTTTTCCGGTTCAGCGTGTGAAAGCGCACTTTTTCATCGTCTGTGGTCGCCGGCACCATCGCCACCGGGCAAGTCACGAGTGAGAGTTTGAGATATCCCTTCCAGAATGATCGTGGAGCCATGGAACATACCTTCCCCTTACGATTGGCATGAACGATTCAGCCGAAATTTGGTTCCAAAATTGCCGAGCGCGGGTTCAGGGCAGCTTTGACGCCAGTATGTCCAGCTTGTTGATCTGCGGCAGGCTGGCAAAGAGTTCACCTTCAGCACCATGCACCTTTTTGGCTGCGCAGGGAACAGTCGCCCCCCTGCCACGTTCTTCATCCGCAGCAACAGGGTGAAGAAATGCCGTTGGATTATGTCGACTATGCGGAAGAGTTCGGCCTCGAACTGGTCGACCCGGACACATTCACCCTGAAACGCGAGCCATCCAAAAATGGATTCAGTTATAGTCGGACCAATGGACGGCCGGTCTCCAAAAAACACGTTGAGCGTATGGTCGCCCTGGTCATCCCGCCCGCCTGGACTGACGTCTTCTGCTGCGACAGCGAAAGCGGGCATATTCAGGCCGTTGGCAAGGACGATCTCGGACGCCGTCAGTATATTTATCATCCGAAATGGGAATCCGTGCGCAACAGCATGAAGACCCATCGCCTGCTCGCCTTCGGCAAGGCGCTCCCCCATATCCGCAAGCGCATCCTTCGCGACATGCAACGCCCGCCCACATCGAGCCGTCCGCTTGCCGCGCTTGCGGTACGGTTGATCGACCAGAAGGCTTTCCGCGCGGGACATGAAAAATATGCCAAGGATGGTGGTCGCGGCATCGCATCGCTCAAGAGCAGTGATCTTAAGATCGACGGCAACGTTGCCAATTTCGTCTTCGCCGGCAAGTCCAAGAAAAAGAACGAAATAACCATCAAGGACCGGTGCGCCGTAAAGCGTTTGAGCACGCTGAAAAGGCGCGGCAGGCTCTTCCAATACAAGGACGAACGCCGCTGGCGCAGCCTCCATGCGGGCGAGCTGAACGAATATCTACGCGAAATCTCCGGCTCGAAAGTCAGTGCCAAGGATTTCCGGACATTTCATGGTTCGGCACGCGCGCTTGAGTTCCTTGCCCAGATCGATGCAAGGACCGATGCAGCCAGAAAACGGGCAATCGCCGCGGCAATGCGCAATGTCAGCGAGTTTCTGCGCAACACACCCGCAGTGACCAGATCAAGCTATGTTCACCCGTTGGTGACAGACTGCTTCAATGCCGGCGATCTCGACAATTCGCTTCTCCGGGCGCCATACCGCAAGGGTCTGAGCGGCGCCGAAACCGGCCTGATGCGTCTGCTGGAAAGAGCAAATGCACGAACACTTCAGTCATCGGCATGAACCGGCTAATCACATTTTGTCTGGCTCCACCAAATGATGGATAGGCCCTTGCTCAATTTGATGATGCGGACCCTGATTCCGCATTGCGGTAAGTGGTGCGGAAGACTGCACAATTAAATTCGATTTGCGGCTGGTTCAGAAATGCGCTTAGCTTTTCTGATATTGCCAGCTCTGATGAGCACGCGGGAACGGCGACCCGCAACAGGATGTGTTCTCGCCCGAACAGAGGGAGCGTGTCATGGCATTTTCGGACCGAGACCGACGTATCTTTGCAACGACTGATTGGGAAATCATGCAGCGAGCTCACAACAGGGCATCGCAATTGCTGGACCGCTGCCCCAAAACACATGAACGCTGCAACGACCTTGCCCGCATTATCATGGCTATATTCGAAAGCGGCATTCGCGATGAAGACGAACTAGCCGTAATGGCAGCAAACCGTGAGCTCAATTTCCTGGCAGGCCGCGGGCACTTCCAGAAGCCATTTCCCTTCAGGGATGCCAGGATTTCATTGAGCGAGCCACGGACCGAGCATTAGCTGGCGCGCGTGCTGCCCAAACGAAAGGCACCTAGCCTGCCAATCGGGCGTTTTGCACTGCCATCAGTCGAGCGCATAGCTGCAGTGCGGAGACAGGATGCGCGATCGCATAACCTTGCAACGTATCGCACCCAAGCCGGCGCAAGAGTTTTGCGTGCTCCAGCGATTCAACACCTTCAGCAATGACCCCGATTCCGAGGGTCTTGGCTATATCGACGATCGACCTGATGAGACTTCTTTGCTCGCGGGACTTTGTGATCGGCAGGACCAGTCGCTGGTCGATTTTGAGCCGTTTCGGCTTGAGTTTGAGCAACCCTATGATTGATGCGTGCCCGGAACCGAAGTCGTCTACTTCGATATCGATTTCCATCTGCCTCAGCGCCGCGATATTGGAGAGGACATCCTCCTCTATGTCATCGAGAAAGACCGTTTCCAGTAGCTCGAAGGAGAGGGAGTTGGGCGGGATATTCAGCTGCTTCAGCTGCTCGACCAGGGACAGGTCGGACAGTCGCGCAGCCGACGTGTTGACCGCAATCCGTGGTACGGTCACGCCCATCTCCTCCCAGCTTTGCCGGTCACGCATGATTGCCTTGAGGATGACCGCATCGAACTCGGCGATCAGCCCCAGAGTAGTCGCGACTTTCATGAAGGATTCAGGCGAGAGCAATCCACGTTGGGGGTGGTTCCAGCGAGCCAGAGCCTCTACGCCCACGATCCGCTGTGTGCGAGCGTCCACCTGCACCTGATAGAAAGGTATAAACTCGCCTCTTTCCAGCCCGAGTTTGACGTGATCAGCGATCCGCCGGTCGCGAGACAGCCCGGTCTTCAGGTGCGGCGCGAAAAACTCCACCCTGTTCCGGCCCATCTTCTTCGAACGGTAGAGAGCAATGTCGGATTCAGCCAGCAAGTTGGCAGCGTTTCCGTCATTCATCCATGCCACACCGATTGAAGCACCCGTTTGCAGCAATGACCCGCCATAGGATACCCCCTGCTTGAGAAGCCTGACAATATGCTGGGCCACAATCTCCAACTCGCCGAGTGTCGCGAAATTCGGGATCAGGATGACAAATTCGTCGCCGCCCATGCGCGCTACAAATCCGTTTTCCGGAACAACCGATGCGATCATGAGTGCGGCGGATTTGAGCACGGCATCACCAGCGGCGTGGCCGGCCGTGTCGTTGATCTGCTTGAAGTAATCGAGATCGACATGAAGAATTGCCAACCGGTCCAGACTGCAGTCCGCCGACAATTCCGAAAGCCGCTTGTCGAAAAAGCGCCTGTTGGGCAGACCCGTCAGATAGTCGTGTTCAGCGGCATATTCGATCTGGGCGGTACTTGCTTCAAGGGCAAGTGCCCTCGCCTCGGCAATCGCCTTCTGGTTCGAAAGCTCCCGATTCAGCATGACATCCGCCGTCACATCCCATTCGGCACCGATATATGTCGAGATATTGCCATCCTCGTAATAGTGCGCTCTCGATCTGATATGACGGATCTCCCCGTCTGGCAGGATGATCCTGAATTCAGACGAATAGTCGCCCTTGCGGCGGATGGCTTCCTCAAAGTCTTCCTGGGCCCTCGCGCGATCGTCGGGATGTATGGCGTCAACCCATTGGGCAGCTGTTACTTTTCTTTGCGACTTGCCGGTTGCATAGAGCCGGTGCATTTGCAGATCCCAGAACAGCTCGTCCTCGGCACTGTGCTCCCACACGCCGATTTGCGATGCGTCAAGCGCAAGCTCCAACCGCCGTAGAATATTTTGGAATTCCTGCTCTGATCTGGCCGGTTTCATTTTGTTTTTGATAATAACTCCATCCCTCTGTCGTTACTCTTATCCTGAATACTCCTTGATGAAAATATTGTTACAATATTTGACGGACGATGCCTGCAGGCGCGCCATTTACGTTTCAAATAACTCGGTCGCGGAAAATCAGAGAAATCTTAACAGTCGCAATGTCATTAATGACTGACGCTTGAGTGCAGACTGGCGTGTCGATTTATAGAGAAAGCTTGAGAGATTTTCCGAATGTCGCGCTACTTTGACCGGCGATGGTTCCTGGCAATTATGACAATAGTGCTGGTTGCCGCCGGCGCGCTCTGCGGTACGTGGATCAGCAGGCTCGTCGTCATCTCGAGCGATCGGGGTCAGATGCAGATATTTGCGGATCAGCTTCTGAATCGTGCGGTTGAAGTGTTTGCCGAAGCCGACAAGATGCTGGCAGTTGTTAATGCCTCTCCGCATCCTTTCTGTTCCGATAAGGAAATCATGTTCCTGCGGGATATGCTGTTCGGCACGAAATACCTCAAGGATATGGGCCGCGTCAGGGATGGCTTTTTTCACTGTTCAGCTGTCTTCGGCAATGGAAAGAAGCCCATGCCGCTGATCAAGCATGATCTCGAAACCCCCGACGGAAAACTGATCTATGCGAATTCCCGGTTGGCAATATCCAAATCCACGGCTCCGATCATCGGAATTGGCAATGCCAATGTCGTACTCGATCCCGCAGCTTTTGAAACACTGAAGAACCCGGCCTATACGTTCGGCGTGATGTACAATCCGCAAGGAGTGTCGTCGACCGTCGGTATGTTCGGTACATTGGATATTGGCAAGACAGGCATGGAATTGCCCGCCGGGGCCGGCAGGATCGGCGATACCGTCTATCGCAATGTCTGCCGCAATACGGCATGCGTCACAGTGCACGCCGAGGTTGGCAGGCTTGAATCGTCTGCGGAGCCTATAACCTCGATCATTACCACGTTCGGTGCCGCTCTTGGCGGCGCTGCTGCTGTCATCTTGATCTTGCTTCAGCGCAACAATTTGAGCTTGAAAGCAAGGTTGCAGCACGCGCTCAGCCAGAACCGGTTGACAGTTGAATATCAGCCGATCGTCGACGTGGCGACTGGCCGGCCGGTCGCCGCCGAAGCACTTGTGCGCTGGAGAGAAAATGGCGAGTGGATACCCCCGGATGTGTTCATACCGGTGGCAGAAAAAGCCGGGCTGATAAATCGCCTGACGATCTGCGTCATTGATCATGTACTGTCGGATATGGCGGCGTCTCTCGATGCCAACCCTGACTTTCACATCAGTATCAATATCTCGGCGGCAGATCTATTCGACAGGCATTTCGGCGCGCTGCTTGCACTGCGTCTCAAGGAGGCAAACGTCGCCAACAACCAGATTGCGCTTGAGATCACCGAACGGTCGACTGCGAATGCGGCCGACGCAAAAGAGGCGATCGAGCGCCTGCGTTCGCGCGGACATAAAATCTATATTGATGACTTTGGTACGGGATACTCTAGCCTGGCCTACCTCGGCGAATTGAATGTTGACGGCATCAAGATTGACAAATCGTTTACCCAGACAATCGGAACCAGCTCCGTATCCGTTTCGATCGTTCCCCAGATTATCGATATGGCTCGGGCCCATGGTCTTGCGATTGTGGTCGAGGGCATCGAAACGACGGCCCAGCGCGATTATTTCGCAGCCCTCAAACCCAAGGTGGATGGCCAAGGCTGGCTCTTTGGCCGGCCGGCAAGTGCGATTACTATCAAGAAAGCGTTAGAGCCCGTTGCCTGATTTTCGGCGCTAGCCTGCAAATGATCCAATGCGACAGAACGCATTCATGATAAATCAAGCATATTCACAATTATCGTCAAGCGCTCACAGTTTATTCATTTCAGTTGTCTCAATCTGTTGTCCTGGAGTGTGGAGGTTGGCCATATGAGAACGACATATTTTGCAGCTGTGATGATCGCGCTTCTCACCTTTGCAGGCGCATCCTATGCGGACGAACTGAAGCTGAAGATTGCGACGGAAGGTGCCTATCCCCCGTTCAATTCCATCGATGCCTCGGGCAATCTTGTGGGATTCGATGTCGATATCGCAAAGGCCGTTTGCCACGAAATGAAAGCCTCGTGCTCATTCATCGCAGTGCCTTGGGATGACATCATCAAGGGACTTGAAAACAATGAATACGACCTTATCGTTGCCAGCATGTCTTTGACCGAAGCGCGCGCCAAAAGAATGGAGTATTCAGTTTCCTACTACCGTTCACACTCGGCATTTGCCGGCGATCCGAACAGGTTCAAGGACATATCCCCGGCTGCGTTGAAGGGATTGCGCATCGCAGCGGGCAGCCAGACAATTCAATCGGAATATCTGCAGAAGGCCTACACCGAAAGCAAGATCGTGCTGACAAAAGACCAGCCCGAAGCCCAGAAACTTCTTCAAGCGGGTGAGGTGGATTTGATCCTGGCGGATTCCATCGACCTGCTGACCTTCCTGCAGGCGCCGGAAAGTTCGAAATTCGACTATGTGGGCGATCCTGTGACCAACGATTTTCTGAAGAGTTCCGCGCATATCACCGCTCACAAGGGCAACAAGGAATTGATCAAGAAAGTCAATGACGCGCTCGACCAGATTCGCCTAAACGGCATCTATGACCGCATCAACAACGCATATTTTCCCTTCAGCATCTACTAGGTCGTAACCAAAGCATGGCAGCAAGGACAAAAGGCATTCAGATATCGATGGCGGCGGCCGGCAGGTTGCTCATCGGATTTGTGCTTTTCTATGCGATCATTGCTGCAGGCTTCTCCATCGTCTTTCTGCGCAAGATCGAGAATGATGCCCGGTACACCCAGGAGCAACAGCTCCCGCTCGTGATGAGCCAGAACCGCAATGCAATCAAGGTTGAGCGGCTGGCCTCACTTGCACGCTCGATCTACCTGGCGAAGGATCGCGAACTCGAACGGCAGCTTCAACTGCAGACCCATGTACTCGCTCAAAGTTTCACACTCGATGAGAATAATGAACTGGCTAAGGGTGTCCTGGACGTCGGAGCTTCCGTCAAGAAGATTGTATCCATCCGGGAACAGATCCGCAGGATGGACTCTGGGGCCGGCGTCGGTCCGGACCCGGCCATCAGGGCTGATCTGGAAAAGCAAGCTCTGGAAACCTATCAGAGCGCGATGCTAGTCACTGACAAGTTGAGCCAGTCTATCATCAGCGATGCCGCCGTCCTCGCCTATGGTATGTCAGGGGATATCCAGCGGACGGCTCGCATGATTCAGATCGCATGGATCATCATCCTGACATTGCCGGTCGTGACGGCAGTCGGTGCCATCTACGTCGTGGCGAGGCACATTATCAGTCCGATAAACTCAGCTATCGAAGGTCTGCAATCGATTGACAGATATGAAACCCGCGGCTTCAAGCTTCGCCGGCCGCTGTTCCGCGAGCTGTCGACGATCTACGAGGCGATCGAGGCGTATGGCCGCGTATCGCACGACCTCCTGCGGACGAATTCCATTCTGCAGGCATTGTCGGAAGAGGACGGACTGACGACGCTTGCAAACAGGCGAAGCTTTGAAAAGCGTCTGGAAGACGAATTTGCCAAGGCTACAGAGGGTGGTACGGACCTTGCCATCCTTATGGTGGATCTCGATCACTTCAAATCCATCAATGACCAGTATGGCCATCAGATGGGCGATACCTGCCTGAAAATGACGGCGAACGTGTTGCGCAGCGTCGGTGCCGAGCGCGAATGCCATGCCGCCCGTTATGGCGGCGAGGAGTTTTCCGTGGTCTTCCCGGGTTGCAACCTGCAGGATGCGATCGCCGAGGCAGAAAAAATAAGGCTATCCATCAGCAGTCTGATCATCAAGACGACTTACGATGAAGTTATCCGCATAACGGCAAGCGTCGGCGTGGCTTCGATCCGGAGTGCAACCTTCCAGGCTTCCGCTCAGCTGCTTGAGAACGCCGACAGGGCGCTCTACCTCGCCAAACACAGTGGACGAAACATCGTCAAGGCCCTCCCCTCATCCGGCCGGTCGGATCTGAAATCCATACCTGCCTAGAGCATGGCGGGCTAAATAGAACGGTCCTATTTACGCTCCGACGCTCTGTGCTTATGTAGACGCATACATGCGGCACAATCATGGGGGTGATTTCATGCCAACGCTCTACTCGATCAAGCCGGCGTTCCAGAACCTGCTGCGTCCCCTCGTTGGCCGGCTTGTCAGCTGGGGTGCCACGGCAAATCAGGTGACCGTTGTCGCCACGGTTCTCTCTGTTTTTGCCGGTGCGTTGATCGCGCTCTTTCCCGGAAATGCTCCGCTGTTCTGGATCCTGCCCCTCGTGCTGTTCGTGCGGATGGCGCTCAATGCAATAGACGGGATGATGGCACGGGAATACGGCCAGGCATCGAAACTCGGCGCCTACCTGAACGAGATCGGCGATGTGATTTCCGATGTGGCGCTCATCCTTCCCTTTCTGCTCGTCGCACCCTTTTCTGCGCCGGGCGTGGTCGCCTTCGCCATTGCAGCACTGCTTGTCGAATATGCTGGCGTGCTCGGCGTGATGACCGGCGGCGGCCGTGGCTATGATGGCCCGTTCGGTAAAAGCGACCGGGCGCTCGCGCTAGGCATTATCGCCGCGCTGATTGGCAGCGGTGTGGTTCTTCCGGCCTGGTTCGGCTGGGTCTTCCCACTCATGGCCCTGCTGTCGCTTTATACCATGATCAATCGTATCCGCGCCGGCCTTCGCCGTGCCAGTTCCCCTGTTTCCTGACATCCCTCTTCCATCCGGAGCACACAATGCGCGCTGAATTCTCATCTGATCTTGCGGCAGCCGGCCCGGTAGAAGAGACGACATTTCGCACCCATGACGGAACCGAGCTTTTCTACCGCAAATGGCCTGCGAGATCAGACAAGGCAAAGGGCGCTGTCGTCCTCCTGCATCGCGGTCACGAACATGGCGGCCGGGTGGCCCATCTTGTCGACGAGCTCGGGCTGCATGACTTTGCCTTCTACGCATGGGATGCGCGCGGCCACGGCCGCTCGCCCGGCATACGCGGTTTCTCGCCCTCCTTCGCCGATTCGGTGCGCGATCTCGACAGTTTCGTGAAACACATCAGCGCCTCGGATGGCTTTGCCGTCGAGGACATGGCGGTGATTGCGCAATCCGTCGGCGCGGTGCTGGCCGCAACCTGGGTTCACGACTACGCACCGCCCATCCGCGCGCTGGTCCTTGCCTCGCCTGCCTTCAGCGTCAAGCTCTATGTTCCCTTCGCCCGCGAAGGGATTCGGCTTTGGCAGAAGCTGAAGGGCCAGTTCTTCGTCAATTCCTACGTGAAGGCGAAGTTTCTCACTCACGATCCGGAGCGGATTGCATCCTTCGAAAGCGACCCGCTGATCACCCGGCCCATTGCCTCCAATATACTGCTCGACCTTTATGACACTGCCGAGCGCATCGTCGATGACGCGCGGGCGATCATTGTCCCAACGCAATTGCTGATCTCCGGCAGCGACTGGGTCGTGCGCCACGCCCCGCAACATCGTTTCTACGAGAATCTGGCGCATCCCCTGAAAGAGCGGCATGTGCTGAAAGGCTTCTTTCACGACACCTTGGGCGAAAAGGACCGCGCCATTGCCATCGCCCATGCGCGCCGTTTCATTGCCGATCGCTTTGCCGCAGAACCGGCGATTCTTGATGTGACCAGTGCCGACGAAACCGGCTTCACCCGCGATGAACAGGACAGGCTTTCCTCCCCTCACGATCTTCTTTCGCTCAAAGGTCTCTACTGGGCAATCTACCGAGGCTCCATCCGCTTCAGCGCCCTGTTTTCCAAAGGGTTGAAGGTGGGCGTCAAGACCGGCTTCGACTCAGGCTCAACACTTGATTATGTCTATGAGAACCAACCTCGCGGGTTTGGGCCAGGTGGCAGGCTCATTGACAGGCAGTTTCTCGATGCCATTGGCTGGCGCGGCATTCGCCAGCGCAAGCTGCATCTGGAAGAGCTGATCGGCGCCGCGCTGACTCGTTTGCAGGGAGCTGGCCGGTCAACGCATATGCTCGATATCGCTGCCGGTCATGGCCGCTACGTGCTCGACGCCATCGCCCAATCCGAAGCCAAGCCTGCGAGCGTCCGCCTGCAGGATTATTCGCCGATCAATGTCGAAGCAGGGCGCACACTTATTGCAGACCGGGGTCTTGCAGCAACAGCGAGCTTCCATCAGGCCGATGCATTCGATGGCGACAGGCTGGCCGAAACCATGCCTTCACCCGATCTTGCCATCGTCTCCGGCCTCTATGAGCTTTTCCCGGACAACAGCCTGATCGAGCGCTCGCTTGGCGGCCTCGCCAGGGCGATGAAACCGGGCAGCCTCCTTCTCTACACCAACCAGCCTTGGCACCCGCAGCTCGAAATGATCGCCCGAGCCCTGACCTCCCATCGCGGTGGCGAGGCCTGGGTGATGCGACGCCGGACGCAAGCGGAGATGGATCAGCTGGTCGCAGCAGCGGGCTTCAGAAAGATCGATCAGCGTATCGATCAATGGGGCATCTTTACTGTCTCCATCGCAGAACGCCTATGACAGCAGGAAACGTAGCATCGATCGGAGACTGGCGCTTCGACAGAGCCGTAGCCAAGCGCGCCATTCTTTGGCTGCTCTTCCTCGCACCGCTGTTCTACATCTCCTATGGTACAGCCAACTGGCTTGCGTCACAGCGAGCAAATGTCCCCAACGTAACCTTCTCCTGGGAACATGCGATTCCCTTCATGGCGTGGACAATCTTTCCCTATTGGTCGATCAACCTGTTCTACGGCCTGTCGCTGTTCCTCAACGATACGCCTGTCGAAGTCGACCGGCTGGCGAAGCGCTACCTGATGGCACAGGTCATCGCCGTTACCTGTTTCATCGCATTCCCCCTGACAGCCATTTTCCAGAAGCCGCCGACAAGCGGAGCATCCGGTTTTCTGTTCGACCTGCTCGGTGGTTTCGATAAACCCTTCAACCAGGCGCCATCGCTGCACATCGCCCTTCTGGTCATCATCTGGACGCAGTGGCGGCTGCGTCTCTCCGGAGCGACGCTGTGGGTCTGGCATGCATGGTGCACCCTGATCGGCCTTTCGGTTCTCACCACCTATCAGCATCATTTCATCGACATCCCGACAGGTGTGCTGCTGGGCATTTTTGCATTGTGGCTTTTTCCCTCCGGTGCGCCATCACCCTTGTCGGCGTTTCGCCTGACAAGTGACGCCAAAGCCCGAAGGATCGGCTCATACTACGCGACGGGCAGTCTGGTCTTTCTTCTGCTGACGGTGTTGGAAACCTGCATGTCGGCGGTCTACCTGATTTTCCTCTGGCCATCGCTGGCGCTTGCGCTTGTTGCCGCGGGTTATTTGGGTGCCGGCGCCAATGTCTTTCAGAAAGCTGCGGACGGGACGATCTCTTTTGCCAGCCTGTGGCTGCTAGCTCCCTACCGGCTGTGCGCAATGATCAACGCCTATGCCTGGACACGAAAGCTCGTTCCCTCGGTCCTCGTGTGCCGCGGCGTGCATCTTGGCCGCCTGCCGAGGCGGTCCGAGCAATCGTCCTTTGTCACGGTGGTTGATCTCACCAGCGAACTGAAAAAGCCATCCGACGTCGAGCTCGACTGGCGATCCTTTCCGACGCTCGATCTTCTTCCAGTTACCGGCACCGATCTTGAAAAGGCATCGGAAGCAATCGAAAATGCCCGTAGCAGCGGCCCGATACTTGTCTGTTGTGCACTTGGCTTCCAGCGCAGCGCTGCGGCTGTTGCCTTTTGGCTTTTGCGCTATGGTCACGCGAAAAGTGCCGCCGATGCAATCCGCCTGATTGAAGCAAAAGGCAGGCGTATCCATCTGACAGAAGCGATGATTGCCGTGGGGGAGGAACGAGTGCGCAATGGATGAAGATGCGGCCACTTTTGCCGCCAGGCTGAAACACAGGGCCCATACCTATGGTTTCCTGACTTGCCTTCTGCTGGTCGCCTCTTCGATTGTCGGCGATGCCGGCGGACCACTGTTCAGTTGGCTCTGGCCACTGATGATCATTGGCGGGCTTATCACGCTGTTCCTTGCCGTTTACCTCCGCTTCGATGCGGCGCTTTTCCGCTATATCGCCTCGCATGAGGACGAAACGGAAGGCTGCCGCGCGGTGGATGATATTCTCGCACGCATGCATTTGCGCAAACGGCCGAAGGCGACACGGCCACTTCACGCCCGCATGGCTGGGACGAACCGCCTGTTGATGAAACTGCACCTTGCTTTTGCGGCTTTTCTTGCTCTATTCGCTGCTTTGACGGCTTATGGGGTGTGGACTGCCTAGGGGGCCGGTCTCGGGGGGGACGAAATGAAACCAATGCTGCGGCGGGTGGCCGCCATGGTGCTGGCCGGAGTGGCGCGGGCCATTACCGGTGTGCGGCCCATCTGGCAGGGCTGTGCGCCGTCCAACCGGCAACGTATCTATTTTGCCAACCATGCCAGCCATGGCGATTTCATCCTGCTTTCCTCATCCCTGCCGCCAGAAGCACGCGAGCGTACCCGCGCGGTTGCGGGCGCCGACTACTGGCGCAAGAATAAAATCCGGCATGTCCTTGCCCGCGACCTGCTCAACACTGTGCTTGTCGAGCGCAACTGGGTCGAGCGTACCGAGGATCCGATGGTCATCATGCTGGACGTCCTGAAGGAAGGGCAGTCCCTGATCATCTTTCCCGAAGGCACGCGCAATATGACCGAAGAGCCGCTTCTGCGTTTCCGCTCCGGGCTCTATAATCTCGCTTTCGCCCGGCCCGATGTGGAACTCGTTCCGTGCTGGATCGAGAACATGTCGCGCGTCCTGCCAAAAGGCGCTTTCCTGCCTGTGCCGCTGCTTTGCCGGGTCATCTTCGGCACGCCCGTTGTCCTTGAACCCGGCGAAGACCGCCACGCTTTCCTGCACAGGTCGCGGCAGGCATTGCTGGACCTCAATCCAGAACATCAGAGGGCGCTCAATCATGGCTGAAACGATCTGGCTGTTTCTCGGCCTTCTTGGCGTCCTGACGGCGGCGAGCGTCGTGGCGACCCTGCTGAGCTGGAAGAGCACGCGCAATGGCGATGCCCTGCCCTCGACGCTCGCCAATCTCAATTCGCGCATCAAGGCGTGGTGGATCATGATTGCCGCCATCTCCGTCGCCTTCCTGTTCGGCAAGGGCGGCGTCATCCTGCTGTTCGCCTTTGTCTCATTCGCAGCGCTGCGCGAATATGTAACGCTGACCCACACAAGGCGCGGCGATCACTGGATCCTGCTCGGCATGTTCCTGGTCATCATCCCCGTGCAGTATTACCTGCTCTGGATCGAATGGTATGGGCTCTTTTCGATCTTCATCCCGGTCTATTGCTTCCTTGCCATGCCTGCGTTGACGGCCATCTCCGGCGACACGGAACGTTTCCTCGAACGCGTCAGCGAGCAGCAATGGGGCATCATGCTCTCGGTCTATTGCCTCAGCCACGTGCCGGCTTTGCTGACCCTGCCCATACCTGGTTTCCAGGGCAAGGGTTTGCTGCTTATCGCCTTCCTCATCGCCACCGTGCAGGGCAGCGATGTTTTGCAATATGTCTTCGGCAAGCTGTTCGGCAGGAACAAGGTAGCGCCAAAAATCTCGCCGTCGAAAACCTGGGAAGGCCTGATCGGCGGCCTCGTCAGCGCCTCATTGCTTGGCGCTGCTCTTTCCTGGCTGACGCCATTCACGCCGTTGCAAGCCGGACTGATGGCCGGTCTCGCTTGCATCATGGGTTTCTTCGGCGGGCTGGTTGCCTCGGCGATCAAGCGCGATCGCGGCGTCAAGGATTGGGGCCAGATGATCGAGGGCCATGGCGGTATGCTCGACCGGGCGGACAGTCTGGTCTTCGCCGCGCCGGTCTTCTTTCACGTTGTCCGTTATTTCTGGACCTAGAGCAGCTCCGCCTGCGCCAAGTCACGCAGCAGATGACTCGCACCATAGGTCCACGGCGCGCACTCGGTCGACAGCTTGACGCGGTTCGACAGGGTGCCCAATGACGGCGTCGAGATGGAGACGATATCGCCGAGCTTGTGGGTGAAGCCCTTGCCCGGTCCATCGCGATCCTTGACTGGCGCGAACATGGTGCCGAGATAGAGCACAAGCCCGTCCGGATACTGATGGTGCCGACCGATGGTCGCTTCAACCAGCGACTCCGGCGTGCGCGAGATCTTCGCCATATTGGAATGCCCGTCGAGCACAAAGCCGTCCTGACCTTCAACACGCATGCTCAGTTCCGCCACCTTAACCATCTCAATCGTGAAGTCGCCATCGAAGAGGCGAATGAACGGCCCGACCGATCCGGACGCATTGTTGTCCTTGGCCTTGCCGAGCAGCAGCGCGGAGCGTCCTTCCACGTCGCGCAGATTGACGTCATTGCCAAGCGTCGCCCCGACGATGCGTCCGGCGCTCGAAACAACCAGCACGATTTCCGGCTCTGGGTTGTTCCAGCTCGAAATTGGATGCAGCCCGACATCCGCGCCAAAGCCCACCGTCGACATCGGCTGGCCCTTGGTGAAAATCTCCGCATCGGGCCCAATACCGACCTCGAGATACTGGCTCCAGACACCGCGGGCGATGAGAGCTTCCTTGACCTGCATGGCGGCGGGTGAGCCAGGCACGATCTGCGACAGATCCGCTCCGATAAGCTTGAGTACATCCTCGCGCAGGGAATCCGCCTTGGCCTTGTCACCCTTTGCCTGCTCCTCGATGACGCGTTCCAGCAATGATGCGACGAAGGTCACGCCCGACGCCTTGACCGCCTGCAGATCGATCGGCGAGAGCAGTGCCGGTATAGATGGATCGAATTTGTCCGCCCAGCTGTTCGTGATGATAGCATCGATGTCCCCGAGTCTCGTTCCCGTTGCGCCGGTCACATAGGCCGCTGGATTGTCGAGTTCCGCGATATCCCGCACCGTCGGCGCAGCCTTGCTGGTGATATCGAATAGTGCGCCATCGCGAACGGTAACGATCCGCGGATAGGCATGGCCGGGAACCGTTGCCCTTCCGACGAGAACACCTGAACTTGGGACGATGGCATTTGACATAATTCGCGTATCCTAATGTGACGTTTCGGGCTGGAGATGTATGAAGGCTTTGACCGGCGCATTTATGCGGCAGAGCATCCAGCCAATCAAGACCACGGGTTGCAATCTCCGACCCTCCACCCTCCCTGACACAGCATGTCAGGAGACTCTGAATTTTCTTCTCCGAACACCTTGTCATCGCACGCGAACACGGAGCTAGATCGCACAACAGAACAGGTCACAGGACATTCATGAACCCGGCAGCAGGATATCGACTTGGGCTGATCCTTGTGACAGCTTCCACCGTGGCCTGGAGTCTTGCCGGTTTGTTCACCCGGGTCATCCCGCTGGACAGCTGGACGATCCTCGCCTGGCGCGGCATTTTCGGTTCACTGGGAATAGCCGCCGTGATGACGGTTACTGAGCAAGGCCCGCTGTGGAAGGGTTTCATCGGGATTGGCCGTGCGGGCTGGCTCTTCGTCATCGTTTCATCGGTGGGCATGGTGTTTTTTATTACCGCGCTGAAAGAAACGACAGTCGCCCATGTCGCGGTCATTTACGCCACCATTCCTTTCGTTGCCGCTATCCTTGGCTGGCTCGTGATGGGCGAGAGATCGACCTTGGGCGCCATCCTTGCCAGCATCGCTGCCATGATTGGCGTTGTCATCATGGTTGGCCTCGGTGCGGAAGGCAGTCTGTTCGGTGATCTGCTCGCCTTTGGCATGACGCTGTGCATGGCGATACTGATGGTAATTGTTCGGCGTGCGCCCAACATATCCGTCATGCCCGCCGCCTGCCTGTCGGCCCTCGTCAGTTCGCTCATATGCTGGCCGCTCGGCGATCCACTCACCGTTACAGTGCATGAACTTTTGCTTATCGCGCTCTTCGGCATCCTCGTCTCGGCGGTCGGCCTTGCCCTCTTCACCCTCGGCGCCAAACGGCTTCCGGCAATCGAGACGGCGCTGATCGGTTCGCTTGACGCCCCGTTGGCGCCGTTCTGGATCTGGCTCGTATTCAATGAAGTGCCGAGCAAAAGCACGGTGCTCGGCGGCTCGATCGTTCTCGCCGCAGTTATCGTCCATGTCATCATCGGCACCAAGGATCAACGATTGATCCAAGAGAAGAGCCTGTCCTGAAACCTTCGGCAACCATCGGCAGATGGTCTCGCAGCCGCGCCGAAGCTGCGGAAGAACTTGCATTGTCATTGCATGAGCGCGAATGTATGCCAACGACCGGTCGAAACTGCAGGTCACGGCAAGGCAAATGAACAAGATCGAACTGGACAAACAGACCCGCGATAATTCGCGGGAGATCGCCGACGCCAATCCGGCACGGCTCGGAACGCGGCTGAAACTGGCGCGCCAGACACGCGGCCTGACATTGAAAGCGCTCTCCGAAGCCGCCAACTGCTCGGAAAGTCTGCTGTCCAAGATCGAAAACGGCAAGGCATCACCATCCCTGCCGATGCTTCACCGCCTGGTCCAGGTGCTCGAAACCAATATCGGCTGGATGTTCGAAGAGTCCGATGGTGACGAAGGCATCGTCTTTCGCGCCGGCACCAGGCCACTGATCGCGCTTGATCCGCTGCGCCGCGGCGAAGGTATCTCGCTGGAGCGGATCATTCCCTATTCGCAGGGCCATCTGCTCCAGTGCAATATCCACCACATCGAAAAGGATGGCGCCAGCGCCGGGCCGATCCAGCACGCCGGCGAAGAGGTTGGCTATGTGCTGGCCGGTGAAATCGAGCTGATTGTCGGCGAGCGCCAGTTCCAGCTTTCCGCCGGTGATTCCTTCGTTTTCAACTCGGATCTGCCGCACCATTACCGTAATACCGGCACTGAACGGGCAAGCATTTTTTGGGTCAACACACCCCCGACATTTTAAGCTCGATACCTGAGCCTTTCGCTCGAAACCCGATTTTTCTTACCTTTTGCGATAATTGAATTTCTGGCTTTCAAACTACTTGACATACATTCAAGTCTCTTGAATTATGCCTTGCGTTCAGTTTTACACCGGTCCGCATAGGGGCCGATTTAATCAGAAAAAAGGGGAATCGGAATGCGTCTTACCAAGCTACTTACCGGCTGTGCTGCAGCCATCGCCATCACACTTGCCGTCGGCTCATCCGCCTTCGCCGATACATTCGCGCTCGTGACGATCAACCAGCAAGCGCTGTTCTTCAACCAGATCAACGAGGGTGCCCAGAAGGCCGCTGACGCCGCTGGCGCCAAGCTCGTCATCTTCAACGCCAACAACGTCCCAAGCGCCCAGAACGACGCCATGGAAAACTACATCACGCAGAAGGTTGACGGCATCATTCTTGTCGCTATCGACGTCAACGGCGTCAAGCCCGCCATCACGGCGGCAAAGGCTGCCGGCATTCCGGTTATCGCCATCGATGCGCAGATTCCCGATGGTGACAACGTTGCTTTCGTCGGCGTCGACAATACGAAAGCCGGCGAAGATATCGGCAAGTTCTACGCCGATTATGTCAAAGCTGATATGGGCGGCACCGCCAAGATCGGCGTGATCGGAGCCCTCAACTCCTTCATCCAGAACCAGCGTCTGGACGGGTTCAAGAAGGCAGTCGCCGACAGCGGCCAGAAGATCACCTTCCTCGATACGGTCGATGGCCAGAACGTCCAGGACGTTGCGCTGACCGCAGCTGAAAACCTGATGACCGCCAATCCGGACATGACAACGCTCTATGCGACGGGCGAGCCTGCCCTTGTCGGTGCCGTCTCGGCTGTTACCAGCCAGGGCCGCACCGGCGACGTCAAGGTCTTCGGATGGGATCTGACCAAGCAGGCCGTTGAAGGTATCGACGCCGGCTGGGTCACGGCCGTCGTGCAGCAGGATCCTGCTGGCGAAGGCAAGGCCGCCGTTGAAGCGCTCACCAAGCTCAAGAAGGGCGAAAAGGTCGAGCCGATCATCAATGTGCCGGTAACGATCGTTACCAAGGAGAATGTCGATCAGTTCCGCGGCATGTTCAAATAGAACGTAAGCCGTGATGGGCGCGGCCGCACATGCCGCGCCCCCTCCCTGAGGCGATATTGAACGGTATTGCGATGAACAATCTAGACAGCGAAACATACCGGGTCCGCATGACCGGCATATCCAAGCGGTACAATACGATCCAGACTCTCGACAACGTCTCGCTGAGCCTTAAGCCCGGCGAAGTGCTCGGCCTCGTCGGCGACAATGGCGCGGGCAAATCGACCCTGAGCAAGGTGCTTTCCGGAGCGGTGATTCCCGACGCCGGTACCATCGAGATCGACGGCAAGGCTGTGTCCTTTTCCTCTCCCGCCGATGCCAGGTCTGAGCATGTGGAGATGGTCTATCAGGACCTGTCGCTGTGCGACACGGTAGATGTGGCCGGAAATATCTTCCTCGGACGCGAGCCAAGGCGCCGGGTTTTGGGCATGCCGTTTCTCGACAAGAAGCGCATGCATGACGAAGCCCGGACCATGCTCGACCGTCTCGGTATCGTCATTGCCGACACGCGCCTGAAGGTCGAGAATCTCTCCGGCGGCCAGCGCCAGTCCATCGCCATCGGCCGCGCTGCATCCTTCGAGCCTTCCGTCCTCATCATGGATGAGCCAACCGCCGCCCTCGCCGTCGCCGAAGTCGAAGCGGTCCTTGACCTGATCCGCGCCGTCAGCGCCCGCGGCGTCAGCGTCATTCTCATCACCCACCGCCTGCAGGATCTGTTCCTCGTCTGCGATCGCATCCAGGTCATGTATGAAGGCCGTAATGTCGCCGAACGGCGCATCGAGGACACAAGCATCGAGGATGTCGTCAACCTCATCGTCGGACGCAAATTCCAGGCGCGCTCGGCGCGTCACAGCCCGGACAATGGAGCACGCCCATGAGCAATCCATCGACCTCCGGTGACAATGCCGCACTTCACCCCGTCGCTGCCCAATCCCGTGTACGGGAAAGCACCCTGCGCGACCGCTTCATGGCCAATGGCAGCGTCGTGTCCATCGCCATCTTCTTTCTGGTCGTCTGTCTGCTCTTCTCGGTCGTGACCGACGCGTTCATGACGGCACCGAACCTGCTCAATATTGTCCGGCAATCGGCGCCGCTCCTTATCGTCGCTGCCGCCATGACCTTCGTCATCACCACCGGCGGCATCGACCTCTCGGTAGGTTCTGTTCTGGCGCTTGTTGCCACCCTGTCGGCTGTCACGCTGCAAGCCGGCCTTCCTTGGCCATTGGTCATCATTGCCATGCTGCTGCTCGGCGCAGCTGTTGGCGCGATCCAGGGATTCTTCATCGCCTATGAGCGCATCCCGGCCTTCATCGTCACGCTGGCGGGCCTGTCGGTCATCCGCGGCATCGCCCTCTTGATCACTGGCGGTTATTCCATCCCGGTCGAAGCGACAAGCCCGTTCACGGTCATCGGCCGTGCCTGGTTCCTCGGCGTACCTGTGCCTGCACTGATCGCACTGGCCGTGCTTGTCGTTGCCTATCTTGCCTTCAATGAAACCCGCTTCGGCCGTTATGTCACCGGCATCGGGGCCAATGCTGAAGCCGTGCGCCGCGCCGGTGTGGATACGCGGCTGACAACGCTGATGGTCTATGTCCTCTCCAGCACTGCAGCTGCTGCGGCCGGCATCATTCTCGCCGCCCGCCTCGGCTCGGGCTCGTCCAATGCCGGACAAGGCTTCGAGCTCGAAGTCATCGCTGCTGTGGTGCTCGGCGGCACCAGCCTTTTCGGCGGACGCGGCACGCTCGTTGGCACCGTACTCGGCGCCATGACTGTTGCTGTCATCGCCAACGGGCTGATCCTGGCGCATATGTCGCCATTCCTGACGCCCATCGTCACTGGCACGATCATCCTCATTGCGATCTGGCTGAACTTCCGCCTGTTTCGCGGTGCCATCCGGAGCCGCTAAGGATGAGTCTCGACTTCGAAACCAGCGAACGCAGCAGGGTTCCCATCGGCGTCAAATCCGGAACGGTTATGACCGTTCAGGGTCCCCTGCCGGTCAGCGCGATGGGCGTCACCCTGATGCACGAGCATATCCTGCTTGACGGTGCGAGTTCATGGAAATGCCCCTGCCATCCGGACGACCTCGCCATCGCCGAGCAACCGGTCTCGATCGAGATCATCGGCGATCTGCGCATGAACCCCTACATCAACAGGGACAATGTCTCGCTCACCGACACTGACCTCGCCCTGAGCGAACTCAAGCGCTTCCAGGTCCTTGGCGGTCACACCGTCGTCGATCCGACCAATTTCGGCATCGGCCGCGATCCGGTGAAGCTGCGGCGCATCTCCCGCATGGCAAATCTCAAGATCGTCATGGGCTCCGGTTTCTATTTGCAGCATACCCATCCGGAATGGCTGAAGGACATGGATATCGATGCGGTCACCGAGTTTCTCGTCAATGATATTGGCGGCGGCGTGACCCAGCCTGAGATCATGGCAGGCATTATCGGCGAGGTGGGCGTCAGCAAGGATTTCACACCGGAGGAGCGCAAGTCCCTGCGCGCCTCCGCCCGCGCCTCGCGCATAACCGGCGTGCCGCTTTCGATCCATCTTCCCGGCTGGGAACGGTTGGCAAATGAAGTGCTGGATATTGTCGAGGAAGAAGGCGCCGATCTCAGGCACACCGTTCTCTGCCACATGAACCCGAGCCACGAGGATCTCGCCTATCAGGCCAGCCTCGCCAAGCGCGGTGCCTTTCTCGAATATGATATGATTGGCATGGATTATTATTACGCCGACCAGGACGCCCAGTCGCCTTCCGACGAGCAGAACGCCCGCGCCATCCGCTCCCTCGTCGATATGGGCTTTGGTGACCGCGTATTGCTGTCGCAGGATGTGTTCCTGAAGATGATGCTGACGCGTTTCGGCGGCTTCGGCTATGGCTATGTGCTCAAGCATTTCGTGCCGCGCCTGAAGCGCCACGGCGTCGATGCGGAGACCATCGATCGCATGCTCACCGACAACCCAAGATCCGTATTTGCCGCGGCGGCCTGATCGCCGCCCTCATAGTCATCAAGGAGTTTTCATGTCCAAGCATAAGGTTCTTCTCGCCGGCGAATCGTGGGTATCCACCGCCACCCATATCAAGGGCTTCGACCAGTTCCCCACCGTCACCTACCATACCGGCGCCGACGAATTGCTGAAGGCGCTGAAGGACAGCGACTTCGATGTGAAATTCATGCCCGCGCATGAAGCGCAGCGTGATTTCCCGCAAACGATCGAGGCCTTGTCGGAATACGAGGCGATCATTCTCTCCGATATCGGCGCCAACACGCTGCTGTTGCATCCGGATACCTGGATCCATTCGAAGACGACACCGAACCGCCTGCGTCTTTTGCGCGACTATGTTCGCAACGGCGGTGCGCTGCTGATGTTCGGCGGCTATTACAGCTTCCAGGGCATCAATGGCGGCGCGCGCTATCATAAGACCCCGGTCGAGGAAGTGCTGCCCGTCTCCTGCCTTTCCGTCGATGACCGCGTCGAGGTGCCCGAAGGCTTTACCCCTGTCGTCACCGGCGCCGCCAGCCATCCGATCCTCCGGGGGCTTGGCAAGGATTGGCCGATCTTGCTCGGCTACAATGAGGTCACGGTAAAGGACGGCGCGGAAGTGCTCGCAACCGTTTCGACCGACTACGGCTCCCAGCCGCTGCTCGTAACCGGAACCTATGGCAAGGGCCGCACGCTTGCCTGGACTTCCGACGTCGGGCCGCACTGGCTGCCATCGGACTTCATCGCGTGGAAAGGTTACAAGACTCTGTTCGAACAGATGCTCGCCTGGGCGGTCGCCAAAGCTTGACCCGCAAACCAGTGAACCCGGGCATCAAGATCAATGGTGACCGTCTGCTGGGCAGGCTGGGGCGGTTTGCCAGGATTGGCGCAACGCCGGCGGGCGGCGTCAACCGGCAGGCTCTCTCGCCGGAAGACCGGCTTGCCCGGGCAGAACTGGCGGGGCTGGCCGCAGATCGCGGCTTTGCAGTGTTCCAGGACTCCATGGCCAATCTGTTCATTCGCCGTGAAGGACGCTCGCCCAGCCATCCACCGTTTCTGATTGGCAGCCATCTCGACAGCCAGCCAATGGGTGGGCGCTTTGACGGCGCGCTCGGTACACTTGCGGCCTTCGAAGTGCTGGAATCATTGGATGATGCCGACATCCAGACACCAGTCGCTGTCGAAATGGTTGCCTGGACCAACGAGGAGGGCAGCCGTTTTGCCCCTGGCGCCATGGGTTCAATGGCTTTCGCCTCGCGTGCAATTCCGGCGGAATGGCACACGGTACGATCTTCGGACGGCAAATTGCTGAAGGATGAACTGACCGACACGCTCGCTGCGCTCCCGCACGCTCGGATGCGCCGGCTTGGTACCCCGGTTTCGGGTTATCTTGAGCTGCACATCGAACAGGGTCCCTCGCTCGAGCGGGAGAATATCCCGATAGGCATCGTCCATGGCATTCAGGGAACCCGCTGGCTCGAAGTTGTGGTTACAGGGCAAACAGCGCATGCCGGAACCACGCAACTGTCCTTCCGCCGCGATCCCCTTGTCGCGGCCACTGAAGCGCTTCAAACGCTCTATAATTCGGTCATGCCGAACGATGAACAGGCGCGGCTGACCATCGGCCGGATTTCGGTGGAGCCGGCATCGATCAATGCCATCCCTGGCAAGGTTTCGTTCAGCGTTGACCTCCGCCACCCGGATGCACAGGAGCTGGCGCGGCTGGAAAACCAGGTGCAGGCAATCTGCGAAGAAAAGGCCGTGGGGCATGGCTGCGAGGCAACGGTCCGCCGCACCTTCGACATGCCTCCAGCGCAGTTCGCTCCACCCCTGTTGCAGGCGGTGGAGCAGGCGGCTACTCGCCTTGGCATCGCCTATAAACCGATGCTGTCAGGTGCTTTTCACGACGCGCTGTTTCTCGCGCGCGTTACCGACGCCGCAATGATCTTCGTACCCTGCCGCGATGGCCTGAGCCATAATGAAGCGGAATATGTGGAGCCTGAGCACGCGGTCCTCGGCGCGCAGATGCTCCTGGAATCGACGCTGATTGCTCTCGATGGTATCTAGTGCTCGTTCAGTTTCTTGAGGTAGATCGACAGGAGCTGGGTTTGCGACGAGATACCCAGCTTGCGATAGACATTGCGCCGATGCACCTTCACTGTTCCGGTCGCGATATTCAGCCTTAACCCGATCGATTCCGATGAATGCCCCTGGAGCACCAGTTCGATGATCGCCGCTTCGCGGTCGGTGAGATTGAGGTCGCGCCAGACCGTATCGGCCGCATTCAGCTTGACCTTTCGCCGCCCCCGCCCTTGCTTGGCCACGGCGGCATCGAAAAGATGGCCAATATCGGAGCAATATTGCCGGACAAGCGTTGCGACCAGCGGGTCGGCCTTGCGCAGCAGCGAGAACTCCTGAGCCGGAAACGGGCCCGTCTCGCCTCGCCGCATCAATGACAGCACGATCGTGATGTCGTTCCCGACCGGAACGAAGAAGCCGATTTCTTCGGCAAGGCCGGTCTGCACATAATAGGTACGGTAATACTCGCTCGAAAAGAACCGGTCAGGCGCGAGTTCGCGCATGCGCCAGACACCGGGTTTGGGAGCACGCGCCGTGTGGTAGAAAGGATCGAGCAGATAAGGCCCTGCCTGATACAGGCTGACGAAAATCACATGCTCCGCCGAATCGAAAGTGCTGTAGAGATCGATGGGGCGCTCATTGCCGCGATAAGCGAACACGACGATGTAGTCGAACTTCACCAGCGCACGCATGGCCTGGCCGAAGAGGTCGCCAAATTCCCGCGGCGCTAACGACGATTTGCCTACGAACTGGCGGAATGCATCGAACAGCGTTTCAACGTCGACGCTCATTGTCCTCCCCCTCGTGCCGGCCCACGATTTTCCCCACTGCAGCATACACCTTACATTGGTATTTTCCGGTTGAAATACCTCTTTCGGGGTATATACCGCGCAGCCGCTTGTTGACTAGGTTGTCAGGAATGACGGTGGCAAGAAGGCAGCGAAGACTGCCTCTGTTAACTCAAGCCGCAGGGGACCAACGTGACATCCGCTTCAACGAACGACATCGAGTTCCGGTCGGTCAGCAAATCCTATGGCGCCGTGACCGCCGTCTCCGACATCAATCTTCAGGTACCCAAGGGCGCGTTCGTTGCGCTGCTTGGCCCCTCCGGCTGCGGCAAGACCACCTGCCTGCGCATGATCGGTGGTTTCGAGCAGCCCACAACTGGCGAAGTTTTGATCAATGGCCAGCCGATGAACGGTGTCCCGGCCTACCGCCGCCCGGTCAATATGGTGTTTCAGCAATACGCGCTTTTCCCGCATTTCGATGTCGAGCAGAACGTCTCCTATGGCCTTAGACAAGCACGTCCCAGGATCAATGCCAGGGAAATATCCCGCCGCGCCAACGAAGCGCTGGAGATGGTCCGGCTCGGAGGGTTCGGCAAGCGCCGTATCCACGAAATGTCCGGCGGACAGCAGCAGCGCGTGGCGCTGGCGCGCGCGCTGGTGAACAAACCTTCGGTCCTGCTTCTCGATGAACCGCTTGCAGCGCTCGACAAGAAATTGCGCACCGCCATGCAGATCGAATTGCAGACGCTGCAGCGGGAACTGGGCATCACCTTCGTCTTGGTAACGCATGACCAGGAGGAAGCCCTGTCGATGAGCGATCTTGTCTGTGTGATGAATGCCGGTCGCATCGTCCAGCTCGCAGCACCGCGGGAGGTCTATGATCACCCATCGGATCTCTTCGTGGCCGATTTCGTCGGCAAGACCAATCGCATTGCCGCAACCGTCGAAACAGACGGTTCCACACTGCGCCTTGCCGATGGCAGCGCGCTGTCGATACCCGGCAGAGAAGGTCTCAAATCAGGCTCCGCCATTCTGGCGCTCCGCCCCGAAGCGATCAGCCTGCACCGGCAGAACGGCTCGGCCTCCGGCAAGCTTTCCGGCATCGTCACCCACCGCATCTTCCTCGGGTCGTCCGCCGAATACTCCGTTGCCGTCGAGGGGCTTGGCGATTTCCTTGTCACCGCCGACCGGCGCGATCTCGCCGACGGCGATCTCGTCGAACCGAATGAAAGGGTCGTTCTGAATTTCGACCCCGGTGCTGCACACATCTTTCCGGCTTGAACACTACCAAAAACAAAGGGAACATCTTCATGTCTAAGTCATACAAAGAGAATGCCCCAATTTCCGCCGAACGACTGATGGATGAACTGATGCGCCTCAAGCGCGGATCGGTCACCCGCCGCCATTTCCTCGGCGTTACCGGCCTTGGCCTTGCATCGGCTGTACTGGCGCGTGAGACCGGCCTGTTCACAACACCGGCCTTTGCCGAAGATCTCGGCAAGCAGATGTCGATCGCCACATGGCCGAACTACCATGACCCTGCGACCTTCGAAGCCTTCACCGCAGCGACCGGCGTTGCCGTCGAGGTCAATGTCTTCGGTTCGAACGAGGAAATGCTGGCCAAGCTGCAGGCCGGCGGTACGGGCTGGGATCTGTTCGTGCCGACCAACTACACGATCTCGACCTATGTCAAACTTGGCCTTATCGACCCGCTCGATATGGCGAAAGTGCCGAACTACAACGCTTCGACGGAAACAGCGCGCTTCACCGCCGAAGGCGTGGTCGGCGGTACGACCTATGCGGTACCGAAAAACTGGGGAACCACCGGCATCGCCCTCAACTCAACGAAGATCAAGACACCCGTGACGAGTTGGAAGGACTTCTTCGAGGTAGCGCAGGGAGAGGCCGACGGGCGCGTCATGGTGCACGATTATCAGCTGACGACGATCGGCAATGCACTCGTCTCGCTCGGTTACTCCTTCAATTCGGTCAAGCCCGAAGAGCTCGCCAAGGCGGAAGAGCTGCTCATCAAGGTCAAGCCGCACCTCTATGCCATCAATAGCGACTACCAGCCGGGGATGCGTGCCGGGGATGCGTGGATGACCATGTGCTGGACCAATGACGGCGCACAGCTGAACCGGGACGTTCCGGAAATCAAGTTCATCCTCGGCAAGGATGGCGGCGAAATCTGGTCCGACTTCTATGCCATTCCGAAAAGCGCTGCCAACAAACCTGCCGGCTATGCCCTGCTGAACTATCTGATGGACCCGGCCAATGCCGTGAAGGAGCATATCGCCAATGGTGCTCCGACGACCGACAGCCGCGTGCTTTCGCTCCTGCCAAAGGAAGTCACCTCCAACACCATCGTCTATCCGCCGGACGCCGAGCTGACGCCGCTGGAATTCGGCGCTGCCGTCACGCTCACCGATCCGGCACGCGCCGAAGTCATGGCACGCTTCAAGTCCGCCTGACGAAACACCCCGGCCTCCTCTCGCCGCAGCTGGCGAGGGGAGGCGCGGCATCGATCATCAAAGAGACCCCAGATGGCATTGGCATTAAACACAAAACGAGGGATGGTAACGGCGGCGCTTGTCGCGCCGGCCGTGGCGTGGCTGTTCATCTTTCTTGTGCTGCCATTTATCGCCATGCTGGTCTTTTCCGTCGGCGAGCGCGCGCCCGAAGGGGGTTATCAGCCCGCCTTCACCTTCGCCCAGTTCGCCAATCTTCCAGCCCGCTCCGCTGCCTTCCGGAATACCCTCATTCTTGCACCGATCGGCTCCTTCGTCTGTCTCATCGTCGCCTACCCGGTCGCCTATTATCTGGCGGTCAAGGCCAGCCCCCGTTACCGGCTGCTCCTCGTATCCCTTGTCGTCGTTCCATTCTGGACGAGCCTGCTGGTGCGCACCTATGCGTGGATGTATCTCCTCGGCTCCCGTGGCATTCCTCACCTTCTGGGCATGATCGGCTTCGAGGACGTCCGCATTCTCAATACGCCCGGCGCCGTGCTTCTCGGCATCGTCTATGGCTATCTGCCGCTGATGATCATGCCGATCTATGTCAGCCTCGAAAAGCTTGACCGGCGCCTGCTCGAAGCCTCCGCCGATCTCGGCGCCAAGCCGGTCTCCACCTTTTTCAGCGTGACATTGCCGCTTTCCCTGCCCGGCGTCATGACCGGGCTGGCGCTCGTCACCATCCTTCTGCTCGGCGAATATCTGATCCCGCAGCTGCTCGGCGGCGGCAAGGTGTTCTTCATCGGCAATGCGCTTGTGGATCTCTTCCTGCAATCGCGCAATTGGCCATTCGGCTCGGCGATCGCCGTCACACTCGTGGTCGTCGTGGTCTTCGTGCTTTTGATCGCCATGCGGATCGCCTGGAAGATAGCCGGAACAAGACAGGTGGATCTCGTCTGATGCGTGCCTTTATTTCAGCCGTCTACCTGTTCCTCTATGCGCCTATTGCGCTTGTGGTGCTGTTTTCCTTCAATGCCGGCCGCAATGCCAGCGAGTTCACCGGCTTTTCGACCATGTGGTATGGCAAGGCGCTCGGTAATACCTTCCTCGTGGCTGCGCTGCAGAACAGCCTGCTCATCGCCCTGACCAGCGCGACGCTCGCCGCCATATTCGGCACAATGGCAGCACTTGGCATGGAGCGGCTACGCCCTCGCTCCCGCGCCGTGCTTGATGGCCTGTTTGCCGCCGCCATCGTCGTACCGGGTGTCGTCATCGGCATTGCCACGCTGGTCGCGCTGGTGGAAGTGTTCTCGTTCATGAACCCGGTTCTGGCCTCGCTATGGCCTGGTGAAAACCCGCCGCAACTTGGTCTCGGCTATGGATCCATCGTCGCCGCCCACGGCCTCTTTTCGATGGCGCTGGTGACGATGATCGTCAAGGCCCGCATCGCCAGCCTTGGCCGGGACATTGTCGAGGCTTCCGGCGATCTCTACGCAACACCGCTGACCACATTCAGGCTTGTCGTGCTGCCGCAGATACTTCCCTCGGTGCTTGCAGGCTTCCTCCTCTCCTTTACCTTTTCCTTCGATGATTTCATCATCGCCTTTTTCGTTGCGGGCTCGAAGACAACCTTGCCGATCTATGTCTTCGCTTCGATCCGCCGGGGCGTCACGCCGGAAATCAACGCCATCGCCACACTGGTCCTTGTCGCTTCGCTGATGATGATCCTGATTGCACGCATCCTGATGCGTGAGAAAAAACCAACAAACTGACACAGGAAACACCCATGATCCTCAGAGATCGCGTTGCTATCGTCACCGGAGCAGGCTCCGGAATCGGTCAGGCCGGCGCCGCCATTCTCGCGCGTGAAGGCGCCCATGTGATCGTCGCCGACCAAAATGCGCAGAGCGCGGCGAACACCGTCGATCGAATCTCCAGGGCGGGTGGAAATGCGGAACCGATGGTCGTCGACGTCACCGACGATCATGCGCTCGAAGCCGGGATATCCTCCATCATCACCCGGCATCGCCGCATCGATATTCTGCACAACCATGCCGGCGCGCAGGTCGCTGGCGATCTTGAGCAGGTGGCCGTCGAGGGGTTCGACCGGTCGTGGAGCTTGAATGTTCGCGCGCATTTCATGGCGGCACGCATGGTCATGCCGGTGATGAAGGCTGCGGGACGCGGCGTCATCCTCAACACCTCGTCATCGTCTGGTGTGCTCTACGATCGCGAGATGATCGCTTACACCACAACCAAGCATGCCGTCATTGCCATGACACGGCAGATGGCCGGTGATTATGCGAAATTCGGGATCCGCGTGAATGCCCTTTGCCCCGGCTGGGTGGATACGCCTTTCAACGAACCCTTCATCGGCCAGATGGGCGGGCGCGACGCGATCGAAGCCTATGTCCGCCAGCAGGTACCGCTGGGACGCTGGGCCAGCGTCGATGAAATCGCTGAATCGATCCTGTTTCTGGTGTCGGACCGCTCGTCCTATATCACCGGGCAGGCGCTTGTGGTGGATGGCGGCGAGACGGTAGTCTGAAATAGCTGCGTCAGGCTAACGCTTCAGCCTGCGCGATCCGCTGCATGAACCGTGGCGGTTGACCAAAAGCCCGCAGGAAGGCGCGGCGCATCCGCTCGCGGTCACCGAAGCCGACGTCGCGGGCGATCGTATCGATCGGAATCCGGCCGGACTCGATCATCAGCCGTGCCGCCTCGACCCGCAGGTTCTCGATTGCCTTGGCTGGTGATTGCCCGGTTTCCGCATGGAATGCCCGGTTGAACTGGCGCGGACTGAGATGCGCCACTTCCGCCAATTGCTCGACCGACAATTCCTTGTGCAGATTCTCCCTGGCATAGGCGAGAGTGGTCTGGATGCGGTCTGATTTCGGGTTGAGCTCGAGCAGCGCCGAATACTGCGATTGCCCGCCCGCGCGGCGATGATAAACCACAAGCTTTTTCGCCACCGACTTTGCGATCTCGACGCCCAGATCCTTTTCGACCAGCGCTAGGGCCATATCGATGCCGGATGTCATCCCCGCGGAGGTCCACACGGGGCCATCGATGATGAAGATGCGGTCCTCCTCCATCTTCACCTTCGGATAGGTGCGCTGGAAATCCCGTGCATGGAACCAGTGCGTCGTCGCGCGGCGTCCGTCGAGCAACCCCGCCTCGGCAAGGATGAAGGCGCCGGTACAGATCGAGCCGATACGCCGCGATCTTGGCGCAACACTTCGAATGAAGGCAAGGATGGCGGGCGATACCGGTTCGACGAAATTATTGCCGACGACCAGCACCGTGTCGAACAACACATCGCTGAAAGGCACGGTCTCGACTGAAAACCCCGCGGATGTGGTGACTGGACCGCCGTCTTCAGAAAGCAGGCTGATTTCGTAGACCGGCTTGTCGAAAGCCAGATTGGCAAACTCGAAAACAGTCGTGGCGGCAAGGTCCAGAACCTGGAACCCGGGGAAAACGATGATCCCAATGTGCTTCATCGCAAGACTCCATGAACGTCCTAAAAGGTGGCACATATGACATTTATGCCATCTTCATACGCTTGTAGAGTGCTCCTCGTCAATAGCAATTAACGGAGCAGCGAAATGTCCATTACGTCAAACAAGGGCACAGCCCTCATTACAGGCGCCTCGTCCGGCATCGGAGCGATCTATGCCGATCGGCTTGCCCGGCGCGGTTATGATCTCATCCTTGTCGCCCGCAACCGCGACCGGCTCGACAGCCTCGCCTCGCGACTGACCACTGAAACCGGCCGGACGGTGGAGGTGGTGGCCGCGGACCTTGGCGCGAGCGAAGGCATAGCACGCGTCGAGGAAATTCTTCGAACGGACGCCAGCATCACCATGCTCGTCAACAATGCGGGCGTCGGCGCTACCGCTCCACTCCTGCAGTCCGACCCGGGCAAAATGGATGCAATGATCACATTGAACGTCGTGGCACTGACCCGTCTTACCGAGGCGGTGGCACCCAAGTTCGTCGGGCGTGGTACCGGAACCATCATCAATATCGCTTCGATCGTCGCCGTTGCCCCCGAAAGGCTCAACGGCGTCTATGGTGGCACCAAGGCCTTCGTCCTTGCCTTCAGCCAGTCGCTTCACCATGAACTTGCCGACAAGGGCGTGCGAATCCAGGTCGTCCTTCCCGGCGCCACGAGCACGGAATTCTGGGATATCGCAGGCCTGCCGGTGAGCAATTTGCCCGAAGCCATTGTGATGTCGGCATCAGACATGGTCGACGCTGCACTTGCCGGTCTCGATCAAGGCGAACTTGTAACAATCCCGTCCTTGCCGGATATCGCCGACTGGAATACCTTCGAAGCCGCCCGCCAGGCGCTCGGTCCGAACCTGTCGCACAGCCGCCCAGCAGAGCGTCTGCTGGCTAGCTGACCGCTGCTTCAGGAAGCATCAGACACGGCATCGATTACGTGAAACCTCAAGGAGAAATGCGCGAATGTGCATTTCTCCTTGAACGCGATCACGCGGTGAGGAATTGATTACAGCATCTCAAGCGACTGCTTCCGCCTTGGCGGGGGAAAAGCCTTTTCGAGAATGGCAAGGTGCTCAGCAGTCAGGCGCAGATCGAGCGCGCTGCGATTTTGCCGGATGTGTGTCGTCGTACTCGATTTTGGAATGGCTATGACGCCATCATGCCTGAGGACAAACGCCAGAGCCACGGCTGCCGGTGTGGCCCCGGTATCTTTTGCGACCTGTGCAAGTGACGGGTGGTCGAGCATGCGGCCCTGCTCGATCGGCGAATAGGCCATGATCGGAATTTTTCGCGACCGGCACCATGGCATTAGGTCATATTCCACGCCGCGTCGGGTCAGATTATAGAGAACCTGATTGGTTGCCACAGCCTCTCCGCCGTCGATGCATTCCAGTTCTTCCAGATCGCCGGTATCGAAATTGCTGACACCCCAGTACCGGATTTTCCCGTCCCGGATCAGGTCTTCGAAAGCCGCGACTGTATCTTCAAGCGGATATCCACCACGCCAATGCAGGAGATAGAGATCGATTGTCTCGCACTTCAAGCGCTTCAGGCTGCGCTCGCAGGCAAGCAGGGTACCTCTTCGTGATGCGTTGGATGGCAGGACCTTGCTTACCAGGAAGACCCCGTCGCGGCGCCCGCTGATCGCTTCCGCAACCACTTCCTCTGCACCACCATTTGCATACATTTCCGCCGTATCGATCAGGGTCATGCCAAGATCGAGACCAAAGCGCAGTGCATCCACCTCGTGCTGAAACTGATGCCCGTTCTCGCCCATGTACCAGGTGCCCTGGCCAAGCACAGGAACCATGTCACCGGAAGGGAGCGCTGTTGATCTCATTTCTGCGTGGTTCATCATGACCCGCCCCGCAATGCCGTTTCGAGACGGGTTCTCGCCTCGGGACGCCAGACCAATTCCGAATCGTAGTCGCCCTCGTAGGCGGGAATACCGTCGGGCAACGCAATCCAGGCGTGCTTTGTCGCAGTAAAACAATGAACGTCAGGCGGCAGCTGGCTGGCGTCATCAAGCGTGCCGACACAGACAATCGGAACTGCCTCGCCGAGCAGTGAATGATTGCTCCACAGCGCCACGAAACAGCGCGGGCACCGGTAAATTATCTGACCCGCGGGGAAGGCGGACGGCGTTTGAACCCCCTGAGGCTCACCGTCGCCGATCAGCGTGAGGCGGTCCGCTTCGATCATCGCATTGACCGCGAATGCCGAACCGGTCATGCGTTGACAATAGCGGCAGTGGCAACCGTGAACGACAATGGGCGCAGTTTCCAGGCGATAACGCACATGGCCGCAGGCACAACCGCCAACGAGCTCATTTGAATTTTGGGAATCTTGGGACATGGGTGATCAACCTCCGGGTATCAGTCCAGCATTGATCATTATTTCATGCAAGGGGCTCGATCCGGCCCCCGACTATTCGCTGCTTCTCATTTCGGCAAGTTTTTCCGCCGCGGCAGCTGCAAGATTATTGAATATGTTGTCGAGATCCTCGGCGACCTGATAATAGGACTCCGGCAGATCATCCAGTTCCATCTTTTCGAGGATTTCTTCCATGCTCTGCGCATGGTTTTCGAGAAATGTGTAGAGCTCTGTCGCCTGGTCTAGCGTCAATGGTTCATGCGTGAGCATGTGCGGAATCTTCTTTCCCAACATCACCGCCAATTCGTTCTTTTCGCGCAGAACCTCCAACCAGTTCGCCACCCGTTTTTTCTCCCTCCCCTTCAAGACTCGCAGAGGACCGGACAGACTTCAACTAATCCTTTCTGCTTAAATAGGGTCTTCAACTTACAATAGAAATATTGTATTGTGCAGTGCGTAATAATCTATTCGCACGTGCGAAGTGTTTTGCGGCAGGATGTTTGGCCTTATTCCAGGAGCGCTTGATGATATCGAAATTGCTGCAACACATCGTCGATACCGACACGGCAACACTCCCGTCGGGTGATACAAATGCTGTGAGTGTCAGGCCAGGCGGGCGAACCAGTACCCATACCACCGTCGTCACCCACTTCGAACTGGCGAGAACGCTGGAGCGTGCAAACCGGCGTTTTGCGTCATTTCTGCAGGCTGAAATGACCCGGCGCGGCGTGCAGGAAATTGGCCCTGCCCACGCCATGCTTTTGCTGACTATCGGCAATGACGAGCTTTCGGTCGGCCAGCTGATGGATCGCGGCCCCTATGGCGGCACCAATCTATCCTACTATCTCAAGCAGCTTGGCGAATGTGGATATATTGAACGCATCCCTTTGGCGCGCGACAGGAGAACCGCACGCATTCGCCTGTCCGAAAAGGCACGCCAACTCTGCAGCGACCTGACGGAGGTTGCGGCGAAGTATCATCGTCTTGTTGCCGGCGATCCCGAAAATATGCGCAACATGGAAGTCGCATTCGAAACCCTCGACCGGCTTGAGCGGGCCTGGGCAACAGCTGCCATTTTCGGCGCCCCCGGCGAACGGTAACAATAACGACTGCCGTAGCCTTCACGAGCCACGGCCAGATGACGCTGATGCGGTTTCGTCCTTCGAGCTTCGCCCGGTAAAGGCCCCTATCGGCACGCGCAAAAACTTCGTGGACACTGGATCCCTATCACGAATCGGATTCGCTTGGACCCGCCCCTATAATAAATCAGTTGGGCAATTTGTGGTTCCAAGGGCAGCGTCTCGCTGCGTAGCCGTATATTCGCGGCCGCTCCATTTCCGGAACCAGAACCATTGCGTATCGTTGCCGCCGTGGAACCTATCTCGGAGTTTGGTGATGAAAAGCAAATTCGACAAAATCATAATGGCAGGCGCAGTGATTGGCTTTTGCGTGACCACTGACGCCATGGCGGCATCCATCAAGGAACTGCAGGGCGCCTGGACGATGGACGGCACGGAATGTGCGGACACGTTCAAGAAGGTCGGCAAGACGATCGAGTTCAAGGACCGGACAGCATCGACATCGACAGGATTGCTTGTCACCGGAAGCCGGATTGCCGGGGCGAACGCAACATGTACCACCCAGAGTGTCCGCAAGCAGAAAGACCGCCTTTCCGCGAACCTGAATTGCGTCGATTCAATGGTGGAGAACAGCCAGACGGTTACCTTCAAGATCGTCGATAGCAAGACGTTCCAACGGTTCGACCCGTTTGGCGACAACATGTATATCACCTATCACAAGTGTGACATGTGAGTATCGACGGCCCCGTCGTTTGATGTTCCCTCCGGGGCCGGTTTGTCCAGCTTGATCGGCTCGTCAGAAATGCATGACGACGCCGAAGATCGGGCCCTGTTCAACGATGTCCATGACGAAACCGTCACTGCTATAGTCGACACCAAGCGCCCGGTAGCCCACAACGGCGGAGACCTTGTCGTTGAAACTGTAGCCGATGCCGCCTGCGACATCCCAGTCGACGTTGGCTCCGCCACCGCCAACCAGCCCCCAGCCTGTAAAATACACTTTGTCGGTAATGGAATATTTGGCTCGCACGCCCGCCAGACCGTCGACCCAGGTGGCACTATCACTCCGGCTGACGCCGTCAAGGATGCCGCCGCTGAACGAAATGTTGGTGCTGGAATGCCAGACCCTCGCGCCTGCAACGAGATCGAGATGGCCCCTGTCGTCCTGCAGTACCGCATAGCCGGCGCCGATCAAGCCGGCAAATGTCTCCGTCGAAACGTCGACGTGGTCGGCAACGATCCCCCTTGGCGTACCTGAGCCGCTCGAAATCTTCGAGTACATGATGTCGGCAAAAATGCTGTAGCGGTCATAACGGGCCTCGCCAATCGCCATGGCGCCGAAGTCAAGATCATCCAGGATATCGGCAAAGTCCATATCGGTATGCACTGTCGGCAAACCGAACAGGCCGGTATCACCAGACATGCCCGCCGCCCAGAAGTAAGGACTGACGGCAAAGGTCCATCCCTCCCTCTCGGTCTGCTTGAGTTCAGGCGCCATCGGCGAAGCGATGTCGGCAGCCTGGCCCGCGCTTGCGGCCAAAAGGCCAACTGCCAGCACTGATGCAAAGGCAATAGAGTGTTTCATGGCTGTTCCCCCAATTTTGATTGTCGCAATCAATCCTCGACAGGCTCCCACGACTGGTCCGGATTGAACGACCTTATCTGCTTAACCGTCTTGTCGGTACCTGGTCCCAAATCTTTTTCATACACAGTACCATGATGACTGACGACGAATGTCTTGATGCCGGTCTCGCCATATATCGCCGGCCAGGCGATCAGCGCGTGTCCTGCGATCATGTTGCCGTTGATGACGAAATCATATTTGCCGCCGGCGATATTGCTGCCCTGGGCTCTGAGGATGCGGTAGCGGTAACCGAAATAGCCGCGGTCTGACGTCGCGGCAGCTTCGATCTTGGCGTCGTCTCCGAAACTGCCGGCAGGGCTTTCCTCACCATCGGCTGATTTCCAGTAGAGACCTTCCTGTTTTCCTTCGCCACTGACGGTCTTCTGCGCGAATTCGAGGACATCATCACCATCGTGATCGTCCTGCGCATAGGCAGTTTGAGCGAGGACGTAGTTGCGGCATGTCCGCATTGCCTCGTTTTCGTTCTCGCCGATCCGCCGCGCCAAAATCTCCTCTAGCCCTTTTTGCGTATCAAACTGCCAGCCAGCGTCGTTCTTGACCAGGGGAAACGGGAATGGCCAGGCAAGATTGCCGAGAATGATTTCCTTGCTGCCATCTTCCCTGTCTTTCAGTTCGGCGCGCTCCCCGGAAGCCTTCTGGAGGTCGGCCAGCCGGTCGTCGAAGTCGTCGGACTTCTTCGCAGCTTCGGCGTTCAGGCCAAGGATCTTGGCCAGACCGCCGACATCCTTCGCGCCGAGATCCTTCTTCAGAGCCTCCAATGCCTCCGCCGGTTCCTTGAAGGTTTCGGACTTTGCGCCAATAAAACGCTGAAGCGAAGGCTCCGCCGCAAGCGAGAGAGACGATGCCGCGATCGAAAGAAATGCGGAAGCGAGAAGTATTTTCAAAATTGAGCGGTACATATTCGAAATCCCTTCACAAGGAATGGTGGTGGCATCTGATTGGTCAGCGACGGCCTCCCCGGCCTCCGCCGCCTCTACCTCCGCCGCCTCTGCCTCCGCCGCCGCCCTGGAACCTGGCACCGCCGCCACCGCCCTGGACTCTGGCACGCCCTCCGCCACCCAGGCTGGCATTACCGCGCCGCGACGAGGCGCGGGTATCGCGTCCGGAACCATAATTGCCCAAGGCACTTGGCTGCCTCGGGCGGTTATCGACGCGGCCGGCCGGCTTTTGACGCGGCCGGTCCGGTCGCTTGGCATTGGGTCTGTCCCGGTTAGGCCGGTTGACTCCTGCGCCTTGTCCGATGTTGCGGTTGCCCGCCGCTGCTCCTTGCCCGATATCGCGATTGCCTGGACGATTCGCACCTTGGCCAGGACGATTGCCGCCGTCCCTTTGCCTCAGTTGGTTCTGCACATCGCGGCGTACGTCGCTGCTCTGGATTCTTGTTCCTACGGCGGCGCCAGCGGCACCCGCGAGACCTGCCCCCGCAAGCCCGCCAAGATTGCCGAACTGGCCGTCGCTCTTCAAATCGAGCCGGTTTCCCCTGTTCTCGCGAATGTTGTTCGTGATGGAATCCCGGTCGAAATTGAATTTACTGCCATCGAAATTGAGGTTGTTGATATTGTTCTTGTCAAAGTGGAAGTCATTGCGATTGATTTCACCGATGTCGATGTCGACGTCGTCGCCCCCCCATGAGTGCCAGTTGTCCCAGTCGATAGCCGCGCCAAAGACCGCGCCGGTGATAAAACCCGACCAATAGGGCGCATAGGGGTAATAGTATGAAGGATAAGGATCGCCATACACGATCGGCGACGTCGCCACATAAGTCGGGCTGGTCAGGATGACGGGGTCATATGTCGGAACGTACGTCACTTCCTTCTTGGCGGGACGAATGACGACGTTGTTGTCCACTGTCTCTACAACAACCTTGTCATCCGATTTGATGACATCATTGTCCACTGCCTTGTCACGTAGTTCCTGTATCGCCACAAGCACGTCTTTTTGCTGATTGACGACTGCCTCGCCCAACTGTTCCGTCCAGTCGAGATCGTCGTTCATCATTGTTAGAACTGTTGGATAGTTGAGAAGCGATATGACGCTTCCGTCCCATGATGGATCGGGTTTCGCATCAGGCTTGGCTTTTGCCTGATCCAGGAACCGCGCTGCCTGGACGATCTGCAAAGGATTGAGCGCGGCGGAAAGCACGAGCGCCACAAGATCGTCGGGGTAAAGCGCGATGCGCGCGGTCAGCGTTTCAAGCTCTGCCGCAGTCAGCAGAGTCGGCGCCGGTGCTGCTGGCGCGGGGGCTGCCGGTGCCGTTGCAGCAGGCGCAGTCTGCGTTTGTGTCCATGCCTGCATTCCGGGCCCGCACATCAGCAGCGCAGCCGAAGCCACGACGGCAATCGTCTTCTGGTGCAATGACATTTCAGCGTCTCCTCAAAAAATTCCGCTTCCCAGCGACGTGCTTCTACCGGAGAACCTCCGTTGGTCGCTTCCCTTGCCTCACACTTTTTCCAGCGATAGCACCGTTCCTGCCTGATCGATCAGGCAGGTCGAACGCTGGCCCTTGGCCTCAAGGATGATCTGGTACTTCCCGCCATCAACGGCGGCTGAGCTCACCGGAAGCGCCGATGCGTGATCGCCGCCAAACTTTGTCGCTGCAGCGCTCGAACAAGCCAGCTGCAGATCGGCTGGTGCCGTTTGCATCGTATTTCTTGTCATGTTTTCGGGCGTCGGGCTCGATTGGCATCCCGCGAGGGCCACCGAACCTGCCGCCAATGCGAAGGGCAATATTGTTTTCAAGTTCCACACCGGTTTGCAAAGCATCATTTCCCCCTGACTTTGCGCTTAAACACCCTTGTAGAGTGATGCGCCCTGCATGAGCACGATCACCTTGGCTCCAACCTGGATCTGCGACGCAAGGTCGACAATGTCGTCATTGTTCATCCTGATGCAGCCTGACGAAACGTTGAGGCCGATCGACCATGGTTCGGGCGTGCCGTGAATGCGATAGATAGTATCCTGGTCGCCCTCGTAGAGATAAAGCGCACGCGCGCCGAGTGGATTGTCGGGACCGCCCGGCATTCCGCCGGCGAATTTCACGGCGTTGGGATCACGCGCCACCATTTCGGCCGGCGGCGTCCATGTTGGCCATTCCGCTATGCGGCCAACTCGCACGATCCCGGCCCAGCCAAAACCGTCACGGCCGACGCCGATGCCATATCGTACCGCCTGGCCTCCGCCCTTCACGAGGTAGAGAAAATGCTGATTGCCGTCGATGATGATGGTTCCGGGCTTTTCTGCCGTCCGGAATGGCACAATTTGCTTGCGGAACGCCTCGGGTACCTGCCCGTTGGCCGCATAATATTTGCGGGCCTTCTTGCTGTCATAGGCGGTCCACGTGCGCGTTTTCGTGTCGTAGATCTGCGTTTTCGGGACCTGCGCCAGGCCTATGCCGGCCACGCAAACTGCAAACAGTCCCGCCAGAGCCAATCCGGCAATTCGCTTCGTGTTGTCAGGGAAACTCGATTTCGGCTTCATTGGCCTCTCCCCTTCAACCAGTTGCTGACACGGTCGCCGTGCTTGTCCACCCAGGCCGCCGCATAATCCGCCGGCGGCTGGCGGTCGACTTCGACTGCGTAGGACATCTCGGTGATTTCATCCGGGGTGAAGTCGATGCTTTCAAGGAATTTGGTGACTTCAGGCTTTCGGGCAGCCAGCGCCTTGGCGTAAGCGATATGGAAATGCGCCTTGTCCCAGGCCACGGGCGCACTCGACTTCGTCAGCCAATTCGGGTCGTCCGCAGGAAGCACGACATGCCACTTGGCAGCGTCGTATGCAGGCTCGTCAAGCTTGACGATGTCATGCAGCTTGAAAACGACATGCGGGCTGTAACAGGCAAATATGATCGGTTTGTCGGTAGCCTCGGCAGCATCGACCGCCGCCATGCCCATTTCTTCGGGCATTTCCAGCAAGCGCATGGTTTTGGCATAGCCATAACTGTTTGCACGGATGCGCTCGATCGCCGTCGATGACCAGGTTTCCGCGCCGATCCACATTTCCCCCTGGCCATCGCCATCGGTATCGAAGGCAGCGGTCTTCTTCGGATCGAGGAGATCGGCGATCGCATGGATGCCGGTTTTCTCGACCGTCTGCTTCGTGGCGCAAACCCCTTGCCAGGCGGACACACCCATGTCGGCGATCTGCACTGGGCCGTCCTTGCCGGCATATCTGTCGACCAGAGAATTGAGGTTCGGCAGCCATACTTCCGGATGGATATCGACTTCCCCGGAAGCAAGACCGGCAAAGGCGTTCATCGTACCCATCTCGCGGACCTCGACGTCAAGGCCGAAGTTCTTGTTCAGGGCTGTCTTGATGATGTTTGCAGTGACCTGGCCGGAAGGCCAGTTCGGCATCGCCACAACGAGTTCGGCAGCCGCCGTTGTCCCTGCCTGCCCCATATATGCCAGAAACATCAAGGCCGTCAGTCGGCCAATCATCCTCGTCCCATGGCGGTTCTCGGTCTTCGCAAAGGCTTGCAAATACCGGTCCCCGAACAATCGTCGCGCCATCAGCTGCACTCCCGCTTGATCCGTTACGGCATTAGCGGACAATGGGATCGTTACCGGAAGTACGTAACAGTTAATTTTTGCCGCAAGCCGCTTTCCAGTGTAGGAGTGAACTGTCCAGCTTCGAGCACGACAGGATTGAATTGAGACGTTTCGGGCCGGACGGCAAGTGGGGGCGGCTATGACACGAATTCTGATTGCGGATGACCACGAGATCGTCCGCCAAGGCGTCAAGGCGATCCTATCGAAACGGGAGCGCTGGGAAATTGTCGGCGAAGCTGCCGATGGACGTGACGCCGTCGAACAGGCGCGGCTGACTCAACCTGAAATCGCGATCCTCGACTATGCCTTGCCCTATATCAACGGCGTGGAAGCGGCCCGGCAAATTCGGCTCAACAGCCCCAAGACCGAAGTTCTGATCTTTACACAGCATGACAACGAGGCCTTGCTGCGCAACATCCTCGAGGCGGGTGTCCAGGGGTATCTGCTCAAGTCGGATGCAACGCAGTACCTCGTCCAGGCCGTCGAGGCATTGGAGTACCACCAGCCGTTCTTCACAAAGACGGTGTCGGACATACTGGTATCGTCATATCTCGCAAAAGCCGGTGGTGCACAGAGCGTTCTCACATCACGCGAGACTGCCGTCGTTAAACTGATCGCCGAGGGACACAGCAACAAGGAATCCGCGGCGATCCTTGGCCTCAGTGAAAAAACCGTCGAGAGCCACCGATCGGCTGCCATGCGCAAACTCGATGCCAAATCAACCGCCGCGCTCGTTCGGTATGCGATCCGAAACCGGCTCATCGAGGCATGACCTGTCGAAAGCGTTAACATGAAGCATCACTCTTCCGGAGCAATCTCGTCCCCCGGGCTTCAACGCTTCGGCATTCCCGCCCTCCTGCTGTTCGCCCTTGTGCTGGGTGGATGCGCCGGCCATGCCAGGGGTGTCATGGCACCCGTCCTCCTTACTGGCGCGACTGGAGGTTCGAAGGTTGACATGCTCGTTGTAACGAGCCGCGTGCCCTCGGACGATCCGGCTACCTTGTTCACCGGCGAACGCAGCCCTCGCCCATATTTGAACGAAATCACCGTTTCGATCCCATCCGGCGCCAAACGCAAATCAGGCACCGTCCAGTGGCCAAAGAGGTTGCCGCCCAATCCGGAGACCGAATTCGCCGTTACCAGCGTGAACCAGCTCAATTCCGTCGAAGAAGGCCGGACCTGGTTCCGGCAGCATGCCGGCGGCGGTCATGCATTGGTGTTCGTGCACGGTTTCAACAACCGCTACGAGGATTCGGTTTTCCGCTTTGCCCAGATCGTCCATGATTCTGGCGCGAAAGTCGCACCGATCCTTTTCACCTGGCCGTCGCGGGCGAGTGTTTTCGATTATAATTACGACAAGGAGAGCACCAATTATTCGCGGGTCGCCTTCGAGCAGACCTTGCGAACGCTGGCCAAGGACCCGGATGTCAAGGACATCACCGTCATGGCACATTCCATGGGCACATGGCTCGCGATGGAATCCTTGCGGCAGATGGCCATCCGCGACGGCAAGGTAGCGTCCAAGATAGACAACGTCATTCTCGCCTCGCCCGACATCGATGTTGACGTGTTCGCACGCCAGTTTACGGAAATGGGCGACAAACGCCCGCAATTTACGATCTTCGTCTCCCAGGATGACAAGGCGCTCGCCGCCTCCCGCTTCATTTCGGGCGACGTTCAGCGGCTTGGGGCGATCAATCCAGCCGAGGAACCCTATCGCACCCAACTTGAAAGGGCTGGCATCACTGTGATCGACCTGACCAAGGTCAAGAGCGGGGACAGGCTCAACCATGGCAAGTTCGCCGAAAGCCCGGAGGTCGTGCAGCTCATCGGCCAGCGCCTCGTAACGGGCCAGACCCTGACCGATTCCAATGTATCGCTGGGTCAGGGCATCACTGCCGTGGTCGCAGGAACGGTCAATACGGTCGGCAAGGTTGCAGCGACGACTGTGGCCGCGCCCTTGACAGTCCTCGAACAGCCGAAGCGGGTGCCAAAGAAAACCGAGCTCGGCGCAACCTTGGGAAGCAAGACCCCGTCAAGCGAACTGAGCTATTGAGCAGTGCAATGGCGGGCAATCCCAACGACGCCAAGCCCTTTCTCATTGCGCGTGGTGGCCCATTCTACGATCTGCAGCGGAAAGCGAAACTGGTCGGCGCCAAGGACCTCAATCCGGTTGGTCGCCGCCGAAGACAAGGTTTCGGACGATGATGAGATTGCGGATCCTGCCAAGTTCTACGAGGCCGCCAAGAAGCTCTCGCCAATGCTTGTGACCCGTGCGACCCTTGTCCCGGTATCGGCAGCGGCGCTGTTGCCATTCGCGGCCGCCGGCGTGACGCAGCTTCCCCTCAAGGAGCTCGTTCCTGTGCTGAAGCATCTGCTGCTGCTTTGAAACACGTACGGACTATCCGCCCTTTGCTCCGGTATTGACCGCATCGGCGTGTTCTGCCAGCCGTTCAACAAGCATCGAATAGGCGACGTAATATTTGTAGATGTTGCTGACGTACTGAACCGTTTCCCGGCCGACAATTGCCGCAGCTGAGTTCTCGACATTGCCGAACCACACATTCGGATTGAGGCCCATCTCCGTGGCCTTTTGCCGAAATTTGTTCAGATTGCCCGGGCCGGCATTGTATGCCGCAAATGCCAGCAGCTGGCGGTCCTTTTGATTCACACCCGGTTCGTCGATATAGGTGTCCATTAGATACCGCATATATTTGGATCCCGCTTCGACATTACGGTCTTCGTCCTTGTCTATGCCCTCGATACCTACTGATTTGTCTTTCGCCGTCGCCGGCAGGAGCTGCATGATACCAACAGCCCCTCGCGGGCTGCGCACGCTTTGGTCGAGTTTGGATTCCTGGTAGCCCTGGGCCATCAGCATCAAATAATCGAAGGAATAGGTCTTGCCATGCTTGCGGAAGATTTCGACCAGCCGCTTGAACTTTTCGACATTGTCGCCTGAGTAGGCGCGCTGCAGAATCCTGTCGCTCTTGAAATATTTCTCCCGCAGGATATTGCCGAATGCCGTTCCGACGCGATGAGCGGCGATGAACGCGTTCAGCTCTTTCATGAGCTGGGGACTGTTCTTGCGGATTGCCCACGCAATCTGGCCGTCCGTGGCAACAGCGATATCCTCGTGGACCTTGATATCGGTGAAAATCGTCGACCAGATCATCGCCTTGTATTTGTCGACGATGGTGTAGTGCAACACATCGGCATTGACCATTTCGAGGAGATCCTCGTCCTCCAGATTCTCGTCCATGATCCGAAGCTTGATTTCGTCCTTTCCGCGGCTTTTGAAATCGGCGTTGAGCTTGGTCAGGTGCTCGTAGTAGCTGCTCGTCTCACGCACCGCGATTTCCTTGCCCGCGAGATCGTCGAGACCGAGGAGCACTACGTCCTCCGATGAAGGCCCCGTGATGAGGACTTCGCTTGCCTTGTCGCAAATGGGAATGGTGAAATCCACCTGTTCGAGCCGTTCTGGTGTCACCGTCATATTTGCCATGACGATATCGCCGAGCCCTTCGTTGAGTGCCGCCATCAACCGGTCCCGGCCAGTCGGGACGAAAGCGACGTGGATGCGATCGATCTCCTTCTTTATGCCGGTGTTAAAGGCAGTTTCCAGCGCAGTCCCGAATTCGACCGCCGTGCCATACTGCCTGCCCTGGTCGATGAAATAGATCGTCTTGCTGTACGGCACGAGGATGCGGACCAGCCGCCGCTGTTTCATGCCATCGAAGTCGAGAATGTGCGAGGTAACAAGCGGTCTTTCCTGCGCATGCGCCATGCCGGTAGCCAGGCATGAAATCAACGTCAACCCCAGTATGAAAGCGCGAAAAACCAACGGCCTGTACGACATGACACTGTCCCCCGCTTACCCCCGCAATCATGCCGGCGTGAGAGCCCGGACGAGGCCGGAATTGTCCGGCTTCGCGGTGGGTGCAAGGGAGCGAATCCGTCAGCCTCCAGTCCCGTCCGGGCGGGGCAATCCGGGGGGAGGACGCTCCCGTTTGCCCACTGAGAGGCTGATCCAAAACAGGCGGGACGTCAAAGATGTTACGGTAACATATCCCTATAATTCATGCGCAGATTTACCGTTCTCATGCCGCCTTCGGTTTATTTGGAAATTTCCGCTTCAGGAAACTTCCATGTCCCATTGGTGACCTCTTCGTGCGGCCGATAGAGACGCACCATATAGTTCCAGCCGGGGGTTGTTGGCAGGCAGTTGACGATCTTGCCGTTACAGCCGCCGAACTGAATAGCGTAAGAACCATCTTCGCCGGGTTTTGCCGTTAGGTTGTTGAGTGTGTACGCGTCATATTTGTTCTTCTCGTAATACCCCTTGGCATTGTAGACGCTGACCGACCAGAATCCATCGACAGGCACGTCTTTGACGCTGAGCTTATAAATTGACTTTCCGTCGTTCTTCTCGGGTACAAAGTTAAGATAGGTGGCATCCTTGGGCGGGTTTGCGCCCCATGCCGATGCGGCGCCGACGAGGCGCTGTACCGGGTCGACCTGTTCCTTGGTGCCAAAAGCTTTGCTGGTATCAGTTACTGTGGTGGCAAGTACGAGCAAAGCTTCTCGTACCTTCTTCTGACTGACGGGATCCCAATTCGGTATTTCGAATTTTCCAGGACCGCCAGGCTGCTCAACTTTGATGGCATCCTGTAAAGCATGCACTTGTTTGACATCCGCCGGGTCGGCCGGGTTAACAAGGGTTCGCACCCCCACGAGCACATACCGAGTACCAATATTTTCCTTGGTGATTGTGTGCGTGTCCGTACCGTAGATTGCGGGTGGCGTATATTGGTCCTCACTGAGGAGCTGTATCGACATAAAGCGCTTGCCAGCGTCGGGCAGGGTGATCTTGACTGGGCCGGCATCAAGATCAAAAACCCCCGCTGAGTACAGCGTATCGCGATTTAAGCGAATGACATTTTGATCGTGGATTGGAGATAGTTCTCTATGATGCTCAAGCCTGCCGAGACCTTTCTCCTTGACGGCAACTGCGCTGAAATAAAGGTCGCTTTCCGCGCGGATAAAATTTTCCACTGTTACCGGCACGGTATCGGCCGCAATCGCATATGCCGAAACTGCGGAAATTGCGAGGGTAAGAACGAGGGTGCTCTTTTGCATGGAAATGGCCCTTGTTTCCGTTTCGAACGGCTTTCTCAGCCTGAAGTCCCATCAGAAAGAAACAAGTACGTAACGGTTACTCGGGCGATGCTGCAGCAACTGGGCCGGGCAATGCGAGGCCAACTTTCATGAGTCCGGCCCCGAGCTGATCGATCAGCGCCGGTGAATAGTGGCGAGCCGCCATGCTGGAGCGGAACGAAACCCAGAAATGGTCATGACGCGCATTCAGCCGTTTCGCGGCCTCCGCCGCACTTTGCGCATTTCCCGTTTGCCCCGAGGCGGCCAGTTCCAGAATGTTGGCAACATAATTGTTGGAACGGCCCATTTGCTGCACACGAAGAAGCGCTTCTGCAAATTCTCCGCGCCTGTAGGCATCGAGCGCCAGGGTAAGCCCTGCCTCACTGTGCGGAATGTTTTCGATCATGCCCGCCTTGATGGCCAAACCGGATCCTTCTGCCCATCTACCTTCGGCAAACAGCATGGCTCCCAGTCGCGCCGGGATCATGCTGTTGTTCGGATTGAGCATCATTGCACGATATCCGGATACGAAGGCTGCCTCGGTTTGTCCATTGCGGAATTGGGCCAGCATTTGCGCATAACCCGCGCGGTCCGACATTGGTGCCAGCGCCACGGCTTTGTTGGCCAGCGTCAGCGCACGCGGGGTCAATTCCGTCGGCGCTTCCGGGACGTCCGACTCCAGCTGCACGATCGCTAGTTCCGCGTTGATGTCCGGATCATTCGGCATTGCCAATAGCGTTGCATCGAGGCAGGTTCTGGCCTCCCACAACCCGTCTGCATCGAGCTGCTCGGCCGCCACTGCCGCACGAAGTATGCAGCCGTTGCCGAAAGTAGGCGCAACCAGTTCATGCGCTAGCTCGAGACCTGTTATCACCCCGCGCGTTCCGGCGAACCGGGTTGCAAGGCTCGTGATCAGTTCGTGGCGAACATCGATACCGGGCATCCTGTCGAGAGAAACGCGCTCGACACCCGAGCGCAAGGCTTCCCCCGTCGCAGGGTTGACGATTTGCCACCAGACCGAACGGTCAGCGTTGGTGGGGTGATATTTCAGGATCACCTGATAGGAGCTTGCAGTTCGACGTACCGGTTTGAACAGGGTCAGACCCCCAGCAGCAGGCTGCGCGGTAACTGCTGTTGCCGTCATCGCGGGCTTTTCGCCTGCCGCAAGCTTGAGCGTCTGAAATTGCGACAGGGCAATCATCAGATAATCCCGGATCAGCCCGGCTTCGGTGTCCGTGTCGTCACCCGCCATTTTCATATCGATGGCAACGCTCGGCTTTTCGGAGAAGACCGGCCCCTGGCCAGAGATTGACCAGATGGCGCCAGACAAGAGCGCTGCAAAAATCACCCCGAGGACCAGCCTGCGCTTGTAAATCACGTCTCGCCATACCGAGTAGGTTCCGGTGACATCGGGAGAATCGGTCGCGTCGGTATCGTCGACATCTTCGCCCTGCGGCGGCGCCTTGGTGAAAACCGGAATATACCTGCCGCGCGGCAGTTCGATACGAACGCTTCCTTCTTCGGCGCGGGCTTCGTAATATTGGGCAAGGGACGCACGAAGCCTTGTTGCCTCTATGCGGACAATCGGATCGGTCGTGGGATCGAAACTACAGGGCCGGCCGAAAACGTCGACGGCAATCGTATATGCCTTCACCGCCGCTGCACGGCCCTCGAACATTTCCTTGGCGACGAACCTCAGGAAGTTTCTGTTCCGCTCTGTCGAGTGGAACTGGGGATCAGACAAGAGCCGGTCCAGCTCCGTCCGGGCCTCTTGTTCGGTAACTCTTTCCGTTTCCGGTACGTCGACATTCACGTCAACTTCCATGGCAGAACCCCCCACGATGCTCAGCCCCGGCTACAATTGAACGGAACGGGGCGGGGCGCCATAGGGTAAATACCCTAGGTTGCAATGTAATTGTACTGATACCGTGTCCATCAAGCAAGAATGCCCGGAAAATCTGGGGTTTTCTTACGTTCTACCGCGCATCGAAATGCAAATATCGATGACCTCGCCCTCGAGGTCAGAACACAGCATTTCATACTCGGCAATCAACTTGAGATCGTTGGATCCGTTTCGGCGCAGCCGGTCGAGGGTAGAGCTGGCTTCGTCGAACGCATCGCACAGACTCAACAACGTAGAGTTCCGGGCACTGAGAACTTGCAGCTGGCCGCGCATGGCCGGCAGCTTGAGCATCAATTTCCAGAGTCCCCTTTGGGATGAAACCGTTGACATTGCTCTGAACCCGATACCTACCTGTTGATCGGCTCAATTTTGGGCATGGCCACATGGCCGGCGAACCGTCGATCTCCGATACGCGTGATCGCCTCAATAATATTATATAGGCAGGTCTATGCGGGAGTACGTAACGGTAAATTCGCGGAGATTTGGTTTCAGCGACGGCGTCCATGGGAGTGGCCATCCGGAGCGGCAGGTGTTCGTAGGCGTCAATTTCCAATTCGCACTGGGTAAATGACGTCCGTTATTTCGTCGTGATCTGGCTGAAAGATATGCCGTCTATGCTGCCACCCTTCAAGCGGTAGACGAGCGCCTGCAGCGTTATGAGCCCTTTGCCATCGGGCCGCGTCTGGTTTGAATAGCGAATGATCCCGTCATTCACCGATGCGCCAAAAGCCTTCTGCAGATCATTTTCGTCGTTCTTCAGGCCTGGGACCGGAAGAACCCACTCAGTCAGGGTCTCCGGACCCTGCGAACATCCGGACCGCGCGGCGTCGCTTTCCTCGGCCGACACCATGGTCAGCATCCGCTTTGTACCGCTGCTTTCGCCGTTGGAAATAAACCAAAGATTCGACGCGTGACCGTCGAGCGCAACCTGGTAACACAGCCAGCTTGCCGATTCTGATCCCTCGCCCCGGGTGTGAATTTCGCCCCCGAATTGTTTCTGGATTTCGTCGAGTGTCGTCCGGCCAAAACTGATGTCGAGCGTGTCGGCCTTGACGAGGTTATCGAACGGCTTTGGAACGGGATAGGAGGTCGATTTGGCTGTCCCGCCCGAAAGAATGAGCGAAGGAAAGCCCGAAAGCTTCACATCATCGGCCTGGACTGGCTGGAGAAACAACAACGAACTTGCGATGAACGCCATGGCAGACATGATCCGTATCGGTGTCGCGCTCATTCAGGCCTCCTGATGATTTAGGGATTTGAACGTCCTGATGACTTTATCGCATCCGGCAGCGCGGCAAAGTACTTAACTGTAACAGAAAATGATTTCTTCGGTCCGCGATGTCGGGACAGAGCGGCGCCCTTGCCACAGGCACAAATCGCCCGGATGCCCCTTCCGTTACTGTTACGTACTTCCTTTGGATCGAGAATGCCGGAAGCATGCCCCGTCCAATCGACATCCAATCGCGCCCGCGTTCGTCAGGCGATCACAAAAGCACGTCTGCGGACCGACAGACAGGAGAGTGCAATGTGCAGGCAATACGCTACCCGCCTCCCCGGGGGGAAACATCATGTCAGTTGAGTGGAAGAATCAACTAAGCTCTTTGTGGCACGCCTGCGTTCCGGGGGGAGCCAAGGCGCGGACGTCGCTGCTGGCCGGGGCGGCGATAGTCACAGGCATCGCTTTCTCGCAATGGTCCGGTATCCAGCCCGCGCAGGCCCAGGAGGCCGCAAAGCCGAATATCCTCGTGATCTTCGGCGATGATATCGGCCAGTCGAACATCAGTGCCTATACCCACGGCCTCGTTGGTTACCAGACCCCGAATATCGATCGGATCGCCAAGGAAGGCATGATGTTCACGGACTACTACGCCGAGAACAGCTGCACGGCTGGACGTTCATCTTTCATCACCGGACAGGCCGTCCTGCGCACCGGTCTGTCCAAGGTTGGCGCTCCGGTCGGCCTGCAGAAGGGAGACATAACAATTGCGCAAGCGCTGAAGCCGCTCGGCTACGCCACCGCGCAATTCGGCAAGAACCATCTTGGCGACAAGGACGAATACCTCCCAACCAATCATGGCTTTGACCAGTTCTTTGGCAATCTCTATCATCTCAATGCCGAGGAAGAGCCCGAACGCCCGTATTGGCCGAAGGATCCAAATGATCCATTCCTGAAGGTCTATGCGCCGCGTGGAGTCATCAAAGCCTCAGCCGACGGCAAGCATGCCGGGCAACGAATATGCCGACGGCATGTGGGAACATGATCAGGATGTCGGCAAGCTCTTGAAGTCGCTCGATGACGCGGGCATCGCCGACAACACGATCGTGGTCTATGCGACCGACAATGGACCGAATGCCTTCACGTGGCCGGATGCTGCAACCACCCCGTTCCGCAGCGAGAAGGATTCCAACTGGGAGGGTGCATTCCGCGTTCCAGCGATGATCCGTTGGCCAGGCAAGATCAAGCCGGGCACGATCTCAAATGAGATCTTCTCCGGTCTCGACTGGTTCCCCACACTGCTGGCCGCAGCGGGAGACGATGGCGTCAAGCAGCGTTTGCTCGACGGCTGGGCTCCAACCCCGGGGGGCACGACCTTCAAGGTCCATCTCGATGGCTACAACCAGCTTCCATACCTCGAAGGCAAGGAACCGAAGGGAACCCGCAACGACTTCTACTACTTCAACGATGACGGTGAACTCGTCGCTATGCGTTGGGACAACTGGAAGCTCGTCTTCTGCGAGCAGCGAGCGGCGGGCGAGCTTCTGATCTGGGCAAATCCGTTTACCTGCCTGAGGGTACCGAAGTTGTACAATCTAAGGATGGATCCCTATGAGCACGCCGACATCTCAGGCAGCCTTTACGACCAATGGCGTGTGGAAAATGCCTATTTGTTCGCCCAAGGCACGTTTAAAGCTTCGGAGTTCCTGGAAACCTTCACCAAATATCCGCCGAGCCAGCGGCCTGCAAGCTTCAGCATCGACCAGGTGAGGAAGCAGGTGGACAAGGTGATTGATAAACACTTTGAGGAAATGGCGAAATAGCAACGACACCGGGCTCTGCCCGATCACCACTCCGGGTTGGCGCGCATGAGGTGCGCCAACCGCCTTGATATCCAGGAGTGCAATGGATGGTCGTCCACTCTCATCTTGCCGAGCCGAAAATTCACCACTCAGATTTCAGTACCCCAATGTCCGATGAACGCTCCCGTGCACAATTCCTCTGGCCAGCACTTCTGCTTTTCGCCTCGGGGTTTTCTGCGCTGGTTTTTCAGGTCGTCTGGGTCCGGCAATTGTCGCTGATCGTCGGCATCGACGTCTATGCGGTGACGGCGGGCGTTTGCGCATTCATGGCGGGACTGGCCATCGGAGGCATGGCGTTTGGACGATCCATCGACCGCTCTGCAAGTCCATTCCGGTTCTATGCGCTGCTTGAAGCCGGTGTCGCAATTTGCGGAGTTGCCGTAACGATCGGCCTTTCCCATTATGCGGCTTCCTTTGCTCGTCTCGAGAATGTTTCGGCAATACTCGCCTGTACGACGGTATTCGCCTTCGTGGGTATCCCCGCAATCCTGATGGGCGGCACACTGCCCGCGCTGATCCGTTCACTGGCTGCTGCCAACCGGGATATCGGCCTCAAGGGTGGCCGTCTTTATGCAGCAAACACGACGGGGGCAATTGCCGGCACCCTCGCTGCCGCCTTCGTACTCATTCCTCACCTGGGCATCTCCGGATCGGCCTACGCGGCCGCCGGGTTCAGCCTGCTTGCAGCGCTCGGCGCTCTCGGCCTCGGCTTGTGGCGAAAGTTGAGCGTGGATGTGCCGCGAAAGACGCAACCCAGACCCTTCTCTGGCGATGTCCGGCTTGCGCTCGGTCTCTATTCGGTGGCTGGTGGTGTGGCCCTCGGCTACGAGGTGATCTGGACGCAGTCCATCGTCCAGTTCATGAGCACGCGAACCTTTGCCTTCGCCATCGTCCTTGCAACCTATCTTTTTGGATTGGCGCTTGGTTCCGCGCTCGCGGCGAAAAGGATCGACAGAATTCGCAACGTCTGGAGCGTCTTTGGCCTGCTCATCGCAGGCGCGGGGCTGGTGGCCTTGCTCGGGGTGGCGTTCCTTGGCAGCTGGATCATTGCCGCGCAATCGATCGCCGAATATTGGGCCCTGCAGCTCAGCGGCAACCAATTGGCCGGTATGTCGGCGCGCTTCGCCGTGGCGTCGATCGCCATTGTTCTGCCAACCACAATCCTGCTCGGCGCCGCCTTTCCGGCGGCGATGAAACTGGTCATCGCGGATGGTCACGTCGGACGCGGTGTCGGCATGGTGAGTGCGTGCAACACGTTTGGCGGCATTATCGGCACCGCCGTCACAGGGTTCATCCTGATCCCAAGCTACGGTTTTGTCGGATCCTTCGGCATCCTGGCTGTCGTGGCGGCGGCAATCGGGGTGATTGCCGTATTTCGCAACGTCAGCATGGTGCGTTGGCATCGCGGCGCAGCAGCAGCCATGTGCGCGGCTGCGCTCATGCTGGCGTTCCTTATTCCTGCCGACCGTTTCGCAAGCCTCCTTCCAGGCGCGCAGAGCGGTAAACTCGTGTTTTACGAGGAGGGGCTTGGTGCGACCGTTGCCGTGGTCGAACAGGGACGCGACAGAAAATTCCGCCGGCTCTACATCCAGGGTGTTTCCAATACCGGCGATTCCCTTCCATCGCTGCGCTATATGCGGCTGCAGGCGCTGCTCCCCTTGATTACCATACAAAAACAGCCCCAGTCGGCGATGGTGGTGGGCCTCGGCACTGGTATTACGGCAGGCGCGCTTCTCGCCTATACTGGACTGGACCAGAGGGTTGCCGCCGAACTTCTCCCCGCAGTGGAACGGGCATCGACACTGTTCAACGGCAATTATCATGTTGCGTCTGATCCCCGGCTCGATATCCGCTTGCGGGACGGAAGACGCGAACTCCTTGCGAATGCGGACACTTATGACCTTGTGACGCTCGAACCGCCTCCACCTTCAGCTGCGGGCGTCGCCAATCTCTATTCCACAGACTTCTATCGTCTCGCAGCGACCCGGCTTCGCCCGGGAGGCATGGTGGCGCAATGGCTCCCCTTGCCCACGCAGAACGACGAGGACACCCGCTCGCTGGTTCGCAGTTTCATCGACGTTTTCCCGCACTCAACGCTGTGGACGACGGAATTGCATGAAATGATGCTCGTCGGGTCACTTGAGCCGATGAAACTCGACGTCGCCCGCATGACCACGCGCTTTGAGCAGCCTGAGGTCCGGCTCGCACTGCGTGAAGTCGGCATCAATTCACTGCCGGAGCTGATGGCAACCTGGGTCACTGACCGCGCAGGCCTGGAGACCTATGCCGGAAATGCGCCAGCTGTCACTGACGACTGGCCGCGCATCGAATATGCCTCCTGGGTACGGCCCGACACATTTACGATAGTCCTGCCCAAATTGATGAACCTTGCCACCGACCCGCCGCTCGAAAACGCCGATGCCGCGTTCAATGCGGCAATGGAGACCGAGCGCGATGTCTTGCACACCTTCTACCGGGCAGGCCTGAGCGCATACCAGGGCGACCGCAAGGGTTGGCAGCGCAGCGCCTCGCGCGTGGGCGCCCTTGCTTCGGACAATGCTTACTATGCGTGGTTCTTCGGCGGAGAACGGCGATGAGTGCCCGCGACGACATTCTCGCCCTCGGCAAGCGTATAGGGCAGTCGATCATCGGTCAGGAAGCCACGGTGGAGCGCCTGCGGCCCTCAATCCATGCGCTATTTCACCTTAAACCCATCTGAATCGCGATTTGTAACCGTTACGTACTTCAGTCGCGGCCCGTTCTTCTTGATGTTGGAGCAAACAGCATTCGGAGGCCAAACAGGATGACAGTCGTAATTGAGCGGGCGAACCTCGATGAACAGCCAGTATCGAAGGACGGCCAGCTCTGGATTCCTGGAAAAACCTTCATCATGGGATCGGACAAGCATTACTCCGAGGAAGCACCGGCCCATCCGGTCAAGGTCGATGGCTTCTGGATTGACGAAACACCCGTCACCAATCGCCAGTTCGCAGAATTCGTCAAAGCCACCGGATACGTGACATTCGCCGAAAAGGCACCCGACCCCAAGGACTACCCCGGAGCACTTCCTCACATGCTCAAGGCGGGGTCGCTGATGTTCGATCCCCCAAGCGGACCCGTCACGAGCCCCGACATCACCCAGTGGTGGACATTCAAATTCGGTGCCGATTGGAAACACCCCTATGGCCGCAGGAGCGACCTGCGGGGCAAGCTCGATCATCCCGTGGTGCATGTCGCCTGGTGCGACGCCAGGGCCTATGCCGGCTGGGCCGGCAAGGATCTGCCGACCGAGGCGGAATGGGAACTTGCCGCGCGCGGCGGGCTGGATGACGCAGAATTTGCCTGGGGTGATGAGTTGACGCTCGGCGGGCGGCAAATGGCCAACACCTGGCAAGGCATATTCCCCCATCACAACCTTCGCTCCCAAGGCCATGACCGGACATCGCCCGTCCGCAGTTTCCCACCCAACGGCTATGGCGTTTACGACATGATCGGAAATGTGTGGGAGTGGACGGGCGATTTCTGGTCCACCCGCCACCCGGAGCCCGCGGCAAAAGCCTGCTGCATCCCTGTTAATCCGCGCGGCGGGGCAATCGACGCCAGCTACGACCCCGGACAACCCGAAATCCGAATTCCAAGGCGCGTTCTCAAAGGCGGCTCTCACCTTTGCGCACCCAATTATTGCCGGCGCTATCGTCCTGCCGCCCGCCATGCCGAGCCGGAGGATACGTCCACGAGCCATGTCGGATTCCGCTGCGTCAAGCGGCTGTAACCTCGAACCACCAGATTGCTCGCACAGAACCGCGGAGGACTTGATGAGCTGTCATGCTTTGGGGAATTGGCTAGGCCCGGACCTTGACGGAAATCGTCGTTCCCGTCTTGCCGGTGGAGATATGCAGCGTGCCGTCGAAAGGCCGCAGGCGTGCCTCCATGCCTGAAAGGCCGACGCCCATGCGCCTGCGGCTTCGCCGCTCTATTCCAACGCCGTCATCCCTTACGGTAAGCGACAGAACCGGATGGGGTTCGAGGCCCTGACGGACCAGCCGGATCGTCGCTTTTCGGGCCCGGGAGTGCCGATAGATATTGGTCAGGCCCTCCTGCACAATGCGGAAAATGGCCAGTTCCACATCCGCGCGCGGCCGCTTCGTGCCAAGATCCGGGTCCACCCGCAGTTCGATTTCGAAACCGCTCCGTTCCTCAAATCCGGCGACAAGCAGTTCCAGCGCGTTAGGCAGGCCGGATTCGTCCAGCATGGGTGGATGAAGCAAGTAGGACAGCGTCCGCAGTTCCTCGTTGCTCCGGGAAATGAGTTCCGCCGTGCGCTTCAGCGACGCCAGCGTTTCGTTGTCGAGATTCGGCATGCGCGACTTCACATTTTCCAGTTCCATGGCCGCGCCGATCAGATGTTGACCGGTGGAGTCGTGCAGGTCCCGGGCAATGGAGCGGCGCTGCTCGTCCTGCGAAACCAGAAGCCGTTCGCTCACTTCCCGCAGAGACTCATTCGAGTGTATCAACGCGACCGAACGGCGGCGCGCAAGCCATGCCGCCGCCGTGCAGCCCGCCAGCGCGATGCCCAAAACGCCACCGTAAACGCGCACGGACTGTCTCCAGCCGGTGAGCAATATCCTCTCGTCTATTCCAAACGTCACGTAGAAAGGAAATTCTCCGACCTTGCGATAGGCCACCAGGCGGTCGATCCCTTCCGAAGAGGACCGGTAATTGACAACACCCACTTTGGGATTGTCGGCAATCGCTTGGGCAAACCACTCAGGCGTAGTCACGCTGCCTTCCCGGAACGGAACATTCACCACCACTTTCCCGTCCTCGCGCAGAAACTGCGCGACATCCGACGGAGAGGCAGCTCCGTTGAACAGATTGAGGAAATATTCGATTGGCATCGTGATCAATATCAGACCGCCAAATCCCCCGTCCGGCTGGCGTAGCGCCTTGCTCATCGTCAGCGACGATTTCCCGTAGACCCGGCCGACGATCGGTTCGCCTATGAAGGTAAGCTCCGAGGGGCGGTCACGATGGAAGCGGAAATAATCGCGGTCCGTTACATTGAACGTTTTTGCGGGGAAGCCCTCGCTATAGGAGACGAGCCATCCCTCCGGGTTTACCAGCGCGATCACGCCCGAATGCTTCAGATATTGCTTCTGGGTGGCCAACAGCTTCGATACGTCTTGCGAGGCGGTAATTTCGGACCAGGGCATCGGGTCGATCTCCGCCGCAATGCTCTTGAGCACCATGTCGTTCGCCTCGAGTATCTTGCTTACATAGGCTTCCAGCAGGGCAGTCTTCTGGCGAAGCTGTATCTTGGACTGGAATATCATCCGTTCCCTGCTTTCGCGAACGCCGACAACGAAGACCGCCACGATGGCAGCGAGACTGAGGACCAGAAAGAAGCCGTATAATACCGATGTGATTGTACTGGCATTCGCGGTCATATCGGCCCGAACTGGCTTTCCGCCCGGAAACATCAGGCCGAGGCGCCGCAGAAGTGCAGAAACAGCCGAAATGTTCCAGTAGTCATTATATCTGCGCAGAATTTTCAATGGTCGCTCCCCGTGCCACGCTTGAGTATTCCTGCAAAGAATCTCGATCGTCAGCGTAATAATGCCCCCGGCCAAGAGTAGGCGGTTCCTCCCGCCGCTACCATACCAGACTGTAGAGGAAAGAAGTTTACAATCGTTGGTTACCGATGGGCTGTGCCTCGACTCCATGCGCGCCGCGCGCACACAAAAAAGCTGCGGTGAAGGCGTTTCTGAACGAGCCGTTTCGCCTTCCTCAGCGGCAGCTATGTTCAAAGTGCGTTCGTGGTCCAGCAAAGGTTCAGCAGTTATTTTTTACTGGAGCGGAATCGGCTTGCCCGCCAGTTCAAAATCGAAGCTCCTGCTGCAAAGTCACGACGTGTCCGCTTGGGCTCGAAGAAGGAGCCTGACCTCAAGCGGTAAGCTTACGGATACGTCAACGGCAGTGGCTTGCCACCAGGAAATCGCTTTCCTGTACAACCTTTTTGACAATCAATTTGGACAGTCGGCACCGGTCTTCACCCAAGCGGCGATCAGCGCCGCAAATGTCTCTTGCGATCCGGGAGGGGCGGTTCGTCCCTCGCCTGGGTGCCAGGCCCAGCCCACCAGGTGATCCTCGCCCATATGGCGGACGAGATCGTCGTGCGAACGATTGCCGTTCCGGCTCGTGTCCTTGACCTGCTGGCATATTTCGCTGACCGTGAGCCCTTGCCAGGCCATGCTGGCCGGAGCCAATGACCAGTGTGCGTTACCCGGGATGGATTTCATGCGGCTTCCGACGATCGGACGATTCTCTGCGCCGTGGCAGGTGCCGCATACAAGTCCCGACGGACCCAATGCGCTTTTGCTGGCAACCATCAACGGCACATGCGGATGCTTGTCGTCACCCTGCGTCGGGCTGCGTGTTGCCGGATGGCAGTTGATGCAGCGCGGATGTGTCAAGACGCGGCTTGCCTCTTCGAAGATGGCCTTCGAGCGTGCGCTGGTGTCAGTAATCGCGTCGAAGTCGGAGACGGACTTGAGCGCCCCGCTACCCGATGTCTCGGCATAGCCTTGCAAGGGTCCGATAATAACAAGGGTTCCGACCGTAGCGAGAACGGATGCGATCGCAATGGCGACAAAACGCGTAGCCATGATTACACCCTCCGGAAATCGTTCTGGTCGATCGGCAGCGACCGCAGCCGCTTGCCCGTCGCCACAAAGATCGCATTGAACAGCGAGGGGGCGACCCCCGGCGTGCCGACCTCGCCTATGCCGCCTGGCGCTTCCGAACTCGGCACAATATATACCTCGATCTTCGGGGTCTCATGTATTCGCAGAACGGGAGAGTCGTCGAAATTGCCCTCCACGACGGCACCGTTCTGGACGGTTATGCGTCCGTAGAGAGCAGCGCTGAGGCCATAGATAACGCCGCTCAATATCTGGGCGTCCACCGTGTCCGGATTGATGACCTGACCACAGTCGACTGCGCAAACGATGCGGTCGATCTTGAGTTTTCCGTCGTCCCCGACGCTGACTTCAGAGATCATGGCGGCAAAGCTGCCGAAATCCTCCGAAAGGGCGATCCCCCTTCCCTTGCCTTGAGGGAGGGCATTCGTCCAGCCGGCCTTCTCCGCGGCCAGATCAAGTGCACCCAGAAGACGCGGCTTATGCTGAAGCAGGCGCCTGCGGTACTCGAGCGGATCGATCTTCGCGGCGTGAGCCAGTTCGTCGATGCCGCCTTCGATCGGGGGGATATTGCGTGTGGCGCCGACGCCGCGCCAGTTACCCGTCAACATTCCGTCCGGAGCCTCATGGCGCACAAACTCGGTATACTTATTCGGGATCGCGTATGGCGACTCTGCACCAGCCATGATGTCGAGATCGATGCCGTCACGGGTATAGGCGGGTAGCCAGCGCGCCATGACGGCCGGACCGATCACACGATGCCGCCATGACACTGGCATGCCATCTGGACCCAGCGTCGCTGTGATCTTGCTGTAGTTGAGATAGCGGTAGCAGTCGTGGCGGATGTCCTCCTCGCGGCTCCAGGTAACCTTCACCGGGCCATCCACCTGTTTGGCAATCTTCGCCGCCAGAATAACGCCGTCGACGTCGAGCCTTCGGCCGAAACCGCCACCGAGAAGGTGATTATGAACGACGACCTTATCCACAGGCAGGCCCGTGACATCGGCTACGGCCTGCCGCGCCCGGCCCGCCACCTGGGTGCCGACCCACACGTCGCAGCTGTCCTTGCGAACGTGAAGGGTACAATTCATCGGCTCCATCGCCGAATGCGTGAGGATCGGCATGCGGTAGATGAAATCATGAACCGGCCCGTTTTCAGCTTCGGCCTTGGCGACATCGCCTTCATTTATGTGGGGCAGGGCCTTGCCGCCGATCGCATCTTCCGCGCGCTTCTCGAGTTCGGCCAATGAAAGATCGCCGCTGGGACCCGGGTCCCACTCGATGGAGAGCGCAGCAAGCCCCTTGCGCGCAGCGCCGGTATTGTCAGCCACCACCGCAACCGCGTCCTCGATGCGGACGACCTTTTTGACACCCTTGACCGCCATTGCTGGCCCGTCCTCGACTGAGCGCAGCTTGCCGCCGAAATGGGGACAAATCGCGATAGCCGCGTAAGACACGCCTTCCGGGCGGGCGTCGATACCGAATTTTGCCGTACCGTTGACCTTCTCCGGGCTGTCGAGACGCCGGATGGACTGGCCGATCAGCTTGAAGCTCGATGCGGGCTTGAGCGGCACCTCCTGCGGAACCGCCTCGGATGCTGCAGCCTGGATCAGACTGCCATAGGCTGCGCGGCGGCCGCTTGCGGCATGAACGACTTGCCCAGCCTCGGCGGTGCACGTATCCGGCGCAACGCCCCAACCACGGGCGGCGGCGTTCACCAGCATCACACGGGCGCTGGCGCCTGCCTTTCGCATCTGCTCGTAAACACCGCGGATAGCGAAAGAACCGCCGGTGATCTGGTCGCCAAGCAAGGGGTTTGCGTAACGGGTGGGATCAGCAGGCGCATGCTCCAGCACCACCTGGTCGAGGGTGACTTCCAGTTCTTCGGCGAGCAGCATCGCCACTGAAGTGTAGATGCCCTGCCCCATCTCCACGGAAGGCATGATGAGCGCAATTTTGCCATCGGCGGGAATGCGAATGAAGGGGTTTGGTTCAAGGTCGCCCGCGGCAGCCGATGAAAGCGATGGCTGCAATCCAATGATCAGGCCTGCTCCTGTGAGCGATGCGCCGATGAGAAAGTGGCGACGCGAGACGGAAGCATTGACTTTGTCATGAATCGACATCGCATTACCCCGCCTTTGCCGCCAGCTTGATGGCCGCCCGAATACGCGGATAGGTGCCGCATCGGCAGATATTTCCGGCCATGACAGCGTCGATATCATCGTCGGTCGGCGATGGATTGGCAGCCAGCAGCGCGGTCGCGGACATGATTTGTCCAGACTGACAGTAACCACACTGGGCAACATCTATGTCCAGCCAGGCTTTCTGTATCCGCGCACCTTCGGCGGTATCGCCAATCGCTTCGATCGTGGTGACAGGCTTGCCTACCGCTTCAACGACCGGCATGACGCACGACCGCATCGGTACGCCGTCGACATGCACCGTGCAGGCACCGCACATGGCAATGCCACAGCCGAATTTCGTGCCGGTAAGACCTATGGTGTCACGAAGGACCCATAAAAGCGGAATGTCGTCATCCACATCAACGGCATATTTGTCGCCATTAACCATAAGATTATGAGACATGTGAACCCCGGCCGATAGCCGTCCCCAACGAACTTACAGCGACCGCCAAACTAGCTGAAATCGCGGGGAGCAGCAAGCTTTGAACTTTTGGTGCCGACACGGAAAGTACCCAATGGACGGTGCATCATCCGATCCGCCCACAAACGGTCCGCTATTCAGATTAAGATAACGGGATGTCGCAGATCCTTCCGGTTGCCCAAAGTTTGATCGGCCGGAAGGATCTGCCGTCCCTACCTCATGAGTTGGGCGGGAGCACGAGGTCGGAAACCCTGTAGATGTGAAATTCACTTTTCGAGACAGTGTCCAACATCTTGAATTTTTCGACGAAGACAGGATCGGAGAAAAATTCCGCGACGTTGTTCTCGTCGCGGATCGCCTCGATGTTCACAACGGTTTTGCCGTCTGTGCTTTTTGACAGGTTACTCCAAAGAAATCCGTCTTTCCGTTGCGCAACATAGTGCACGACATCCTGGATTATCTTGAATGCTTCCTCCTGCTTGCCTGGGTGGGCATGAATGACGTTCACGATGAACACTGTGGCTTCGGGAATGAATTGGAATTCGGCCTTATGAGGATGTGTCACTTGATCTCCGTTCGAAAATGAGGCGGCAGAAACTTCCGCCACCTCAACGTTAGTCCGCGACACGGGTTGAAAAAATGGGCTATGGCTCCGTTGATCCCGGACATCAACGTCCGCAATGGAGATTACCCCGTGGACAACATCGGCCCGTTGAATGTGTTCATGATTGTGGCGGAAACCCGCAGTTTCGTGAGGACAGGCGAAGCGCTCGGCGTCTCGTCATCTGCCGTTGGCAAGACAATGGCCCGCTTGGAGAAGAGGCTCGGGGTACGGTTGTTTCACCGCAATACCCGCAGCATCGCGATCACGGCAGAGGGAGTTATGTTCCTTGAACGCTGCCGGCGGATTTTTTCCGAAATAGAAGCCGCCGAACAGGAATTGTCGCAAACCATGGCCGCACCCCGCGGCCGGCTTCGTGTCAGCCTGCCGCTCGCCGGAATGCTTTTCATGCCGACAATAACCAAGTTCATGCGTTTGTTCCCGGAGGTAACGATAGACCTGGATTTCACGGATCGTCTGGTCGATGTGATTGAAGAGGGTTTTGACGCTGTGGTACGAACCGGAGAAGTTATCGACAGCCGGCTGATGGTGCGGACCTTGGGGAAGTTCTCTCACCGTATCGTGGGATCGAAAGACTACTTCACCCGCTTCGGAGTTCCGGAAAGGCCGCAAGACCTGTCCGCCCACATATGCCTCCATCACAAGTACCCTTCATCCGGCAAACTCGAGCGGTGGCCGCTGGATGCAAGCGAAGGGAAATTGGAATTGCCTGTGTCATCGATGGCCAGCACCCTCGAGCCGCTGATCAGTATGGCCGAGGAAGGACTTGGCCTTGCCTGTTTGCCGCTGTTCACCATCGGCAGGCAGATCGATGATGGAAAGCTTGTAGCGGTTCTCGACAAGCACATCGAGGATGTCGGCGAGTTCCGCATTTTGTGGCCGTCAAGTCGGCACCTGTCTCCAAAAATCCAGGCCTTCGTGAAGTTCATGGCGGAGAATCTGTTTCATACCTGACAACGGCTGCTTAGTCGGACGGGACAGCTCTCACGAAACGTACCGCGCGATGGCAACATCGAGGAAGGCCCTCAACCGCGCAAGCCTGCGCAAATCCCTATGATAGCCGACCCAGATTGTTCGCTGCGGCGGCTGTTCGTTGACGCTCACGCGTTCGATGCCTTGCGTGTTGTCGCCGATCGCTGCAGGAAGGACTGCAAGGCCCGCACCGAGGGCGCACAAGCGAGCCTGGACATCCCTGTTGTTGCTGCGCGATACCGCCGTCGAACGGAAAAGCGCGACGGGCAAAGTCGTCGTCGATATAGCCGGGTAACCACCGACCATGCCGAAACTTGATGCGAGGACCGACACCCTCGCATCAGTTGAAACTCTTACTGCGGTGCAGTGCGAAGAATTGGCTCGCTTCAGCCTGCTGCGCTTAGCTGGTCGGCTGAAACTTTCCCCGACCTGTTGTCGCGCACCAGTTCAAAGTTTACTTTTTGGTTCTCGAGAAGCGTACGCAGACCAGCACGCTCTACCGCTGAAATGTGGACGAACACATCAGCGCCCCCCTCGTCCGGCTGAATAAAACCAAATCCCTTGGTTGAATTAAACCACTTTACCGTGCCAGTTGCCATGTTCTGCCTTCTTATCATCGACAATGCCCGCCCGATGCGAACACCCGGTCTTCAACCGGGGGAACAAGATCCATGGGGAAGGCGCTGAAAGTCAATCAGGGAAAGTCCTGAGATCGGTCGCATAATTCCCTCGGCAAGCGCCAATCAACGGACAACGCCGCACCCAGTCCATAGTGGAAGCGCCTTCGGAAACTGTGGTAAAATCCCCCCATGTCCTCTCAGCCCTTTCCACTCAAGCGCCTTACGCCAGATGACGTCTCGCTTCTTCGTCAGTTGAACGCCCTGTTTGGCGATGCATTTTCCGATCACGAGACGTACCGAAACCACCCGCCAAGTGACGCCTATATGAAGGATTTTCTCGGTAAGGATCACATCGTGGCCACGGTTGCGCTGGCAGGCAAAAGTGTGGTGGGTGGGCTTGTCGCCTATGAACTCGACAAGTTTGAGAAGGCGCGACGTGAGTTCTATATTTATGACCTTGCGGTTGATGAAAACTATCGCCGGCAAGGAATAGCAACGGCTCTCATCAACCACTTAAGAGAAATCGCCAAGCGCCGCGGGGCTTGGGTCATATATGTCCAGGCCGATTACGGTGACGACCCGGCGATTGCCTTGTACGAAAAGCTCGGAGTTCGCGAGGAGGTCCTTCATTTCGACATAGGGCTCGACGGGTAACTCACTAGCGATCATATCAAAGTCCCACGAACCGAATGTTTTCGCTCTGCACGAAAGGCAGCCATCACCGCAATGGCAGCGCATAAGTCTGTTTGACGATTTGGCTTGGTATGTCCGTCTTGACGTTCTGAATACCGTTGATCTTCGTAAGATGTGTCGACTGAAAGTGCCGGTAATCGTCGAGATCGGAAACGACGACGCGCAACAGGGCGTCGCTTTCGCCCAGCATAATGTAACACTCCATCACCTGCGGGAGCTTTTTCATGGCCTCCATGAAATGGTCGATGGTCTCCGCGTCCTGTGCAGTCAACCAAATGCGAGCGAACATCGAGAGCGGCAGACCGACCTTCACTGGATTGAGCACCGCCACATAGCGGTCGATGATCCCGGCTTCTTCGAGGAGCCTAACCCGCCGCAAACATGGCGATGGAGACAAGCCGACTTCCTTCGCTAACTCGACATTTTGCAGCCGGCCGTTGTGCTGCAGGGCACGTAAGATACGCTTGTCCAACTCGTCGAGCCGCATTGGCATCTCCTGCTAATAATTTTCTATTTCGCGATTTGAATACCAATTATGCGATCAAAATTGGCTACTTCGCAACCCGGTTGCGTGCGTTCAGACCTATGATGCCAATCATGGAAACCACAACTTTGCTCCTCTTCGCAGCCACTGTCCTGCCGCTCATCTGTACCCCGGGTCCAGATATGCTTTTTGTGGCCTCGCAAGCCCTGTCCGGGGGAGCGCCGGCCGGACTGCGGTCAACGGCGGGTGTCTGCATCGGCTACATGGCGCACTCGGTTTTGGTAGCCTTGGGCGTGGCCGCCATCATCGCAGCCTCGCCCGTTCTCTTCGCCGCCCTTCGCTGGCTGGGCGTCGGCTACCTGGTCTACCTGGCCTCTCAGCTGATCAAGTCTGCGATGAAGGCAGGCAAACTCACACTTGTGAGCGGGGACGACACAAATCAGCTTCAACGGGGTTTCCTGACGGCGTTCCTCAATCCCAAAGGCATGATGATCTATTTTGCCATCCTCCCGCAGTTCATGCACCACGAAGGAAACGTTGCCGTACAAGCCTCGATGCTATCCGCGATCTTCATCGGCCTGTGCGGCTTGGTCTACACAATTCTGAGTTTCGTTGTTGCGACCGTCGGCAAGCGTGGCAATTTCAACGATCGCCGCCGGAGATGGGGCGAAGGGGTCGCCGGTGCGCTCCTGATACTTGCTGCCGGGAGCCTCGCCGTAAAATAGAGTCAGACACTCAGAAGTGGACGCAGAGTCCGCTCTGCGCCAAAGCCAGTCCTTCACGACATGGAAGACAAGGTCTACTCATGTGATGTCCCAGCCTAGGCGTCCGGTTGAATATTCTGGTTCATTCTAAAGAAATTCGTTGGATCGTATTTGCGCTTGAGTTCCACCAGGCGCTGGTAGTTCGCCCCGAATGCAGCCTGGACCGCCTCTTGCTCTCCCTCCGCGAGGTAATTCAGCAGATAGCCACCGGTTGCATAGGGCTGGATCGCTTTCCACGCACCCTTCGCCCAATTGATCTGGGGATCGTCCTCGGCCGGATCGGTCCACTGCGGCATGAAGCCGATCAAATAATCCGAACTGCGCTGGGCAAACGCATTCGTGTCGCTCGCCTTTCGCCCGCCCGCACCGCCGTAATACTCAATGAGAAGTCCCGACAACGGCGATGTCATCCCTTTCGCCTGCTCCACGAGCACATCCACCACCTCGTCCGAAAGCCCCTTCACAAACGCTGATTTCCAATAATTCCGAGTCCCAGCCGGGAAGGCGGCATCGAGAATCGACTGCATGGCTGGAAAGGGCATGGCCTGCACGGCATCCATCAGTGGCTCGCCGAGCTTGCGAAGCGGCGCGATGGCTCTCTCTCCCTCTGCCAGGTCCTCACCGCTCCAGCACGGGACGACCGCCGTCGCAGGAATTCCGTCAGGCGTGCAGATGAACCCGGCATAGACGGTCAGGTCTTCGGGTGCGGTTTCCATGAACGTGCGATAGGCGCGCAGGATCTCTCCGGCTGCCGCACGCGGGTAGACGATCAGTCCGCCAAACACTGTCGAGACCGGATAGGCCTGGTAAAGGAACGAGGTAACAACCCCGAAATTGCCGCCTCCACCACGCAATGCCCAGAACAGGTCCGGATTCTCGTCCGCGCTGGCGGTCCTGGCGACGCCATCGGCCGTCACCACTTCCATCGACAAAACATTATCACAGCTTGGGCCATACTTGCGTACCAGCCACCCCACGCCACCCCCAAGCGTCAGCCCACCGACGCCCGTCTTCGAGATCACGCCAAACGGCACCGCAAGGCCATGCACATTCGTCTCGCGGTCAACATCACCCAAGGTGGCACCGCCTTGGACCCGCACGGTTTGCCGGGCGGGGTCCACATGGACGTCCCGCATCCGCGAAAGATCGATAACAAGTCCATCATCGCAGAGCGCTCGTCCGCCCACGTTGTGGCCGCCACCTCGAACCGCCACGAGGATGTCATTATCACGTGCGAATTTCACCGCGGCGACAACATCGGCTGTGTCGCGGCATTTCAGGATCGCGCCGGGATGCTTGTCGACGAGAGCATTCCAGATATGTCTGGCCTCCTCGTAATCCCGGTCACCCGGCTGGATCAGGTCGCCCTGGACCTCGTTGGCAAATGCAGTTGCCCTCTCGGTCGGCAAGGCTTTGCCGGCCCGGTTTCGCAATGAAGCATCAGTCATCGTCGTTCCCCCAGAAATTGAAGCGCGACTCGGTCAAACAGGCATTCTTGATCGCCTCAACCGGATTGACGGAGCCAGCGGCCGTCTCGATAGTGTATTCGATTTTCTCCAGGAAGTCGCCTCGCCCGCTGTCTGCCGGGGCAAGAGCCCCGCTCGGGCGGATGTCCGGGCTTTGTCAGAACTGGACGTTTGGACAAAACAAAACGCGCCCCCGTGGAGCGCGTAATTGATTATATTTTGCCTGTCGTTTTCTAGACTCTTTAAAATATCGTCCCGTTAATCACAGTGCTAAGCCTTTTATCCTAAACCAACTAACTATAGAATTTCCGGCTTAGGTCCCCCACTGTTGTCTGCTCGCTTTTCACACATGCTTGAATGCTTTTTAGTGTTGTTTTCATGCGCTAAACTCGCAACCACGTCATGAAATTATGTTACGGAGCGTTACGTCAGCGTGACTCAACCTCTGTTTTTGGTCTTTTTCCCACATATTTGCATAAATAATTAGGGTTAGGCGCAATCTGGCCAGTACAAGCAGACGAATATCCTTTGCGCTCGCGCGGGAGCCTTGAAGGTCCCTTTGCGGCTCATGGGAGCCTGGACCATTCTCGGCATCCTTGGAACTGATTGCCTATCCCTGGGCAATCAGTTGCAGCTTCAACACTTCAAAGTGGCGCCTGAACCCATTTTCGATCCTGCTTGTTCATTGATTGGATGTAACCGGGGCGATCAATAAAACGATTGACAAGCCGGAGTAAAAATCCAAGTCTATTACATTAAAAGGGGATATATTCCATAATATTGGAATTGAGGAGAGTTGCTTGGCTGATCTGCTTGTTAGCTTATATACCGACAGGCTCTCCGATCTGGAGAAACAGACCCGTCATGCAGATGTACTGATTCGGCCTGTTCTGCCCCCTGAAATGCAACTGGTCGTTGATTGGGTTCGCGATAATTTCAGCACCAACTGGGCCAGTGAAGTCTCTGTCGCCATCACTCGCCAGCCGTCCGCATGCCTTATTGCCATCGATGACGGGAACCTCGTCGGGTTCGCCTGCTACGACACCACGGCGCGCGGCTTTTTCGGGCCGACAGGCGTTCATCCGGACAGTCGCGGCAAGGGTGTAGGCATCGCACTCTTCTCCGCATCGCTGCAGGCCATGAAATCCATGGGCTATGCGTACGCGATCATTGGAGATGCCGGTCCTGTCGATTTCTACGTCAACGCCGTTGGTGCCATGACAATCCCTGCCGAGGGCAAGGGAATTTATCAAGGCATGCTGCGTGCCAAGAAAACCTGAGCCCCTGCTCCCATCGCAACACAGTTCCTATGGAGTGAATATAGTGTCCAGACAATCGCCTCTTGCCCTGTTTGTCGGCATCCCCAACCCGACACTGTCTCCGGATGAGATTGCCTTGTTTCGGGACACCAATCCCCTCGGTCTCTTCGTTGGCCGCCGCAATCTGCGCGAACCAGACCAGGCCAAAGCCTTGGTCGCAAGTTTCCGCGAGGCGGTTGGCCGCGACGATGCCCCGGTCTTTACCGATCAGGAAGGCGGCCGGGTCGAGCATCTCGATGCGGGACCATGGCCCTTGTTCCGCAGCTTCGGCGAGTTCGCAGAACTGGCGCGCCATGATCTGGCGCTCGCCAAACAGGCATTGCGCCTTTCTTCGCGCGCCATGGGAACGATGATGAGCGAACTTGGCCTCACCAGTGGATGTTCGCCGGTACTCGATCTGGTTTTCCCGACGACGAGCGCAGTCATTGGTGCGCGGTCATTCGGCGCCGACCCCGAACTCGTGGCGACGCTGGGCCGCGAAGTTGTCGAGGGGCTGCTCGAGACCGGAAACATGCCGATTATGAAACATATTCCCGGTCATGGCAGGGCAACGCTCGATTCGCACAAGGAACGCCCGGTGGTCGACGCCAGCAGGGAGACGCTGCTCGCCACGGACTTCAAGCCGTTCGTTGATCTCAAGGGCACGCCATGGGCCATGGTCGCCCATGTGGTCTATTCGGCCTACGACAAGGAACAACCCGCCTCCGTATCGCCCGTCCTGCATGACGTGATCCGCAACGATCTCGGCTATGACGGCGTCCTTATCTCCGATTGCATCTTCATGAACGCGCTTGAAGGCACGATGCCGGAACGTGTGAAGCAGGTGCTGGATGCCGGTTACGACATTGCCCTGCACAGCCACGGCGATGTTGCCGACAGCGAGGCCGCTGCAAAGGCTGCCCGTCCGTTGAGCGAAGCAGCTGCAAGGCGGATCGATGCCGCAAAGTCCCGTCTCGGATCACAAAAGGTGAACGTGGCGCAGGTCCATGCCGAAGTCGAAAACATGTTTGCCAGTGCATTTGTAAGCTAAGTCAAAAACCAACCAGGGGAATAAATATGTTCAAGAACCGTTTGCTCGCCGCCGCATCCGCATTTGTACTGCTTTCAAGCCCCGCCTTGGCGCAGACCGTACTCACCGCCAATATCGAACCCGCGACGACGTGGGTGAGAAACTTCAACCCGTTCAATCAGACATCGGCGCGCCAGAGCACGCTCGATTTCATTTATGAGCCGCTTGTCTTCTTCAATCGCTTCGACAACAACAAGCCGAATTTTCGCCTGGCGGAAAGCTTCAAGCTGGCGGACGACCTCAAGAGCATTGAATTCAAGCTGAGGCCGGACCTCAAATGGTCCGATGGCAAGCCGCTGGCAGCGGCCGATGTCAAATTCACCTACGACTATCTCAAGAAGTTCCCGGCACTCGATTTCGTCAGCATCTGGAAGTTCATTGACGGCATCGAGGCTGTCGATGCGCAGACCATACGCTTCACGCTGGTTAACCCAAGCTCCCTTGCGGCCGACCAGCTGGTCCAGGTACCGATCATTCCAGAACATGTCTGGAAGGACATTGCCGATCCCGTTACCTTTGCCAATGAGACCCCGGTCGGTAGCGGCCCGCTGACAGAAATTCCGCGTTTCACCGGCCAGACCTACGACCAATGCCGCAATCCGAATTACTGGGACGCCGCTGAACTCAAGATCGATTGCCTGCGCTTTCCACAGCTTGCCGACAACAACCAGATCCTGACCGCGACCGCCGACGGTACGCTCGACTGGGGCGTTTCATTCATTCCCGATGTCGAGAACACCTATGTCGCCAAGGACAAGGAGCATTTCCACTACTGGTACACACCAAGCAGCATGGTGGCGTTCCTGTTCAATCTGGAAACGGCCAACGAGGCCAACCGCAAGGCTTTCAACGACATCAAGTTCCGCCAGGCGGTCAGCATGTCGCTCGATCGCAAAGCCATGGTTGACGTGGCAGGCTATGGCTATCCGACGCTCAACGAGGACCCGTCCGGTCTTGGCGAACTTTACAAACCCTGGTCCGATCCTTCGGTCATCGAGGCATTTGGCAAGTTCGGCAAACATGACACCGAGGCAGCCAAGGAACTGCTCGATGAAGCGGGTTATGTCGACAAGGATGGCGACGGCTTCCGCGACAATCCGGATGGCAGCAAGATATCGTTCTCCGTCATTGTGCCCAGTGCATGGACGGACTGGATCGACACCGTGCAGATCGCCATCGAGGGCATGCAGGAGAGCGGCCTCGACGCCAAGATCGCCACACCGGAAGAAGCCGTCTGGACGGGCAACCTGATCAACGGCACGTTCGACATGGCCATCAACAGCCTCCCTGCGGCAGCGTCGCCCTATTATCCCTATCAGCGCGCATTTAATGAGACCGACAAGGGAAAGACGCGGTTCACCGCGCAACGCTGGTTCAATCCGGATCTCGCGAAACTGCTGGTTGATTTTACCCGGACAGCCGATCCCGCCGCCCGGAAAGAGGTGATGAACAAGGCTCAGCGCATCGTGGCGGAAAACCTGCCCATGTTCCCCGTCTACAACAATCCCAACTGGTATCAATACAACACCAAGCGCTTCACCGGATGGTCGACGCCCGACAACCCGTTCGTCAACCCGTCCATCACGCGCAACAATCCAGCGCGTCTGCTGCACCTCCTGGCATTGAAGCCGGCAAACTAACCGCATGGCGCTGGAGCGGTTGCGATCGCTCCTGCGCCATGATGGGAGAAGCATATGGTTTTCTTGCTCCGCCGCCTCGGATTCTACCTGGCAGCCTTTGTGGCGGCTGCCACAATCAACTTCTTTTTGCCGCGCCTGATGCCCGGTGATCCGATCCAGATCATGTTTTCCAGCACCGGCACCGAATTGTCGGCGGAGAATCTTGCGTCCTTGAAACTGACTTTTGGCTTTGTCGATGGTCCCTTGTGGCAGCAATACCTGACCTATCTGCAAAGCATCTTCACCGGCGATCTCGGCCGCTCGATCAAATATTTCCCGCTGCCCGTCACCTCGGTTCTCGGCCACGCGCTGATCTGGACGGTCGGCCTGATGGGCACGGCGACGATCATCAGCTTCACCCTCGGCACGTTCCTCGGCATTCTCGCCGCGTGGTGGCGCGGCGGGATCTTCGACGTTGTGGTTTCCGTCGGCGCCATTTTTGCAACCTCCGTCCCGGCGGTCGTCACCTCGCTCATCGTATTGTTCTTCTTCGGTTTTACGCTCGGCTGGTTTCCGACCGGCTACGCCGCCGACCCGGCGCTGGATCCATCGTTGTCGCTGACCTATATCGGCAGCCTGCTTTGCCATGGCATCCTGCCGATGCTGACGCTCTGCACCGTGCTCACGGGCGGCTTTGCGGTCACCATGCGCAACAACATGATCAACCTTCTCGGCGAGGACTATATCGTCATGGCGCGTGCCAAGGGCCTGTCCGACAGCCGCGTCATGATCTGGTACGCGGCGCGCAATGCCTTGCTGCCAACGGTCAGCAGCCTCGCCATCGCCATTGGCACCGTCCTGGGCGGCTCGCTCGTCACCGAAGTCGTCTACAACTATCCGGGCCTCGGCAACATTCTCTATCAGGCCATTCTCGCGCGCGACTATCCGGTGATCCAGGGCCAGCTCCTGATCATGACCGTCGCCATGCTTGTCGCCAATTTCATCGTCGATGTCAGCTATGTGCTGCTCGACCCGCGCCTGCGGGGGGCATGACAATGGGTGTTCTCCTCTCCGGTCTCGTCCGCAATCGCAAGGCCCTCATCGGCATGATCATCATTGCGCTCATCGTGCTGATCGCACTCGCAGCGCCGCTTCTAAGCGAATACAATCCGGCAGCCCGCGTTGGCCGGCCGCACCAGCCGCCATCGGCGGATCATTGGCTCGGGACCACCCGCATCGGCCAGGACGTCTTCTCGCGCCTCATCCATGGCGCGCGCACGTCGCTTGCCGTTGGCTTCGGAGCCGGACTGCTGATAACGGCGCTTGGCACGGCGCTTGGCATTATTGCCGGCTATCGCGGCGGCAAGACCGATGAAGTGATCAGCTTCTTCACGAACATGGTGCTGGTCGTGCCGAACCTGCCCCTGCTCCTGGTCCTCGCCGCTTTCATCGGACAGGCCAGCCCGCTGGTCATCGCCATTATCCTCGGCTTTACTTCATGGGCTTGGGGCGCGCGCGTCACCCGTGCCGAAACCCTTTCGGTCAAACACAAGGACTTCATCAAGTCCGCGGAAATGATGGGCGAGCCGCGCTGGCGCATCATGACCTTCGAAATCTTTCCCAATCTCATTTCCATCGTTGGCATCAATTTTATCGGCAGCGTGATCTTTGCCATCATTACCGAGGCAACGCTGGAATTCCTCGGCCTCGGCGATCCAAAAACCGTGTCCTGGGGCATGATGCTCTACAATGCGCAAAAGGCGTCGGCCCTGTCGGTCGGCGCATGGTGGGATATTCTCACCCCATGCTTTGCCCTCGCCCTTCTGGGTGTCGGGCTTTCGCTGCTGAATTTCGCGGTTGACGAGATTGCCAATCCGCGTCTGCGGACAGGCAATCGTCTGAGCCGCTGGACCGCATTGATCCGTTCGGGAGAAGGCCGCCTGTGACCCAGCCATTGCTTTCCATAAGAAACCTGACCATCGACTACATCGGCGAAACAACCGATTTTCGCGCGGTTGATGATGTGAGTTTCGACGTCGCGCATGGCGAGATTTTCGGTCTTGCCGGTGAATCCGGTTGCGGCAAGAGCACGATCGCCTTTGCCATCAGCCGCCTTCACAAACCGCCGGCGCTGATCCGCAGCGGCCAGATTCTGCTGGAGGGTCGCGACGTGCTGGATCTCGATCCCCGGGAGCTGCGCCACTTTCGCTGGCGCGAAGTGGCCATGGTATTCCAGAGCGCCATGAATTCGCTTAATCCGGTGCTGCGCATCGAGGCGCAGTTCTACGACGTGCTGCACACGCATCAGGGGATGAACCGCAAGCAGGCGCGGGAGCGGACAGCCGAGATGCTGCGTCTCGTCGACATCCAGCCAGACCGCATGAGGGACTATCCGCATCAGTTCTCGGGCGGCATGCGCCAGCGCATCGTGATCGCGATCTGTCTCGCGCTCAATCCGAAAATCGTCGTGATGGATGAGCCCACGACGGCGCTCGACGTCGTCGTCCAGCGCGAAATCCTCCAGCGCATCAACGAACTGCGCAAGACCTTTGGCTTTTCGGTCCTGTTCATCACGCACGACCTCGGCCTGATGGTTCAGGTTTGCGATCGCATCGGCATCATGCTGGCAGGCAAGCTCGTCGAACAGAACACCGCCCAGAAAATCTACGGCGCACCGCAACACGACTACACAAAGAAGCTGTGGGCCTCGTTCCCCTCATTGCACGGGGCCACGGTGACGGAGATCGCAGCCACATGACTGATCCGTGCAATGCCATCTTGGCGCTCGACCGCGTTTCAAAAACCTTTGGCCGTGCCCCTTTCGCGGTCAAGGCAGCGCAATCGGTGTCGTTTGCGCTGCATCCCGGCCGCACATTGGCGCTGGTCGGGGAATCGGGCAGCGGCAAGACAACCTGCGCGCGTCTCGTCATGCGGGAATATACGCCGAGCGAAGGCCGGCTGCTGTTCAAGGGCAAGCCGGTGGAAACCGGTGACGTCCGGGCGCTGGCAGCATACCGGCGCTCCGTGCAGATGATCTTCCAGGATCCATTCTCTTCGCTCAATCCTGCACACACGATCGCCTATCATCTGCGCCGCCCGTTGCAACTGCACCGGCGCGATTTGAAGGGCAGCCAGATCGACGAAGCCGTCGCGGAGCTGCTGACGAGGGTCAAGCTCGACCCGGCGATCATCGCCCCCAAGCACCCCCACGAGCTCTCCGGAGGTCAGCGCCAGCGGATCAATATTGCGCGAACGCTGGCGGTCGGTACCGAGGTTATCGTGGCCGATGAGCCAACATCCATGCTGGACGTATCGGTGCGCCTCGGCGTGCTCAACCTTCTCAACGAGATGAAGCGGGATATGAAGCTCGCCCTGCTCTACATCACCCACGACATTGCGACGGCCCGCTACGTCGCTGAAGACATCATCGTCATGTATGCCGGCCAGATTGTCGAATGGGGCAATGTCAACAAGGTGATCGACAACCCGCAGCATCCCTATACGCGCCTGCTTCTTTCAGCGGTGCCGGATCCGGAAATCCGCTTCGAGGATCCGAAAGCGCGATTGAAGAACGCCGACGTGGAAGAAGTCCGTCGTCTTTCCGCAGTTCTCCAGGAGCGCGTCGTCGCAATCGAGCCCGATCACTTTGTCCGCCAGATAGCGGCTTAGGAGCGCCGTCGCCTCAACTGCGCACGGCGATGATCCAGTCAACCGCCGCCGAAATATCATTCACTATGGCTGTGGGCGGCGGTGTGAAACGTTCCTCGTCGCCGGCGCGATACTTCCCCGTGCGCACCAGCAGGCCATGGCCAAGTCCGGCCCGCAAGGCCCCCGCGACGTCGGTTTCAGCATCGTCGCCAACCATCACGGCTTCCGTCCTCGGACAATCCATGCTGGCAAGCGCCGCCAGGAAGAATGCGGGCGACGGCTTGCCCAGCACAATCGCGCGTCTTTGGCTGGCGAACTCCAGCGCCGCGACGAACGGCCCCGCATCGAGGCTGAGTTTGCCATCGGCATCCTTGAAAGTCCGATTCGGCGCCAGCGCCAGGAATTCCGCGCCTTCGATCAGGGCGCGAAACGCGCTATTCAGCGTCCTGTAATCGAAGGCCTCGCCCGCATCGCCGACAATGACCACCGTCCCGGCGCCGCCTGAAAGGCCTTGGAACTCGGGCATGAGATCAGGGTGGATCAGAAGGTGTGGCGTTCGATTGTGCTGGCGAAGCCATTGACGTGCGGCTTGCGCCGGCGTGAACAGCTCCTCACTTCTGGCAGAAAAGCCGAGCCTGCCGAGCTGGTCGAGAATGGCCTGCTTGGCCATGCGTGTCGTATTGCTGACAAAACGGATGGGAAGACCGGCCTCGCGCAGGCGGACAACAGCATCTGCTGCGCCCGGTACAGGCGTTTCGCCATCATAGAGGACGCCGGCAAGGTCGAGCAGCACACCGCTAATCATCGAAATAGAATGCCACGGAACCGCGTCACGTCAAATCGACGGAGAGGCCCGCTGCCTTTTTGTACGGTCAGACGTATGATCCAGACCATGGTAAGGTCTTTACAGCGTGCTTTCGGATCATTTGCGGCTGCTCTGCGTTGATATGGTATCAGCCACACCAATTGGGGTAACGACCATGAACACTGCCAATCTTCAGCTCGAGGGGCTTTGCCTCGCCATTGCAGCAATCAACCGGTCACTCGTTGCGAAAGGATTGCTTACGGATGCCGAGATCGATACCGCGCTGCGCAAGGCCGAAGCCGTCGCCGTTGGCGACGAGCGGGCCGTTGAGCAGCTTTCGCCGGCCAATCGCGACGCGGTCTGCTTCCCGATCCGCCTGCTTCAGCTGGCAAACAGTTCGGGAGCCGACACGCCATGGTCGTTCTCCCATCTTGCAAAAATGGTCGGGGAAACCAAGCGGCCCTACAACGATCAACTCTAGCCGATGCCGGCTTACTCCATGCCGAGAGCATTCATGTAAAGTTCGAGGATCGCTTCCTCTTCCTTGCGCTCATTGGCGTCCTTCTTGCGCAGGCGGACGATGGTGCGGATGATCTTGGTGTCGTAACCGCGCCCCTTGGCCTCGGCCATCACTTCCTTGATGTCGTCCTGGAGCGTGGTCTTTTCTTCCTCGAGGCGTTCGATGCGTTCGATGAACTGCCGCAGTTCCGCAGCCGCTACACCCTCGACACCACCCTGCGCCGCCAAATCATCCATGCTCTTAACTCCGCTCTCTCAAAACTTGATGTGCGACTCATGTTTCGTCGCTTAGGAGGTTCCGATGCCCGACCAGCGCCTCAAGAGTCAAGACAAACAGACTCTGTAACATCAATCGTGATGGGATGAACTCAATGCTAGGGCTTGTTCACCTCGAAAGCGGCCTTCTGCGCGTCGCTCGCCTCGCGCTGATGTTTGGCCTGCCAGTCCGCATAGGGCTCGCCATAGACGATCTCGCGCGATTCTTCCTTGGAGAGTGCGATCCCGGATCCCTCGGCGGCCTCGCGATACCAGTTCGACAGGCAGTTGCGGCAGAAGCCCGCCAGGTTCATCAGGTCGATGTTCTGCACGTCGCTGCGGGTCCGCAGATGTTCCACCAGACGGCGAAACGCCGCGGCCTCGAGCGCAATGCGCTGATCCTCCGTGAGTTCATTCATCGTAAACCTCCTCGATGGGCCCGGTTCGGGAGCCGAATTGTCTGGCTTCATGCATATCGGGGTCCGCATTCATCGCTTCAAGGATCGGCGCGAGGCGATCCGCCCAATGGGCGACGCCTGTCTCCTCGGCAATCAGGTCCTGCCGTACCTCGATCAGCGCATGGGCAAGACCAGGGACGATGCAATGCTGGAACATGGTGTCGTTGCGCAAGGCGCCGTCATAGGGCTCGTTGTCCCCGACAATCAGCTGCGGGTCGGCTCGCAGGCCTTCGAGCAGCGGCACAACCGCGCGCGGATCCTTGTCCCATAGAATACCCGCATGCCAGGGGCGCGGCGTGGTCTTCCAGAAGGCGGTGAAGGAATGGATCGAGATGATCAGCGGCGCCTTGCCGCTTGCCTCGCTCACCGCATCGATCGTTTGCGCAACCGCCCGGTGATAGGGCCGGTAGAATTCATCGAGGCGCTTCTCGCGCTCCTCGATGGGCATCGGATTGTTGCCCGGAATGATCGCCCCGTCGGAAAGCCGCATGATCAGCGTCGGGTCGTCCTCGCCGCGGTTGGGATCGATCAGCAGTCGCGAGAACCCGCCAAGGACGGCCGGAACATCCAACATAGCCGCGAGCCTCCGCGTCAATTGTTCAACGCCGATATCGTAAGCGATATGCCGTTCGAACTGCGAAGGAGGCAGCCCGAGCGAGCCGTATTCCTGCGGCAGATCGCGGCTGGCATGGTCGGCGAGCAACACGAGGCCCCGCGCCTGATCGCCATCGACAAGATGAAAGGGAGAAAACGGCATTCGATGAGTCTCGGCGGCTTTTTGGGACTGCCTTTGTCAATCACGGCCTGGCCGGCAATGCAACCATTCTTCTTCGCTGCAGGTGGTGTTCAATTCACGCGCCGTGACCGACGGGATTCTGCAGCGTTGCGGAAATCGACAGGCACCTGGATCTGACCAGGAGTTTGTGGCAGCGCAGACAATCCAGCTCTTCGGGAATTTGACCCTCAAAGTTGAATATTCCGAGATGGAGTTTCACGGCATGCATGGAACTGCAGTGACTGCATTCAATCAATTGGTTTCTGATCCAGGGCGCCATGATGGGAAGACCGTTGCGAACAATGGAAGTTTTGCAGCAGGCGAGTGAATGCCGGGCGCACCACCGCCAATCTGTGCATTTGTCTTTCTCGTGTCAGAACCGCACGGTCAGATCCGCCTTGACCGCATTATCGCTGGCGGATTTGGAGAACTGGCCGCTATAGGAAATTCCGAGCGTCGTGTTCCTGCCGATACCAAGATCAAGCCCTGCCTCGACGAAACCCGTATCCTGCGCAACCGGTAGACCCTCGACACTGAAGGCCTGATCGCCCGCGAACGCAAGGCGCTGCTGCGGCGTTACATCGCCGTAAGCATGGCGCCAGCCGAGCGTGCCGCGCGCGGTTACGTTGACACTTTCGCTCAAGGCGAAATCGCGGGAGACCCTGAGGCCCAGCGTCGTGGTTGTCAGATCCGTCGTACTGGCTTCGCCAGAAAGGTTGCTGATATCGCCGGTTTCCTCGAAGGCATCCGTCTTCAGATGCACATGGCTGACCCCGGCAAAGGGTTCGAGTTCGGCATAAGCAGTTTTGATCTCATAGCCGATCTCACCGAAGACCTGCACGGTTTTGGCGTCATAGGAAGCTTCATGCTCATTGGCCAGGCCGCCGAAAATCGCGATGCGTTTTGTCTCGATCTCGTGATGGCCGAGATTGGCGCCGAAGCGTAACCCGAGGCTATCCCAGGTCGTGCCGCCGTAGAGCCCGATCTGATAGCTGTCCACCAAAGCCCTGCCATTGCCGTTGAGCGAAGAGCTGCCATATCCCGCCAGCAGCCCGAAGCGCCACGTCTCGGCCACCACGCCATCGAGCCCGGTGACGAAGCCGCCGGTGCTGCGGCTGTAGCGGCTCGCATTGCCATCGCTTATCCCACGAGCAAAGGCACCATAGGCCTCGCCCCAAAGGGCAGTGGCGGCGGGCGCCGGGACAGAACCCGTGCTGCCCCCGGCGAGATCGAAAGTGCCGAACGACTCGCTGCCCTTCGCCTTTACCGGCGCTCCGTAAGCCAATGGCGCGATAACCGGCTGGGCTTTCGCCGCTACGCCGTCGAAGGCAGCGCGAATGCGGTCCGTCGCAGCGGTGCTGATAAAATGGCTGTCTTCGATCAGAACCCCATCCAGAGTGGCATGAACCTCGCCGGTCAGATTGTCATAGGGCAAGACCTGCCCCACCTGCGAGAACAGCACCGTATTCAAAAGCGGATCGCCAATATCCATCTGTTTGATCGCATCGCCGGCGTTCTTCTGGTTCTTCGTTTTCGCATCGACCAGAACGAGGGTCCTGACGCGCTCCCGCAAGGCTTCCAGCTTCAGCCGTTCCGCCTCGGTACGCGCGAGCCCGGCCCTTTCAGCATCCTCGACCACGGATTCAAGCTCAGGCTCGAAAACAAACTCGTCAACCACGGCGCCGACAGGGGCCCCAATCTCGGGATCGACAACGAGAACCGGATCGGGCGTCAGCATGAAGCCGAGGGTCACCTTGTTCTTGTGGGAATAGTCGAGCACCGCACTGATATAATTATACTGCGGCCGCACCGTTTCGAAGGTTCCTTCGATCCCCTTGCCAGCCAACAAAATATCATAGGAGCGTGTGAATAATCCCACGACCTGATCCTTCGTAAAGAAGGCTGTCTCGCCCTCGATACGCGCCTGCACCGCACCGCCGAGCAGAGCCACCTTGCCCGTTACGTCGAGCTGGTCGGCTGCGCCCGCGTCCGCCGCAATCTCTACATCGAAGATCGAGCCCTTTTCGAAGGTCGCATCGCCCGTCACTGTCAGCTTGCCGACGGAATTGCCGGGCGAGACCCTGCCGCCAGTATTGGCCACAAGCGAACCCACAGAACCGATGCCGCCGAGAATGCCGCTGTCGTTGATGATAGCTTTCGACGTGATCGACCCGTCCACAGCCAGCAAGCCGCCATTGATGATCGTATCGCCGGTATAGGTGTTCTGGCCCGTCAGCCGCAACGTGCCAAGCCCGGATTTGGTCAGGCCGGCATCGTAGGTCTTGGATGCGCGTTAATACGCGTTTGCGTGATTTCATTTTCCATCGTGTCTGCAACAACGCGATCGGACAATATAGCGTCGATGATAACATTGTTTGCACCCTCTGCTGAGGCTCTGAAACTGGTATAGTCGGCCAGCGCCGTTTTGGAAGACGACCATTTCGTGTATTTGGCAGTAAAGCCTTTCCAGATTCCGGTGGCGATTGGATCGGCCTTGAGAACTTCTTGAGCTGAAATCAATTGCCCAAGAGCAGAAATGGAGGTGCCGGGGGGAGTCAATTTGAGTACTGCTTTGATAAGGTCCTCAGCAGCAACCAGTCTGCTGCCGCCGAAATCTTTCACCAGATTGATTTTGGTTTGTGCTTCCGTCACACCGCTCTGCCAGCCACGCTCCTCCTTCTTCTTGTCCCAATCAGAGATTTCCTTCGAATCCTCTTGCCGGCGCTGGGACAGCACATCCTGTGAAATAGCGTTGCTCCAGGTGTCGCTCAATCCGGCAGGCAGATTGGCCTCGAAGCGCCCGAGAAACTGGGCGGGACCGGACATGCTTTTCTTCAGGTCGATCAAGCCCCAGCCGGTCTTTGCATCAACCCCGGGATCGCCTATATCCTTGGCCGTTGTCAGCAAGATATCGCGCACCGCTGTCGCTTGCAGATAGGGGTAACGGCTGAGAAGAACACCCATGGAAGCAGCGGTAACGGCAGATGCCCCCGAAGTCCCGGTATAAATATCATATTCATCTGCTTCCGTTGTGGGTGCATAGATATTGGAATAGCCCGCAATACAAAAAAAACGCGCGGGCCCGCAGGGGTTTGACTTTGTCTCATCCTCCACAACCGCAATCCATGATTTTTCTAGTTCCGGGCGGAAAACTGGCAAGGCAGCGGCGATCCACGGTGTATCAGGGTTATAATTGCCGGCGGCAACGACATGAACCACTCCGGCCTTCGCCGCATCTTCCATCGCGGTCAGCAGTGTTCCACCCTTGCCGCCCGCATATTGTCGCATGAGATCGACAAACCATCCTTGTGTATCTGCGTTGCGCGGCTTTGGCAGCAGTTGCATTTCGAGCAAAATCACCTGTGCACCCGCCTTGACAAGCTCCTGCATGGATTGGCGAAAAAGCTCGGGGTCCTTTTCCTTGGCCTCAATGACATTATTATCGAGGCTGCCCTGTTCGTCCTTGTAAATCAGTTCGCCGGACTGAGCGACATAAATGGTACTGTCAAAAGCGATACCGTGGGAACCGGTGCCATTGCGCCGCGCCAGGATCGTGCCTGCCGTAAACTGCGGGTGCCTGTCCATCAATGGAACGAGATCCGTAGGGCCATACCAGAGGCCGTCGACCGAGAAGGAATCGCCCGCCTTGGCAAAGGGCTTTCCCCCCGCATTATGCAATGTGATCTCGAACTTGCCTTCGCTGTGAATGTTCTCGATCTTCTGTCTGGTAAATTCGTCATGCCCGGTCCAGAGCCCGCCATCCATGACGCCGATCCTGGCGCCTTGGCCTCTTGCGCCGAAAGCATAGGCATATTGGGCAAGCAGTTTACTCAAGACACCGGTATCCGTGAATTCCGTCGTTACCCAGCTTGCCGCCGCCTTTTCCAGATCATCGGTCATTTGCATTGGGCCGCCCGGTACGAGAGGGGCCATGAAATATCTGCCATCCGCCGATGCGCCTGTTGCGGTTGCAGCAAGCAGCAGGGCGGTAAGCGCTGTGCTGTTCAGACGTTTGCGAAAGGGTGCAAGCGTGCGCGCGGAAATAGCCGCAGCTGTGGCGTCAAAAGACATAATGAAAATTCCCCAATATTCATTCTTGTAAAAAACAACAGTCTAAAAGCTATGCGAATAATGGGCACAGTTGATTTGCAACCGGCGCTTGCGTCAAGCGACTAAATTTGAGGCGACACCCTTGTTTGCATTGTTTTTCAGCAGATGTTGCAAGTATGCTACAATAGTGAGGAATACTTCTTCTGCGTGTATACTGTATATGCTGCAATCGGAAGGCGCATGTTTGCATACGCCCGGTTGGCGGAGAACGCCATTCCCTGAAGCTCTTTCAAAATGAATCGGCATTGTTTTTTCGTGTTTCGCGGCAGCTCCTGACCGCAACCATCATTCTTTTGTCGCACTCATGCCAGAACTTCGCATTCAAACGATTAGCGCGTTGACAATGCATGTGAAACTGCCGAAAAGAAGGTCAAAGATGGACGGAGGCAATATTGATTAGCGCGCTTCAATGCACCCCCCTCTGCCCTGCCGGGCATCTCCCCCACAAGGGGGGAGATCAGCTTGCAATAATGTATCGGCCAATTTTCTACGGTGAAAAATGAGCGGAACGATCGATGCCAATTCGATCTCCCCCCTTGTGGGGGAGATGGGCGGCAGCCCAGAGGGGGGTGCACCCCTTTCCTCGCAACCTGTCAAAGCAAAGTGGCATAGCTTTCTCGCGGCTTTTTTATTCATATTTGCAGCGGGCAGTTTCATAGCCCCCGAAAAGGCCCATGCGGATTTTCGCGTGTGCAACACCACGCAAAATCTCGTCGGCGTGGCGCTCGGCTACCGGGCGAAGACCGGCTGGATCACCGAAGGCTGGTGGCACGTCAATCCCTCGTCCTGCACGACGCTTGTCGTCGGGCCGCTGACCTCGCGCTATTACTATCTCTATGCGGAAGACGCGCAAAGCGGCGGGCGCTGGGATGGCAAAGTGAACATGTGTGTCGCCGAAAACCAGTTCAAGATTACCGGCATCAACGACTGTTTCGCCCGCGGATTTCAGCGTTCAGGCTTTCAGGAGTATGATACCGGCGAACAGACAAGCTGGATGGTCCAGCTTACGGAAGAAAATCCTCCCTCATCTCCAATTGTAACGGATACCCCTCCTCAATGAGACGCCGCCGTAAGGTCAAAATCCTAGCCACCCTGGGTCCCGCTTCCTCCGACGAAGCCATGATCCGCAAGCTGTTCGAAGCCGGTGCGGACGTGTTCCGCATCAATATGAGCCATGCCAGCCACGACCTGATGCGCGAACTCGTGCGCCGCCTGCGCAATGTCGAGAAGGAAGTGGGCCGCCCCATCGGCATTCTCGCCGATCTGCAGGGACCCAAGCTGCGCGTTGGTAAGTTCAAGGACGGCAAGGCCGATCTCGTTGCCGGCCAGACCTTTACCCTCGATGACAACGATACGCCGGGCGACAACACCCGCGTGTTCCTGCCGCATCCGGAAATTCTCGAAGCCGTTGAGCCTGGCCATCGCTTGCTGATCGATGATGGCAAGCTGGCGCTGGTCGCCGAAGCCTCCGATGGCAAGCATATCCGCTGCCGTGTCGTTTCCGGCACCAAGATTTCCGACAAGAAGGGCGTCAGCCTGCCCGATACGACGCTCGGCGTCGGCGCCCTGACCGAAAAGGACCGGCGCGACCTCGATGCGGTCCTGCAGGAAGAAATCGACTGGGTAGCCCTGTCCTTCATCCAGCGGCCGGAGGATCTTGCCGAAGTACGCAAGATCTCGCGCGGTCGCGTTGCCCTCCTGTCGAAGATCGAAAAGCCGCAGGCCGTCACCCGCCTCGACGAGATCATCGAACTCTCCGACGCCCTGATGGTTGCCCGCGGCGATCTCGGTGTCGAAATGCCGCTTGAATCGGTTCCGGGCATCCAGAAGCAGATCATCCGCGCCTGCCGCCGGGCTGGCAAGCCGGTCGTCGTCGCCACACAGATGCTGGAGTCGATGATCACCGCCGCTGTCCCGACACGTGCCGAGGTTTCGGACGTTGCCACCGCCGTGTTCGAAGGTGCCGACGCCGTCATGCTCTCGGCCGAATCCGCCGCCGGCGATTATCCTGTCGAAGCGGTGTCGACCATGGCCCGTATCGCCGAGGAGGTCGAGCGCGACCCGAACTATCCCGGCATCATCCATGCCCAGCGCCCCGAGCCCAACGCGACCGGCGCCGATGCGATCTCGCTCGCGGCCCGCCAGATCGCCGAAACGCTCAACCTCTCGGCGATCGTTACCTATACCGCCTCAGGTACAACCGGCCTGCGCGCAGCACGCGAACGGCCGCTCTTGCCGATCATCGCGCTGTCGCCGGTCGTCGAAACCGCGCGCAAGCTTTCGCTCGTCTGGGGGTTGCACTGCGTTGTGACGGAAGACGCCACCGACCTCGATGACATGGTCGACCGTGCCTGCCACATCGCCTATCAGGAAGAGTTCGGCAATCCTGGTGACCGCATCATCATCTCGGCCGGCGTGCCGCTGCGTACACCCGGCTCGACCAACATGCTGCGCATTGCCTATATCGGCTCCGACGGGCTGACCGGTATCTAGGATATTTTGAAGAGGGTCATTCGGTTCCGGTACAAGAATCGAACGGAATGACCCGATTTTCACGAAAACAGCCGATTCTCACACGAAAAATCGCGATTCTGGCACGGGTTTATCTATCTGTACGGGAGAAATGGTTGTAGTGAGGCGAATTACGTTCTTTGGCCGGTTAGTTCATCGGCCAGTTCGCCCGCTTGGGTCTGTGCTTCGCGCATCATCGGATAGACCGCCAGAACCCGTTCGAAAGCCTGCAGGGCGGCCTCCTTGCGTCCCGTATCCTTCAGGATCGCCGCCATCCCGGCCATCGCACCGAAGTGCCTCGGCTCCAGCGCCAATGTCTTCTGGATGTCGGCCATGGACCGCCCGTAATCATTCATCATGAAGTGCACGGTCGCCCGTCTGTTCCAGCCTTCGGCATAGTCCGGCTTCATCAGGACGACCTGGTCGAGGAAATCCAGCGCAACGGAAAACTTCTTTTCTTCCATGGCCTTACCGGCCCAGCCCATCATCAGGTCGACGGTAGCGCTGCCGGAATTCTGCCACTGGATCTGGATGAGCGAGGCGAGGCGCGCCGCCTTGACGTCATTGCTTTCGCGCTTGAGGGAAGCAAACAGTTCGTCGAGCCGTGCCGCGCGTTTCTCAGCCAATGTCTGGTTTGGCAAGGCGGCTTGCTGCTGCACGGGCGCCTGTTCCTGCGCCATGGCCAGCGCTGGTGAAATCGCCAGTAAAGTTCCGATTGAACAAACAAAAACGCTCCGCATGATACGGATGGTAGTCCGTATCAGCGAAACGTCAAATGCAAATAACCGTGAGACGGTAAAGATCAGCCCTGGCGTGCTTTGAAGCGCGGAGCGGTCTTGTTGATGATGTACATACGGCCCTTGCGACGGACCAGCTGATTGTCACGATGACGGCCCTTGAGAGCCTTGAGGGAATTCTTGATCTTCATTTCAGCACCGGTATCTTTACGCCCGAAACCGGGCACCAATAAAAAGCGCGCCTTTAAAGCGCGCCGGAAACACGTTGCGGGGAAATAGCCAAGGATTGCCCTGATTGTCAACACCCGGCTCATGATTCCTGGCGTGATTCAGACGGGAATCACGCATTTATTTGTATTTACAGTCTTTTCGTGATGCGCGTGACATGCCCCATCTTGCGGCCAGGGCGGGCTTCAGCCTTGCCGTAGAGGTGCACGACAGCGCCGGCTTCCTGCAGGAGTGCCGGTACTTTGTCGATATCGTCGCCGATCAGATTTTCCATGACACAATCGGAATGACGCCTTGGATCGCCGAGCGGAAGGCCGGTGATCGCCCTGATATGCTGCTCGAATTGTGATACGGCGCAGGCGGCCTCGGTCCAGTGTCCGGAATTGTGCACACGCGGCGCAAATTCGTTGGCAAGCAATGTACCATTGGCGAGAACGAAGAATTCCATGCCGACCACGCCGACATATTTCAGCCCTTCGAGCAGCTTGCGCGCCGAATCGGCCGCCAGACCCGCAATGGTCGAGGAGACCGAAACAGGCACGGTTGACGTCGCGAGAATGCCGTCCTTATGCACGTTCTCGGCAATATCGTAGATCTTGATGTTCCCTGCCGCATCGCGTGCCGCGATCACTGAAATCTCGCGTGTGAAATCAACCAGTGCTTCAAGGATGGAGGGAACGCTGCCAATCGCGGCAAAGCCGGATTTTGCTTTCTCGCGCTTTGCGCCGGTGAACTTGATCTGGCCCTTGCCATCATAACCGAAGCGGCGCGTCTTCAGGATGCCCTTGCCGTCAAAGGCAAGCAGCGCTGCCTCGAGATCTCCTTCATTCTCAACAATGCGCCATTGCGCGGTCTGGATGCCGGCATTGTTGAGAAAGCGTTTCTCGGCGACGCGATCCTGCGAGACTTTCAAGGCCTCGGGCGGGGGGAAGACCGCCTTGCTTTCATTGAGCAATTCCGCCGAATCCACCGGAACGTTCTCGAATTCGTAGGTGATGACGTCGCTGAGTTCGGCGAGTTGTTCGAGCGCGTTCGGATCATCATAGGCGGCCACAATATGCTCGTTCGCAACCTGAGCCGCAGGACAATCGCCCTGCGGTTCGAGAATGACGGTCCTGTAACCTAGCCGCGCCGCCGCCATGGCAAGCATCCGCCCAAGCTGACCACCGCCGATAATACCAATTGTCGATCCTGGAGAAATCATGCCTATGCCTCGTCAGAAGGTCTCATCGCGACCTTGTCGCTTTGCGCCTGCCGGAAATCGTCGAGCCGCTTCGCCAGGGCATCGTCATGGAGGGCGAGAACCGCCGCCGCCAGCAACGCGGCGTTGACCGCGCCTGCCCGGCCGATCGCCAGAGTGCCGACAGGGATACCGGCGGGCATTTGCACGATGGAAAGAAGAGAATCCTGCCCGGAAAGCGCTTTTGATTCGACCGGCACGCCGAACACGGGCAGAGGTGTCATCGATGCCGCCATGCCCGGCAGGTGCGCGGCGCCGCCCGCGCCGGCGATGATGACCTTGAACCCGGCTTTGCGTGCACCCTTAGCAAAGTCCACGAGCCTGTCAGGCGTCCTGTGCGCGGAAACGATGCGATCATCGTGGGAAATGCCGAGCGTATCCAGCGTTTCGGCGGCGTGGCGCATGGTCGCCCAATCAGACTGGCTTCCCATGATGATTGCGACGTCAGCGCGTTTGTCTGCCATTGAGCATCCTCTGAACAACCGAGACGGTGGGATTAAAGGAAAAGCGGAAGCGCCGCAAGTTGACTTGCGGAGCCTTGTGAACCCTTGGGATATCAGGCGATTATGTCGGGCGTAATCTTGTCTTCGAGCTCGATCAGCTTGTCTTTGATGATCAGCTTCTTCTTCTTCATTCGCTGAATACGAAGCTGGTCACAGCCAACCTGGATCATTGCTTGTATTGCAGCATCGAAATCCAGATGCTCTTGTTTCAATCTTGCGACTGCCAATCGAATGTCAGCCTGATCCTGGTCGGACATGCAGTGATTCCCGGTATTTTGCTGTAGAAGAATCCGTCACTGGTATGGGGCAGCACAGCCCCTTGCCAGCACGTCGCCATATCATATTTTAAGAAACAAGAAAATCCTACGAAACAAATTCGACAATTGCTAAAAGTGGTGGCAGAGTGTCACGGCTCTGTCATAAACTTGCCACTTGGCAAGCAGAGCATGCCTGTTGCGCCCGTGTGTCCGACTGGACGCACAAAGGACGCAGCAGCACTTTGAGTGTGCGCATAAGGGTTTCCAAAAATCGTCTGGTTTTTGGCTTTATGTGCGGTAGGGAAACCAACCAAGGGAGAAGCCGGATGGCCATTGAGTCTCATCTTGAAACGCTTGAACGTAAGCATGGAGCGCTCGAAAAGGAAATTTCCGACGCGCTGTTAAGTCCCGCCTCCGACGACCTGAAGATCAGCGATATGAAACGTCGCAAGCTTATGCTCAAGGAGCAAATTGAAAAACTGAAGTCAGTCGTCACTCATCATTAAACCGGCTATAAGGAAGATACCGCGAAATTCCACTCGATAGCTTCAAACAGCATCGTGCTGGCAGTTACAAAAAGCCCGGCCCTCGCATAGACGCAGGGTCGGGTTTTTGTTTCAGCGCTTAAAGATCGTTCGAGAAGCCAAGCTGATGGGCGTCTCAAAAGGCGTTACTCGCTCCAGAACTGATCGAGCCACAGATTCAGGTGAAAAAACCCGCTGTCATCTACCGCATAGATGCGGCGCGTGCCTTCCGACTTGACCTTCACCAGTCGCGCGTCAAGAAGGGCCTTGAGATGCTGGGATACGGCAGGGCGCGAAATCGGCAATCCGAGTGCCAGTTCGTTCACGGTTTTTGGTCCGCGTCTAAGCTCCTCGAGGAGATAGCGGCGGTTCGGATCAGAAATTGCTGCGAAGGCATCCGTTTCGACCATACGGGATAGTCATTTTAAACCACCAGGAATGTCAACGAATTTCGTATCGGAGGCGAATCGAACAACGACGGGGTGATCGGATCACTCGGGCAGCGTCTCGGCGCGCGGATCAAGCCTGACACCTTCGGGGGTAACGCGTTCCGCGCCAACCGTCTGAAAATTATCCCTCAGCTCGATGGGTACCGGCGCACGCATGCGAGAGCGGATGATTGCGTGGGTCATGATCAAGGCGTGCGCCAGGGCAGTTATCGCAAACAACCCTTCGGGCGAGATGCTCTCCATCGCCCAGGCACCGAGAACCGGGCCGATCATCGTGCCGAAGCCGTAGAGGAGCAAAAGCCCGCTTGTGACTTTGACGAAATTTTCCGAGTCCGAGAAATCATTCGCATGAGCAACAGCGACGGGATAGAGGGTGTAGGCAAGGCCACCATAGATCGCGGTCATCGCCAGAATGACGTATGCATGTCGCGGCGCAACCAGAAAGATCAGCAGACCTATTACCGCCGCAGCGCCGCCGACCATGGCGAGCACATATCGCCGGTCGGTACGGTCCGACATACGGCCTACCGGAATCTGCATCAGGGCCCCGCCCATGACCGACGCACTCATCATCAACGCGATTTCCGTGGTCGATATGCCGGTCGCCGCGCCATAGACCGCGCCAAGCGTGCCGAACGCACCATTGGCAACACCAATCAGGATGCAGCCGAGAAAAGCGACCGGCGAATTGCGATAGAGCGCCCTGAGGTCAAGCTGCACTTCGGTCAGCGGTTTCGGACTGCTTGCCGTCGAAATTGCCGTCGGGATCAGCGCCAGGCAGAAAAGAATGCCGGACATCATGAAGAAGGTTCCCGTGTGCACATCGCCGAAGCCGATCATCATCTGCCCGACGGTGATCGAGCCGAAATTCACCACCATATAGAGCCCGAAAATCTGTCCGCGATTGGCATTTGTTGCCCGCTCGTTGAGCCAGCTTTCGATCACCATGTAAGACCCGGCCATGGCGAAGCCCGTCAGCGCACGCAACACGATCCACGCTGTGGGCTCGACCAGGATACCGGTCATCAGCGCAACAATCGCAGCGATTGAGGCGAAAGCGCTGAATGCGCGCACGTGGCCGACACGGCGGACGAGCCGCGGCGCAAGCAGGCAGGAGGTGATGAAGCCACCGGCCCATGCCGTACCGAGAAGACCAAGTGAAGTTGTAGAGAACCCTTCCGCCCCGCCGCGCAGCGGCAGAAGCAGACCGTGCAAACCCGATGCCATAACGAGGAAGGACGTGCCGCACAGAAGCGCGAAGACCTGTATGAACGAACGGAACACGGCAATACCTTCAAGCGAGTCGGAAGCGAACCGGCTCAGGATGATGCCGGCGGTGAGTTTCGTTTCGTCCAGCAATACGGAAACTTGATGGCATCCGTATAATTCTTGGCAGCGCTGCCTTTCAGCGGAAAAGCGCCTCGGCTGCGACCTTGCTATCACCCTTGCGCGACCGTTCTTCTTCCAACCGCGTGATTTCCGAACGCAGCAGCGCAATCCGTTCGTCAAGCTCCGCTACGGATAGCAGTGAAAGGTCTTGACCAATGTCGTGAATAATCTTGCGCCTGGGTTCCTCATCGAAAAGTGACATTATTTCCTCCACTTGTCGCTCTAATATAGCAGAATACAGTCCAACTGCTTGGAATTGCAAATCATTCTGGCGAATCAATTTAGGGGAAGATTTCCATGGCCGAGAAAATTCCGACAACGATGACGGCGATCGAGATCACACAACCGGGCGGTCCGATGGTCCTCAAGCCGGGGGAAAGAGTCGTTCCTGAGCCAAAGCCGGGGGAACTTCTGATCCAGGTGCGCTCCGCCGGCGTCAATCGGCCGGATGTTCTCCAGCGGCAGGGTCATTATCCGCCGCCCGCAGGCGCTTCCGATATTCCGGGGCTGGAAATCGCTGGCGACGTTGTAGCTGTTGGTCAGGGCGTGACGCGATTTCGCAACGGCGAACGTGTAACTGCTTTGGTTGCCGGCGGCGGCTACGCGCAATACTGCACGGTCGATGAAACCAACGCCCTGCCGATTCCGGCGGGCTATGGTTACATCGAAGCGGCAGCGATCCCTGAAACCTATTTCACCGTCTGGCACAATGTGTTTGAGCGTGGCGCCTTGCAGAATGGCGAGACCTTTCTTGTCCATGGCGGCTCATCCGGTATCGGCACGACGGCAATCCAGCTCGCCGATGCTTTCGGCGCCTATGTCATCACAACCGCGGGTTCGACTGAGAAATGTGAGGCCTGCCTCAAACTTGGCGCAGACCGGACCGTCAATTACCGCAACGAGGACTTCGTCGAAGCGGTGAAGGACGCGACGAGCGGTAAGGGTGTGAACCTGATTCTTGACATGGTCGGCGGCGACTATATCGAGCGCAACTACGAAGCCGCAGCGATCGATGGCCGTATCGTTCAGATCGCCTTCCTGAACGGCGCAAGGGCGACCACCGATATTTCAAAACTGATGGTCAAGCGCCTGACCCATACGGGATCAACGCTGCGCAATCGTCCAGTTGAATTCAAGGCAGGCATTGCGCGAGAACTCGAGCTCAAGGTCTGGCCGCTGCTGGTAGAGCGTCGCGTTGCCCCGGTCATCGATATGGTCTACCCGTTGCATGAAGCCTGGCGAGCGCACGAACGCATGGAAGACGGCCAGAATATCGGCAAGATCGTGCTCGATGTGAGCTAGAAGGCCGCGCCCATGAACGCGGCCTTCGCTTTTAACGCTATCGGTATCAGTTGGTGGCTTGAACCTTGCCGATTTTGAGGAACAGGGTTTCGCCCGAGGAATCGTCGACACCATCATTGTCCGTCACAGCATAGCCATTGCCATCCACATCGACGGTAAAGCCTTCAAGTTTCTCGGGAACATAACCATTGGCCGACTTGAGATCACCAATGAAATCGTGCGCGAGCGTCTTCTGGACGACAGGAAGCTTTTCGCCGATCTTGGCAGGCTTCAACCCATCGAGCGCTACCCGATAGAGCCGCTTGTTGGCGGCCTTTTCGCCGATCTGATTGTCGCGTTCGATGATGTAGAGCTGGCCGTCATGCGCGGTGATTTCCGACAGGCCGACCCAGCCATTCTCGGTCTTGTCGAGCGGGTAGGATACAGCGCCCCATGCCTTGTCCTTGATATTGTAGCTCAGGAGTTTGACGAAGCCCTTCTCGTCATCCTTCCACTCGCGCTGGATTGCCATCCACAGGGTCGCATCGTCGCCTTCACCAACCCGGGTAATGCCTTCGAGGCCGTAACGGATCTGGCTTGGCAGCAATTCGTCGGGAAGAGCAATTTCCTTTTTGATTTCACCCTTCTCGTTCACATTGAGGATCGCATGCGGCACGAGCTTGGCCTGATCACCCTCGTTGGCAAGCCAGAAACCGCCCTGTCCGTCCGTTGTAATACCTTCAAGATCGAGCTTTTGAGCTGGCTGGCCGCCACGCTTGACCACCAGCGCATCGCTGATTTTCGCCGGTGTCTGCTTGGCATCGATTGTGTAGATCGTCGGAGCCGAGAAATAGATCGAATCTGAAACCGCATAAAGCTTGCCGGCTTCCTTCAGATCTCCGACCAGACCCGAGAGAGCACCCCAGCCAAGTGGCGTCCCATCGTCCTTCGCACTCGAAACGATCTGCGGATAGTTGGGCTTCTGGTCCTTCAGTTCATAGATCATGACGTGCGAGCGGACGCCACCATCCTTGATGAGATCGACCTCATTGGCTGTCACCAGAAGGTTGCGAGTAGGAATGGCAAGGACACCTTCCGGGGCGATACCTGAGGGCAGCAGTTGAACGAATTCCGGCTCTGCGCCCGTATCCTTGTAGACTCCGACAAGGGAGGCACGCTAACTGGCAACGAAAAGATAGTTGGTATCGCCAAACTTGCCGGCCTCGGCGCCTTCCAGCTCAACGCCTTTCTTGTTGCGCTTGTCCGGGTAATGTCCGGCTTCGGCCATCTTGTATTCAAGCGACGGGCCGGATTCATAGAGAACCTTGCCATCCTTGGAGAAGATGGTGAAGCTGCGCGAACCACCCTTGTAGTCGCCTTCATTGGCGACAACAAAGCGATCGTTGTCGAGCCACTTGATGGTGTCCGGCTCGCGCAGAACGCTTTTCAGGCTGCCGTCGAACTTGAGAGCGCCATCATTCTTCACGTCAATCTTGTCGAGGTCGACCATGCCAGCGGAAAAATGCGTTACAATCTTGCCGCTTCCCGCATCGATAATAGCGATGTGGTTGTTTTCCTGGAGCGTGACAGCGATCTGATTGTTCTTGTTGATCGAGACGAATTCCGGCTCGGCATCCTCAGGGGCAATTTCGGAAAGGCCAGTCAGTGTAATCGTCTTCATGCTTGCGCATTCCGGCACACCATCCTTCAACGAAAAGATCTTGAGGTTCCCCGAGGGGAGCTGCGGTATCTCACCGTCATTCACCTCTTCATCCCGTTCATTCTCGATCGCGATGGCAGCGAAGGTCTTGTCGGGAGAAATGGCAACTGAATCCGGCTGACCGCCGAGATCACAGGTCGCGTCGATCTTACGCGAGGCAAGATCAATAACATCCAGCCGGCCTGATGGATTGGCTTTGTCCTTCGAGGTGTTGACCGCGGCCAATACCTTGCTGCCTACCGCTGCTACAGACGTCGGCTCGCCCTCGACCTTGATCAATCCGCCTGGCTGCGGCTTGGCGGCGTCGCTGATATCGACGAAGCCGATCGCGCCATAGGGACTGTCGGAATAAATCAGCGTCTTGCCGTCTTCAGAAGCGGTTATGATTTCCGCTGATGTCGGCTTAGACTTGTCCGCATCTTTCGGTAGATTGTCTGCAACCGGGAAACTTGCGATGCGGTTGAAGACTGGTTCAGCTGCGGCGGGCAAGGCAACGGATGCTAGCAGGGCGGTCCAGAGACCAAGGTAGAGGGATTTGCGCGACATTCTTTAAACCTCCGATTGTTATCCGGAGATCGTTCGCGCACCCGCATTGCAGTGCAATGACAGTTTCGTGACAGTTCCATGAAACGGTCGGTCGCCTGGAATCCCATATGCCAAAAGCGATTCTTGCTCATCCATTAAAATGACGCTATATAACGCCTCGAATTCCCGGAAATTGTGGTTGAACCCACGTCCCGCGCCCCCGGAGCGGACGAACGAGAGGACTATATCTATGGCCACCCAGCTTCTAATGCCAAAGGCAACGGCCGTCTGGCTTGTCGACAACACCGCCTTGTCTTTTGACCAGATCGCTGCCTTTTGCAAGCTGCATCCGCTCGAAGTAAAGGCGATCGCCGATGGTGAATCGGCCCAGGGCATCAAGGGCCTCGACCCTTTGATCACGGGCCAGCTGTCGCGTGAGGAGATCGCCAAGGGCGAAGCCGATATCAATCACAAGTTGAAGATTTCCGACCCGAAGGTTCGCGTTCCGGAAGCCAAGCGCAAGGGTCCGCGCTACACGCCATTGTCCAAGCGTCAGGATCGCCCGAATGCAATCCTGTGGCTGGTGCGCAACCATCCAGAACTGAAGGATGCGCAGATTTCGCGCCTGATCGGCACGACGAAGTCCACGATCGAACAGATCCGCAACCGCACTCACTGGAATTCCAACAATCTGCAGCCGATGGACCCGGTCACCCTCGGCCTTTGCTCGCAGATCGACCTCGATATCGAAGTCGAACGTTCTTCCCGCGGCCGGCCGGTTCAGCCGGGCGAAGGCGGCGATACATTGCTTCCAGCCTCCGCCACGGAAAACCTCGAAATTCAGCCAACGGTTCGCGACGAGGACCAGGAACTCGACGCGGACAAGGTTTTCGCCAAGCTGTCGTCCCTGAAGGGCCGTCACGAGGAAGAAGACGAAGAATAGACTTCATCCAGGAACTAGAGCAAAAAGCCCGGCATCGCCGGGCTTTTTTCATGATGCTCTCGCCTTGGTATCCGGCGTCTCGCTGAGTTCTACCCGGCGATAGAAATCCGCCAGTGTCTTGCCGCGTTCCTGTCGGAAAATCCGGTCGGCCTTTTCTACCTTGGCAATCCGGTCGATGCGGAAGGTACGAAAATCATTGCGTAATTCGCACCAGCTGATCAGCGTCCATACCTTGCCCCAGAACCAGAGGCCAAGCGGGCGGATGTCGCGCACACTGTCCTTGCCGTCCAGGTCCGTATAGGTAATCGACAGGACGCGGCACTGTTCGGCGGCGTTTTCCGCCAGGTCGATCAACGACCGGTCATTGTCGCTGATATTGTAGCTGGTCGAATGGATATGCGTATTTGTAATGCGCGGGCGGTCTTCCTTCGGCAGGACAGCACCGATCTTGATGATCGCCTCCTCGGCGGCACGCGCCATGGATGCGCCACCCCATGCGGTGATCAGCCGGGCACCCGCCACCAGTGCCACAACCTCGTCGCGCGTGAACATCAATGGCGGCAGATCGAAGCCCTCGCGCAGGATGTAGCCGACACCGGCTTCGCCATCGATGGGCACGCCGGTGGACTGCAGGTCGGCAATGTCACGATAGATCGTGCGTTCGGAAACCTCGAGCCTGTCGGCAAGCTGGCGCGCGGTAACGAGGCGCCCGCCACGCAGCTTCTGCACAATCTGGAAAAGACGATCTGCTCTACGCATGGCTAATCCTTCAAGCCTTCCTTCAGGCGCTGCTCTGTCACGAAGGCCGTGCCAAAGGACAATCTGGAAATTGTCGGCGTATTTGCATTCAGCACACGCCAGAAAGGGGTGATGCCGTCTGCGTCACCTGTTTGCTGATATGTCTCGTAGGCCGCTTCGGCGACGGTCCGCAGATGAAAGCCGGTCGTAATCGGGCACATCACTTCGGCGCCATACTGCTTGGCCATCGTCTGCCGCAGGAGTTTGACGTCCATATGCGTGCCCTTGGGAAGAGTTCGTATGAATTCGTCGACCTGACGGGCCGTTGGCACCAGCATGATCTCGCCAGCTTTCATGCCCGCAATGTTGATGGGCGCTGGCTTCACCTCATGCGGTCCGCCGGAATTCAACTTCTCCGTCCAGGTCTTCATGTCACGCGCCCTCGTTTGCCGCCTCGATCACGCGGCCTGATATTCCCGCCCGACGAACTCCCGCATCTCGGCAACCTGTCCGGCTTTTTCAGGGAACAGCGCCTCCAGGAAATTCGTTGTGAACGTGCCGGGAGCAGACCCTGGGGCGCTGATGATATGCGCATCCCGCACTGCATACGGCACATCCTGATAGAGCGATGAGCCAGCATAATCACCGAGATTCGACTCGATCCAGCCAGCACCATTGCTCGTATGTTTGCGGCCCTCGAAAATGCCGGCGCGAGCCAGCGCCAGCGTCCCGCCACAGATACCGCCCACAATGCCGCCACGTACCAAAGTGGCATTCAGGAGCGGGGCGATGTCAGGAGCATCCTCATCCGGCCAGGTATCCGAGCCGATGACAGCGATTGCGTCCAGATCACTGTTTTCCGCCACCCCGATGCCGCGATCCGGTACAAGTCTCAAGCCGCCGATGGAGCGGACCGGGCCCGTCACTGGTGACAGCGCAACAGCACGTGCAGCGAACCAGTCAGTGGCGGCGCCCGAAAGCAATCCAAACTCCCAATCGGCGAACTTGTCGATGAATACGAACCCGATCGTCTTTTTTTGCTCCACGTCAATCACTCCCATTTGTGTTCAATTCTTCAGTATTGTACCCTGAAAGAGCCTGAAATGCCTGTCTTTTTGGCTTGACGGGGCTTTGGCCAGCCCAGCTGCCACGGGGCGAGATCGGCGCTGGCACTCTCGGTGCCAGCCTCCATCCCTTTCATTGAGCCTCGACGCGCAAGCCGTTCGGCATAGGCATCGGGCCAGCCGATATCCTTCAACACATGCTCGGGAAGTGAGTTGAGGTGCCGCTCCGTACGCAGTTCTTCGCGATACGCTGCGAAGTCCGTGAGCAGGCGCCTTACCGTATTAATAATGTTAAAATCAACGTAAGTCATAACCCTGTCTCCTTGTGACTACGGAGACACTATCGCACACCCCTCCTGACAACCTTCTGTCAGGAGGATGTCAAGAAGTGCGCTTTATTTGCAAAGGCCCATCAATCGTCTTTGACGCCAATACCCCGCGCATTGAGCACGGCGGTAATCTCGTCGAGAATCGCCGGATCATCGATGGTTGCCGGCATATTCCAAGGCTCCCGGTCGGCAATTTTCTGCATCGTACCGCGCAGGATCTTGCCAGAGCGGGTTTTCGGCAGGCGCTTGGCAGTCAACGCCAACTTGAATGCGGCCACCGGACCGATCTTCTCGCGAATCAGGACAACGCAATCCTGCTCGATCTCGCTCTCTGCCCGCGTCACGCCGGATTTGAGCACGATGAAGCCGCAAGGCACCTGGCCTTTCAGGTGATCGGCAATGCCGATAACGGCGCATTCCGCTACGTCAGGATGACTCGACAGCACTTCCTCCATCGCTCCCGTGGAGAGGCGGTGTCCGGCGACATTGATGATGTCGTCGGTGCGGCTCATGATGTAGACATAGCCATCTTCATCGATGATCCCCGCGTCGGCGGTCTTGTAGTAACCCGGAAACTCGGTGATGTAGGCGTCGCGGAAGCGCTGGTCGGCGTTCCATAAGGTTGGCAGGCACGCGGGCGGCAATGGCAGCTTGACGACGATATTGCCGAGCTCACCGCGCTTGACCGGGTGACCGGCGTCATCGAGCACCTGCACGTCATAGCCCGGCATCGGTACCGTCGGAGAACCGTACTTGACCGGCAGCATGCCCAGACCTGCAGGATTGGCCGCCATGGGCCAGCCGCTCTCCGTCTGCCACCAATGATCGATGACCGGTACGCCAAGCTTTTCCTCGGCCCATCTGATCGTGTCCGTATCGGCGCGTTCGCCCGCGAGGAACAGATATTTCAGTGAGGACAGATCATACTTGCCGATGAATTCTCCTTTTGGATCTTCCTTCTTGATGGCCCGGAACGCTGTCGGCGCGGTGAAAAGTACCTTGACCTTGTGCTCAGCGATAACCCGCCAGAAGGTGCCCGCATCGGGCGTTCCCACCGGCTTTCCCTCGTAGAGGATGCTTGTCGCGCCGATAAACAGCGGCGCATAGGTGATGTAGGAATGGCCGACGGCCCAGCCGATGTCTGAGGCCGCCCAGAACACATCGCCCGGCTTTGTGTCGTATACCGCGCCCATCGACCAAGCGAGCGCAACCAGATGCCCGCCATTGTCGCGCACGACGCCCTTGGGCTGGCCAGTCGTGCCGGAGGTGTAGAGGATATAGAGCGGATCGGTTGCTTTCAGCGCAACACATGGGACCCTGCGTCCTGCCGCAGCGGCAACCGCCTGCGCATAGTCGACATCGCGCCCCTCGACGAGATCGTGCGGCTGTTGCGGGCGAACCAGAACAAGGCAGGTCTTCACCTTGTGCGCAGCCTGGTCGATGGCCTTGTCGAGCATCGGCTTGTAAGCGACCACGCGACCCGGTTCGAGACCGCAGGAGGTCGCAATGATCATCACCGGTTTGGCATCGTCGATGCGTGTCGCCAGCTCGTGCGCGGCGAAACCGCCAAAGACCACGGAATGGACCGCACCGATGCGCGCGCAGGCAAGCATCGCGACGACGGCTTCCGGTACCATTGCCATGTAGATGATGACACGGTCGCCCTTCTTCACGCCCTTGTCGGCCAGGACGGCAGCCAGCGTGTTGATGTCACCGAGAAGTTCCGCATAGGTGATCTTGCGCTGCGTACCGGTTACTGCGCTGTCGTGAATGAGAGCGACCTGATCGGCCCGCCCGTTCTCCACATGCCGGTCGACGGCATTGTAGCAGGTGTTGCACTCGGCGCCCGCATACCAGCGCCCATAAGGTCCCTCATCGGCATCGAAGATCTTGTCCCATGGCTTGATCCAGTCGATCGCCACGGCGGCATGCGCCCAGAACGCCTGCGGGTCCGATTGCCAGTCCTGATAGACCTCTTTGTATCGTGATGTCATGAATTTCCTCCCGGATGCGAGCATCCTCAATACCGGCTGGAGAGTCAAAGGCGGAATTGACAATTACCGGCGCTTGACACACTGCTCCACCATTCCGTCATCTCCGGCAGGTAAATCCTCCATGAGCAAAATTCTGCCGTTCGTCTTCATCGTGATAATGGCCCTGCATGTTATCAAGCCGCTGGGTTGGCCCGGACTGAAGAAGCGCAAGGATTTCTGGAAGATTGCCGTTGCGGCTGTACTGGCCATCCTGATCGTCGGCGCCTCGAGGCATGCAGGATATTAGAACCGTTTGCGTTCTAGATCTTTGTCTCGGCTTCGTCAGCATGTGGCAGATTGAGAACATAGGGCACAAGATGCTTCGCCCAGGCGTCATAGCCGAGCGCCGAATCATGGAAGCCGTCGCTGGAGAAGCCTTCGGGCCCTTCCACAGCAAGGCGCGGGGCGGGTGTCGCCATGCGCTCACGGCAAAGGCGCTCACCCAGCTTGTTGATGGCATCCGCCCGGCCCTCGAGAATGCGGCCGAGCAGGCCTGGCATGGCGGGCACATCGCGAAAATCGATAACCTTCGACCAGACGATATGCGCTTCCGGCCATCTTGCCTTCAACGCATAGAGCAGGCCGCCGAATTCTTTCTTGAAACGCGGAAGCGAGTGAAAATTCTTGGTGTCGTTGGTGCCGGTCGTCAGCACAATATGGGTCCACAAGCCACGTTCGAGATTGGGCACGACGTGATCCCGCAATTGCCCGGACGTCGCCGAATTGAAGCCTGCGGCCCGCCAGATGATCTTGCGGCCGGTACGCCCCTGCAAATGCACCGCCAGCCTTACGCACAGGCCCTGCCAGGCATCCGTGACGCCGACGCCAGCAGAGGACGAATCGCCAAGCACAAGCAGTCTGATTGCCGGATCCTTGCCGGCGATTTCACCGACAGGCAGACCAGCTGGGGGCAGCATCCGCTCCGTTTTCAGGCGCACACTGATGCCTTGCCAGGCGTAGATGGGATAAAGCAGCCAGCTGACGAGTGGATGGAAGGGTGATGGCATACCCGGCACATATCTCCATAAAAAAACCCGGACTGATTCCAGCCCGGGTCTTATGAGATACGCTTTTGGATAAAAAACGCTTAAGCCGCCTTTTCCAGGTCTTTTTTCCAGCCGCCGGTTGCAGCGAGACTGTTCATCTTGGCGCGATGCGTAAAGGCCCGCTGGCCCGCGGCAAAGTTCTCCGGCTTGCCGTTCCAGGCACTCAGAGCAGCGGCCTGCAGCGCCCGGCCATAGGAGAAGGTGAGTTTCCACGGCGTTGTGTAATTGGCATTCATCGCCGACAAATGCGCCGTTGCTTCCTCATCGCTCTGGCCGCCGGACAGGAAGGCGATACCCGGAACTGCCGCCGGCACCGTCGATTTCAACAGGCGAACGGTCTGTTCCGCCACCTGCTCGACTGAAGCCTTGCGGGCGTTCTTGCCATCGATAACCATGTTCGGCTTGAGGATCATGCCTTCCAAGACAACGCGGGCGTCATAGAGTTCATCGAAGACTGTCTTCAGGACCCATTCGGTAACTTCGTAGCAGCGCTCGATCGAGTGGGTGGCCGGCTTGCCGTCCATCAGCACTTCCGGCTCGACGATAGGAACGATCCCGGCTTCCTGGCAAAGAGCCGCATAGCGGGCCAAAGCCTGGGCGTTCTGCTTCACCGCACCCCAAGTCGGTACACCATCGGCGATGCCGATCACACCCCGCCATTTGGCGAAACGGGCACCAAGTTTGTAATATTCCTGGAGCCGCTCACGCAGACCATCCAGGCCTTCCGTAATGGTCTCGCCCGGGAAACCGGCAAGCGGCTTGGCACCGGCATCGACCTTGATGCCCGGAATGCAGCCCGCCGCTTTCATGATCTGGACAAAAGGCGTGCCGTCCTTGGCGCTCTGGCGAATGGTCTCGTCGTAAAGGATGACGCCTGAAATGTTGTTCTTCATCGCCTCGTCGGAACGGAACAGCATCTCGCGATAGTCTCGCCGGCTATCGGCGGTCGATTCCAGTCCGATCGTGTCGAACCGCTTCTTGATCGTTGCGGTACTCTCATCCGCAGCAAGCAGGCCCTTGCCATTGGCAACCATTGCAATCGCGATGTCTTCGAGGCGTTCGCTCATAGATTACTTCACTCCGTTTCCCATACACCGGGCCATACCAGAAGCCCATGACAAACGAAATGGTCATCCAAACTATTGAAACGATTGAAATTTTTTCAACCGATTTAACACGATAACATTTTCTGTCTCTTCGTTAATCGTAGCGCTGAAATCCGCTGCAGATCAAGAAATCGCTGCAACCACTGGTTTGGGCAGTTCTATTGACAATATATCTTGATGGGAGGAAAAGGCATGTGCCCTTTTCTGGCCAGACACGTTAGTTTCTATTTTTACTCGCTAAGCATTTACAAATTTTCCGGCGCATCAGCGCCACCCATTTCAACTGAACCACATTTCATAAATTACTTTGGAAACATCATGGATAAGCTCGCGATTGTCGCGGCGATCGAAGGCGCCCCTTCTCAAACACCCGACCCGCAACCGGCAGATAGCGGACTGATCGCACTGGCGACCATAGCGGGCTACTACCGCATCGCGGCACGCCCGGACAGCCTTGCTCGCGAATTTGCCCTGAAGGGTGTAGCGCGGACCGGGGATATCCAGAGGGCAGCCAAATCGATTGGTCTGAAATCACGGCTGGTCGACGTGAAGGACGAGCGACGGCTCCCAACATTGCCGACACCAGCCTTAGCCTGCCTGACGGACGGCACATTTGCCCTTCTGGCCGGTATTGTGGAGGAAGGCAAATTCAGGCTGGTTAATCCGGTCGATTTTAGATCGAGACTCGTCACGCCGTCCGAACTGCTGGAGTTCACCGGCGGCGCCTTTATCCTGATCCAGAGGCGTTTCGCCGGCGCTGGCGCCTCGCGGGAGAGCTTTGGCTTCCGCTGGTTCCTGCCATCGATCTGGCGTTATCGCAAGGCATTCGGCCATGTGCTGCTTGCATCGTTGTTCGTGCAGCTGTTTGCGCTGGTCACCCCCCTGTTCTTTCAGGTCGTAGTGGACAAGGTTTTGGCGCATCGCAGCTACTCGACCTTGATCGTGCTTGTCATCGGTCTTGCGGCGATCGGCCTTTTCGATGTGTTCCTGCAATATCTGCGAACCTATGCGCTGTCGCACACCACTAACCGTATAGATGTGGAACTCGGGCGCCGGCTGTTCCGCCACCTGCTCAATCTGCCGCTCAGTTATTTTGAAACGCGCGCCGCCGGCCAGACCGTGGCACGCATGCGCGAACTCGAGACCATCCGCAATTTTCTGACCGGGCAAGGGCTGTTTTCCGGTCTTGATTTCCTTTTCACCATCGTCTTCATCTTCGTCCTGTTTTGTTACTCGACAAAACTCGCCTGGATCGTCGTGGCTTCCATTCCCTTCTATCTTGCCATCGGCTTTTTCATCCGCCCCTTTTTGAAAGAGCGGATCGACGAAAAGTTCGATCGTGGCGCATTCTCCCAGCAATTGCTGGTGGAGACCGTCGTTGGCGTGCAGACGCTGAAAGCCTCCGCCGTGGAACCCGTTGTCGCCGCCGAATGGGAAGAGCGCCTCGCCGCCTATGTCCGCGCTTCGTTTGCAGCGACGATGCTTGCTGCCAAGGGGCAGAATTTCATTCAATATATCAGCAAGATCACCAGCGCCGCACTTCTGCTGTTTGGCGCCCAGGCCGTCATCAATGGCGAATTGACCGTCGGTGCCCTGGTCGCATTCAATATGATCGCCGGCCAGGTGTCGCAGCCCATCCTGCGCCTGTCGCAGCTCTGGCAGGATTTTCAGCAGGTCCAGGTATCGATCGCCAGGCTCGCCGATATTCTCAACGCTCCCCAGGAGCCGAGGCCGGCCATCGCGATGTCTCTACCTCCCCCCAAGGGTGCCATTCAGTTCAAGCAGGTCACGTTCCGCTATTCACCGCACGGCCAGGATGTTCTCAGGGATATTCGTTTTTCCGTCAAACCCGGCGAAGTCATCGGCATCGTCGGCCCCTCCGGTTCGGGCAAATCCACACTGACCAAACTCGTCCAGCGCTTTTACAGTCCCAATGATGGCCAGGTATTTATCGACGGGCAGGATATCGCCCAGATCGATCCGGCCTGGCTGCGGTCCTCGATCGGCGTCGTCCTCCAGGAAAACATGCTGTTCAACCGCACGATCCACGACAATATTGTGCTGGCAGCTCCGGGAATGTCGCGCGAAGGCGCGATGGTCATGGCGCGCCTTTCAGGCGCCGATGAATTTATCGCCAACTGCCGCGCGGTTACGATACGCTGATCGAGGAGCGCGGCGCCAATCTTTCCGGCGGCCAGCGCCAGCGTCTGGCGATTGCGCGGGCGCTCGCGACCAATCCACCGATCCTCATTCTGGATGAAGCGACCAGTGCGCTCGATTATGAGAGCGAGCGGATCATCCTTGCCAGTATGCGCGAGATCGTGCGGGGGCGGACCGTTATCATCATCGCCCACCGCCTTGCGACCGTGCGTCACTGCAACCGCATCATCGGCATGAAGGACGGGAGGATCGTCGAGGAGGGAACGCACGAGACGTTGCTCGAACGTGAGGGCGGCCTCTACGCCCATCTGTGGAAACTTCAGTCGGGTTCGCAACAATGAACGTTCAAAATACCCCACCGAAATCACCGGGAGCCAAGGCAGAGCCCTCTAAGCGCCCGCGGGCCGACAATGAGTTCCTGCCCGCCGCGCTCGAAATTCTCGAAACACCTGCTTCGCCGATAAGGACTGCCTTCATCTGGTTTATCTGCATTCTGGCGACGGGCACGCTGGTCTGGACCTGGCTCGGCACTTTCGACATCGTCTCCACGGCGCAGGGCAAGATCCAGCCTGTCGGCCGCGTCAAGGTGGTCCAGTCTCTCGGGATGGGAAAGACCAGGTCCGTTCCGGTCCATAATGGCATGGCGGTCAAGGCCGGTGACATTCTCGTCGAGCTCGATGACACTGAAATTCGCGCGGAGGAGAATGGTTATATTGCCGGCCTGCAGGCGTACCGCGCCGAAATCGTGCGCCGCAACGCCATACTTTCGACGGTCGCCGACTGGCAAAAGCAGAAGATCTGGAGCGCCGAGGGCCAGGTCACCAATCAAAGCCCGGTCTTCCCCGATGATATCCCCGGGGCCATTCGCCAGCGCGAGAAACTGGTTTACAAGGCGGATATTTCGCAACTGCGATCTTCACTCGGCAATCTTGATGCGCAACGCAAACAGCGCCAGAGCGAGATCGACGGACTCATTGAAACCATCGCTGCCCAGCAGATTTTAGTCTCAACGCTTACCGAACGCGTTTCCATGCGCTCGGAGCTGATCGCTTCGGAAGCCGGATCACGGGCGCAGGTCATCGACGCCATGGAGTCGCAGCAGTCGGCTGCCGCCACGCTGGCGACACAGACCGGCCAACTCACCCAGGCCCACGCTGCCTTTGATGTCACAACAAGCGAGGCGGCAAAGCTGGTGGATAATTTCCTCGCCGATAATGTCGAGAAATTGTCGGAAGCAGCGCGCCGGGTCGACGATCTCGAACAACAGGTGATCAAGGCGGGAAAGCGTCGCAGTTCCATGACGATCATCAGTCCAACTGACGGCATTGTCCAGGCGTCGGCCATCACCACGATCGGCCAGGTGGTCTCTCCGGGCACGGAGCTGATGCGTATCGTTCCGGCCAACGGGACGCTCGAAGTCGAAGCCTACCTCCCCAACCGCGATATCGGCTTTGTCGCCGCCAGGCAAAGGGCGGTGATCAAGGTCGAAGCCTTTCCATTCACCCGCTTCGGTGTCGTCGAAGGCGAGGTCACCCGCGTTGCCACCGATGCCATCCCCGAACCCGACGCGCAGCAGCTGGAAGCGGCAGCTGCGAAGGAACTGCAAAGCATTATCCCCACTGGCAACGTGCAGCGCGTGCAGCGCGTGCAGAATCTGGTCTTCCCGGTGACGATTTCCCCCGACAAGAGCTCCATCAATGTCGACGGCAAGGCCATGCCGCTCTCACCTGGAATGGCGGTGACCATCGAGGTGAAAACTGGCAAACGCCGCATTCTTGAATATCTGTTTTCGCCGCTGGCAGAGATTTCGTCAGAAGCCATGAAGGAACGGTGAAAGACCTTGATCCACCGCGGGCGGATCAAAAGCCTGCCTCTTATCGTTTCAGGACATCGACACCCGGCAATGGCTTGCCTTCCATCCATTCCAGAAAAGCCCCGCCTGCGGTCGACACGTAGCTGAAATCGTCGGCCACGCCGGCATGATTGAGCGCCGCAACCGTGTCGCCGCCGCCCGCAACCGAGACGAGATGCCCGGCCTTGGTCCGTGCCGCTACATGGCGCGCGGCAGCAACAGTCGCCTGATCGAAAGGGTGCAGTTCGAAGGCGCCAAGCGGCCCGTTCCAGACCAGCGTCGATGCATCGTCGATCGCGCCCTTGATCCGTTCGATCGATTGCGGACCCACATCGAGGATCATTCCGTCGTCCGGTATGGCATCGAGACCATAGGCACGATGCGGCGCATTGGCCTCGAAATGCCAGGCAACGATCGCATCGACGGGCAGGATGATGGTGCAATTGGCAGCGTTGGCCTTGGCCATGATTTCGCGGGCAGTCGCGGCGAGGTCATGTTCGCACAGCGATTTGCCGACCTTGACGCCCTGGGCAGCAAGGAACGTATTGGCCATGCCACCGCCGATCACCAGCGCATCGACCTTTTGAACCAGATTGCCGAGAAGATCTAGCTTGGAAGAAACCTTTGCGCCACCAACAATAGCAACGACAGGGCGCTCCGGATTGCCAAGGCCCTTTTCCAAAGCCAGCAATTCAGCCTGCATGGTGCGGCCGGCATGGGCTGGCAGCACGCGAGCCAGTCCCTCGGTCGAGGCGTGGGCGCGATGGGCAGCGGAGAACGCGTCATTGACATACATGTCACCGTTGGCCGCCAAGGCCGCCACATAGACCGGATCGTTCTTCTCTTCGCCCTTGTAGAAGCGGGTGTTTTCCAAAAGGAGGATGTCGCCGTTGTTCAGCTTCGCAACCGCCGCCGCCGCCTTCTCGCCAATGCTGTCTTCGGCAAAATGCACATTCCGGTTGATCACCTTTGAGACCGCATGGGCAATAGGCTTCAAGGAAAACTCCGCCGTAGGTCCATCCTTGGGACGGCCGAAATGCGCCAGCAGGATCACCTTCGCACCTTTGTCGGACAATTCAAGGATGGTTGGCGCCACTCGTTCGATGCGGGTTGCGTCGGTCACCACGCCATCGGCAACGGGAACATTCAGGTCAACGCGTACCAGAACGCGTTTTCCCGCAACATCGACATCATCGAGCGTCTTGAAAGCTGGCATCGTCATCACCCTCATTTGAAATGGTACACATCGGCCAGCAAGCCAGATGGTCCGGATATTCTATCACAAACAAAAATGGCGGGTGTTGTCGACCCGCCATCGAAATTGGATCGCCGCGAGACCTTATGAGGAATTCAGTCTGATGAGTCAGCTGGTGTGGTTTTCGAGAACCGGAGCGCGGTGGACTTTTGGGTCCATGAGCACCGGAAGCGCAGAAAATCGCATCAGATGGCCATCAGGCTGGATTTATCGAAGGTCTCAGATCACCTTGCCGAAGGCAACAGCAGTGTCGCCCATGCGGTTCGAGAAGCCCCATTCATTGTCATACCAGGACAGAACGCGCACGAACGTGCCCTCCATGACCTTGGTCTGGCTGATGTGAAAGATTGAAGAATGCGGATCGTGGTTGAAGTCGATCGAAACATTCGGTTCGTCCGTGTAGCCGAGAATGCCTTTCAGCTTGCCATTGGCCGCTGATTTGATGGCATCGTTGATCTCGGCAACCGTTGTCGACCTCTTGGCAATGAACTTGAAATCCACAACCGATACATTCGGGGTCGGGACACGGATCGAGGTCCCGTCCAGCTTACCGTTCAGGTCCGGCAGAACAAGGCCGACAGCCTTGGCGGCACCCGTAGAGGTCGGGATCATCGACAGCGCCGCAGCGCGGCCGCGATAGAGATCCTTGTGCATCGTATCCAGCGTCGGCTGATCACCGGTATAGCTATGGATCGTGGTCATGAAACCGTGATCGATGCCAACGGCTTCATGCAGCACATAGGCAACCGGTGCAAGGCAGTTGGTCGTGCAGGAAGCATTGGAAATGACCATATGCTCCTTGGTCAACTTGTGATCATTGACGCCGAAAACGACCGTGAGATCAGCACCTTCGGCGGGCGCCGAAACGATAACGCGCTTCGCCCCAGCTTCAAGATGGGCCGCAGCCTTGTCGCGGGCCGTGAAAATACCGGTGCATTCCAGCGCGATATCAACGTTCAGTTCCTTCCACGGCAATTCCACCGGGTTGCGAACCGCAGTGACCTTGATCGGGCCACGGCCAACATCGATCGTATCACCGGAAACGGTCACGGTTCCCGGGAAACGGCCGTGAACGCTGTCGTAACGCATCAGATGAGCGTTCGTCTCGACCGGACCGAGATCATTGATCGCAACGACTTCGATGTCGGTGCGGCCGGATTCCACGATGGCGCGAAGGACATTACGGCCGATGCGGCCAAATCCGTTGATTGCGACGCGAACTGTCATTTTTATCTTCTCCTTGGGTATTTCCGAGCCCTTGCCTGGATTGTGCGGGAAATCCGTAGATTATTTCAACTTGCTTTCTGCCGCTGCGACAATTGCGTCCGCGGTGATCCCGAAATGCTTGTACAGCGCTTCGATCGGGCCACTGGCCCCGAAGCCGGTCATGCCGACGAAGATGCCATCGAGACCGATAAAGCGGTCCCAGCCGAGGCGAATGGCAGCTTCGACTGCTACCTTCACCGGCGCATCGCCGATCAGGGTGCGCTTGTATTCATCGCTTTGCTGCTCAAAGAGTTCGAAGCAGGGAACCGAAACCACACGGGCCGGATGACCGTTCTGCTCCAGCTGCGTACGCGCATTGAGTGCGATCTCGACTTCAGAACCGGTTGCAAAGATCGTGACTTCCGCCTTGCCGTTTGCCGGTGCAAGCTCATAGGCACCATAGGCGCATTTGTTCTCGTCGACATGTTCGGTGCGAACGGTCGGCAGGTTCTGGCGGGTCAGGGCAATCGTCGAGGGTGTCTTGCGTGACTTGAGCGCCAGTTCCCAGCATTCCGCCGTTTCAACAACGTCGGCTGGACGGAACACATAATTGTTCGGAATGGCGCGCAAGGCCGCCAGATGCTCGACCGGCTGGTGCGTCGGACCATCTTCGCCAAGGCCGATCGAGTCGTGCGTCATGACATAGATCACACGAATGCCCATCAGGCTGGAAAGACGCATCGCACCGCGGGCGTAGTCGGAGAACGTCAGGAAGGTACCCGAATAGGGAATGAGACCACCGTGCAGCGCCATACCATTCATCGCAGCCGCCATGCCATGCTCGCGAATGCCGTAATGCACGTAACGCTGACCGTAATCCTCTGGAGTGATATTCTGGGTCTGACTGGTCTTCGTATTGTTGGAACCCGTCAGGTCTGCTGAACCGCCGATGGTTTCGGCCAGAATGCCATTGATGACTTCGAGCGCCATCTCGGAAGCCTTGCGGGTCGCTACCTTCGGCTTTTCTTCGGACAGCTTCTTCTTGTAGGCGGTGATTGCCGCTTCGAAATTGCCGGGCAGATCACCGCGAATGCGGCGTTCAAATTCCGAACGGGTGTTTGAATCCCTGGCTTCGAGACGCTGCTGCCATGCCGTGTGGTCCTTGGCGGAACGCTGACCCGCGGCGCGCCAGTCCCCCAGAATGTCAGCGGGAACCACGAAGGGTTCCGAGGTCCAGCCAAGTGCTTTGCGCGCACCGGCCAGCTCTTCGGCGCCGAGGGGTGAGCCGTGAACCTTGTTGGTACCGGCCTTGGTCGGAGCGCCGAAACCGATCGTCGTCTTGCAGGCAATCAGCGTCGGCTTGTCGGACTTTTGCGCCTTCTCGATTGCGGCGGCAATGGCATCCTGATCATGGCCGTCGACTTGGAGGGAATTCCAGCCGGAAGCCTCGACGCGTGCACACTGATCCGTATTGTCGGCTAATGAAACCGGACCATCGATGGAGATGTTGTTGTGGTCCCAGAAAACAATGAGCTTATTCAGTTTGAGATGACCGGCGAGAGCGATCGCCTCCTGGCTGATGCCTTCCATCAGGCAGCCGTCGCCGACGATGACATAGGTATGGTGATCGACCAGATCATCGCCGAAATGCGCGTTCATGATACGCTCCGACAGGGCCATGCCCACGGCGTTGGCAAGACCCTGGCCGAGCGGGCCGGTCGTCGTTTCGATGCCGGACGCGTGACCATATTCGGGATGCCCCGCCGTCCGCGAGCCGAGCTGACGGAAATTCTTGATCTCGTCGATGGTCATGTCTTCGTAGCCGGTAAGATACAGCAGCGAATAGAGCAGCATCGAGCCATGGCCGGCCGAGAGCACGAAACGGTCGCGGTCCGCCCAGTGCGGCGACTTGGGATCAAATTTGAGGAAGCGGGTGTAAAGGACGGTCGCAATGTCAGCTGCGCCCATGGGCAGGCCCGGATGGCCCGAATTGGCCTTCTCCACTGCATCTGCCGACAAAAAGCGGATTGCATTGGCCATTTGGTTGGATTTTTCAGAATTGGTCATGTTTACCGTCTTTCGAGGAGCAAAGGAGATGCCGTTTCTGGAAGCCGGTCAGACCAAATCCAAAAGGCACGCGACACATAGCAGGTGTCATCAGGGAGTCAATAAAACCCGGATGAACACGCGGTAATATCGGTCAATTCGGCTCCGTAGAAAAGCGAGGTCAATCGTCGCAAAGGATTATTATCAGTGCATGAATGAACGATGACAACGCGGATTGATTGACGCGGCGTTGATGTAACCTCTAGACTCTTGAACATAAGCTGTTCTTCTTTTTGCGATTCGCGTAAAAGAGTAACACATGGGGAAACGTTGAAAATGGCATCGGAAGCCACCCTCAAACAGGTTCTTGAAAGATTGGGGAAAGCCCTGACCCTCCTTGAGGATGCGGTTGAAATGCGCCTGGAACATGAGGGCGATTTTGCCGAAGCCGAAGAAGAGGTCCAGCGCATGAACATGGACCGGCGCAAGCTGGCCCAGGAGCTCGATGCGTCGGAAGGACGGGCCGAGCGTCTCGAAGCGGCGAACAAGGAGGTCTCCCGCCGTCTTGTGGCCGCGATGGAATCCATCCGGACTGTACTTGATCGATAGAGCTGGGAAGAGACGAGCATGGCCACTGTAACCGTTACGATTGATGGCAAAGCCTACAGAATGGCTTGCGATGAGGGCCAGGAACAGCATCTGACTGGCCTCGCCGAGCGCTTCGACCGCTATGTCACCCATCTCAAATCATCATTTGGCGAGATCGGCGATCTGCGCCTGACCGTCATGGCCGGCATCATGGTGATGGACGAGCTCAACGAACTGCAAATGCGTGTCAAGGGACTTGAAAACGAGGCCGAAGCGCTGCGCAAGAGCCGTGACGAAGCCTTGTTAAAGGCCGACAAGAACGATGCAGCGATCACCGGCGTTCTGTCAGAGGTGACGTCCCGTATTGAGACGCTTGCAACCAAGCTCGCGCCGAAGGCGAATTAGCCCTCGATCTCCTCGCGCAGCATTTCGAGCTCCAGCCATTCGTGCTCAATTGTTTCAAGATTGTGCCGCTTCTTGCCGATTTCTTCGACGGTCTTGTTGAAGAGGGCCGGGTTTTTACTGAACAGGTCGGGATCCGCCAGCTTCTTCTCAAGCGCCGCAACTTCGGCGTGCAATGCCTCCATCTTTCCCGGCAGCGTTTCAAGCGCGAATTTCTGCTTGTAGGAGAGCTTGCGTTTCTCCTCGCGCTGCACCTGCACCTTCTCCGGCTGCGTACCTGCGACAGCCTGCGGCTTGGCGCTCTTCAGATCCTTGCGCGTTGCGAGCGCTTCCTTGCGCTGCGCCAGCATGTCCGTATAGCCACCCGCATATTCCAGCCAGCGGCCATCGCCTTCGGGCGCAATGACCGAGGTCACCGTCCTGTCGAGGAAATCGCGGTCGTGGCTGACGAGAAGCACGGTGCCGGCAAAACCCGCCACCAGCTCCTGCAGCAAATCGAGCGTCTCCATGTCGAGATCGTTGGTCGGCTCGTCGAGGACCAGCAGATTGGCCGGGCGGGCGAGAACCCGCGCCAGCATCAGGCGCGCTCTCTCACCACCGGAGAGTTCGCGGATGGGCGTGCGCAATTGCTCGGGCTGGAACAGGAAGTCCTTCATATAGGAAGCGACATGGCGCTGTTCGCCATTGACGATGACATTCTCGCCGCGCCCGTCGGTCAGATAGTCCGAAAGCGTCTGTTCGAGATTGAGACTGTCGCGCCTCTGGTCGAGGATGGCGATCTCGAGGTTGGTGCCGAGCTTGACGAAGCCGCTGTCCGGGGCAAGCACCCCGGTCAGCATCGACAAAAGCGTTGTCTTTCCCGCACCATTCGGACCGACGAAGCCGACGCAGTTTCCACGCTGGATCCGCGTGGAGAAGTCGTTGACAAGCACATTGCTGCCATAGGCCTTGACTAGATGTTCCGCTTCGATGACGAGCTTACCGGATTCCTTTGCATCGCTCGCCTTCAACACTGCCTTGCCCTGAGCCCCGCGATGATTGCGGAACTCACTGCGCATGGATTGAAGCTCGCCGAGCCGGCGCATGTTGCGCTTGCGCCGGGCTGTCACGCCATAGCGCAACCAATGCTCTTCGCGCACGATCTGGCGCCCGAGCTTGTGCAGGTCGCGCTCTTCCTCTTCGAGGACCTTGTCGCGCCATTCCTCGAAGGCGCCGAAACCCTGGTCCAGGCGCTTCGTGACGCCGCGATCGAGCCAGATCGTCGAGCGGCTGACATTCTCCAGAAACCGCCTGTCGTGCGAGATCACCACCATGGCGGAGCGGATCTGCCGCAATTCATCTTCCAGCCATTCGATCGTCGTCAGGTCGAGATGGTTTGTCGGCTCGTCGAGCAACAGAATGTCCGGCTGCGGTGCCAGGACTTTGGCCAATGCCGCACGCCGCGTTTCGCCGCCGGAAAGATTGTCGGGCTTTTCGTCGCCGGTCAGGCCGAGATGCTCGAGCAGATAACTGACGCGGTACAGATCGTCGGCAGGCCCGAGACCCGCTTCGACGTAATCCCGGACGTTGGCAAAACCTTCCATGTCGGGCGCCTGTGCCAGATAGCGTACCGTTACACCCGGATGCTTGAACACTTCGCCATCGGTTGGCGTAATGAAGCCGGCGGCAATTTTCAACAGCGTCGATTTACCCGATCCATTGCGCCCGACAAGCGCGATGCGATCGCCTTCACCGACGGAGATGGCCGCATCGCTTAAAAGCGGTGTGCCGCCAAATGTCAGTGCGATCCGGTCAAGGCGAAGAAGAGGTGGAGCCATGGAAATTTTCAGTTCTGGGAATTGGAGCAACGATCGGAAACCGGTCACGGCGCCCGAACGTGGCCTTGTCGGCGAGAATGCCGCCGCTGTCAAATGAAACAGGCCGGAAATTCCGGCCTGTTTGAATTAACTCAGCAAAGCTGCGGTTAGTAACCGCCGCCGCCGCTGCTATAGCCGCCACCGCCGCTGTAACCGCCGCCATCATAGGCCCCGCCGCCATTGCCTTCGCATGGGGCCGTATAAATCGAACCATCCCGGCGCTGGTAACGGCACAGATTCTGTTCCTGTCCGCGCGGCGTCGTCACTGTTCCGACAGCCGCACCAAGCAGCGCACCACCGGCAGCACCGACAATCGTGCTCTTCGTATCACGCCCGAGAGCCTGGCCGGCCAGCGCACCGACACCGCCACCAATCAAGGCGCCCGTCCCGGCACGTTGATTCTGTTCACTTGTCGCACAACCGGCAACAGACACTGCCAGCAGGGCAGAAACCGCTATGGCGGTCAGACGAAATTTCATAATCAATCCTCTCACTTCACAATATTGAGGGCACGACCCTGCTTCGCTAATGCGGCAGAAGAAAGATTGCACAGCCCTGTGCCACCTCCAAAATAAAACAGGCCGGAGATGCCCGGCCTGTTTTATTCGGAACGTCAGCTGATCATTAGCGGCAAGGAGCCCGATAACGTTCGCCATAGCGATTTTGATAAGTGCAATAGCCGCTGGATCGAGGATTGGTTGCGGCCCCAACGACAGCACCCGAAGCACCACCGATCGCAGCACCGGCGAGAGCGCCGCGGCCACTACCTGTGATTGCACCACCGGCCAATGCACCCAATGCGGCACCACCAACGCCGTAACCTGCTATACGCTGGTCACTTGTTGTACAACCGGCCACGGAAAGTGCCAAAAGCCCTGCAACTGCGATCGTAGACAAACTTTTCAACATGGAAGACCTCTCCCGTTTAAAAACCAAACTCACCAGCTTGCGTCCCCAATGCTGTGCCGCAACAATTACACTTTCCGCTTTGTTTTACAAGCGTTAGGCAACTTGCGGGGCAGCAATCAGGATTGCTTTACCCGAATGGAGCGATACGTGGAGATTTCCACACACAGCATTCGATACTGTAAGGGATGAACCAAAAAAAAGTTCCATATTTTCCAAAGGCCAGCGCGCGCCCTCGATAAAAAGCCCCTGCAATGGCGTAAATGCAACAATGCTGAAGGGGGTTCCGTCGGCAAAATCGAAGTCATGGGAACCTGCAACCAGCGGGTGCGCCTCCTCGCTGCCACTGGAGAGAACGAGCTTTCGTCCTTCGGCCGCATAACGGGTCGCCATCGTCAAATGCAGGAGTGTGTGATCGGTGCGCGGACCGCCGAACGCACCGCAGAGGATGACTTCGGTGGCACCGAGCCGCCAGGCTTCATTCAGTGCCAGCTCACCATCGGTCATGTCCTTGGCTGCGGGGAAAACCGAACGGGGCACATCAGCGTACTGGGCATCGAGCTCAGGAGATGTCGAGTCAAAATCGCCAAGCCAGAGCTCCGGTGTGAGACCCAGCGCTTCGGCATGCGCAATACCCCCGTCTGCCGCCAGAACCCGGGCCCCGGCTACGAGCTGCCGGAGACGGTCGGTAACATGGACGATTCCGCCGAGAAGAATAACGAATTTGCTCATGAATCGCCCATAGCATGGGTAAGGTCAGCCGCATAGCTTTGATGGAGCGGGACCGAAACTATCCCGACGTGATCCTTGGAAAATTCAAGAGAGGGATCGTTTCGCGATGATCTTGCCGTGATCGAAAAGCGCCTCCCTCTCCGTCATCCTCGGGCTTGACCCGAGGACCCACGGTTGAGAAGGACTGAGATATCACGGCACGCAACGCATTCCAGCAAAGTGAAATTCCCAATGGCCGTTTGCGTTGACGGTTTCGTTCCCTGGATCGCGTCGGGATGGTGGATAAATTCTCGCCCCTTTGCCATGGGTCCTCGGGTCAAGCCCGAGGATGACGGAGAGGGAGGCACCTGCATTGTTGGAGAAGAAAGGTGCCGGTCGAACCTTGCACGATCCCACCGCTTTCAAATATTCCCGCCAACTTATCCAACACCCTCCAACCTCAGCTATTCTAACTCGGTCCTTTCCACGGGGAACTGCTTCCGGAGCCGTTCGAAGCGGGGAGAGGATCGGCGCCTCCGATGGCGGGTAACGGATGACCCGCTGTCCGGGGAAGTTGCGTCCAAGGGTTCCCCTGCCGGTACTAGGACCGGTGCGTGCTGGACGAGCACTGTGAGGGGCGGTGGGTCAGGTAAGGGCTACGAGCCCGGCCGCTGCCGTCGCGACGCGGAACGGATGCGATAGAAAAACGCCGGACGGGCGGTCTTCGGATCGCATATCACTACCAAAAGACGCGCTTCGACGACCGCCCGTCTTTCCCACCAACTCAATGGCCAGACGCAAAGGCGGGCGTGGCAAAGGAGGCGTATATCGTTAGACAGCAAGGTAACCCTGCTTGCGCCGCTGCAGCTTTATCTTTAATGTTTGCAACGCTCTAACGGGGTGCCTGTCCAACTGAGACAGGCTGAGAGGCTTTGGGAGAAATCCTGCCAACCCGCGGAACCTGATCCGGTTTGTACCGGCGGAGGGATTAGACGCGGCAGGAAAAGCCGGCGCATCAATCCTTTTGAATTGTAACCATAGGAGACGCCGATGCGGCCGTTCAATACACTTGTGAAATCAGCAATTCTGGTTGGCGCGCTGGCGCTCGGCCTGACAGCCCCGGCAAAGGCCGACGGCAAGCTAACCGTCTATACCTATGAAAGTTTCACCGCAGAGTGGGGTCCAGGTCCGAAAGTCAAGGACGCTTTCGAGAAGCAGTGCAGCTGCACCGTCGAGTTCGTGGCAGTCACCGATGGCGTTGCGCTGCTTAACCGGCTGAAACTTGAGGGGGCGTCGACAAAGGCCGATATCGTTCTCGGCCTCGACACGAACCTGACCTATGAGGCCAGCCAAACCGGTCTCTTTGCACCGCATGGCATCGACACCAGTGCGATCGCCATTCCTGGAGGTTACAAGGACGATACATTCGTTCCCTATGACTATGGTTATTTCGCCGTCATCTATGACACCGAAAAACTGAAAAATCCGCCCACGAGTCTGAAAGAACTGGTCGAAGGCGATCCGAAACAGAAGATCGTCATCGAAGACCCGCGCACCTCGACACCCGGTCTCGGCCTGCTGCTCTGGGTGAAATCGGTCTATGGCGACAAGGCTGGCGAAGCCTGGGGCAAGCTGAAGGACCGCGTGTTGACGGTAACGCCCGGCTGGTCGGAAGCCTATGGCCTGTTCACCAAGGGTGAAGCGCCATTTGTTCTCTCCTACACCACTTCGCCCGCCTATCATCTGATTGCGGAGAAGACTGAACGCTACAAGGCTGCCGCATTTAAAGAGGGTCATTATCTGCAGGTGGAAGTAGCCGCGCAAACAGTGAACGGCGCAAAAAATCCGCTGTCGGCGCAGTTCCTGGCGTTCATCACCAGCACCGCATTCCAGGATGCGATCCCGGAAAACAACTGGATGTTCCCGGCCGCCAAGACAAGCGCGCCGCTCAATCCGGCTTTTGAAACGCTGGTAAAACCGGAAAAGACATTAATCTTTTCGCCGGAGGAAGTCTCAAGGAACCGCAAGGCCTGGATCGATGAATGGCTGTCTGCCATGAGCCTGTAACGCTGTGATATCCGCCCGCTCACCGAAACCCCTGGCGGGGGCCCTCGCCCTCGCATTCCTGGCCGTGCTCGCGGGCGGCGCGTTGCTCAGTCTTGCAATGGAAGCATTGCGTGGCAGCACGGAAGGTTTCGCCGCCTTCGACAGTTATTTGTGGAGGATCGCGCGCTTCACACTGCTGCAGGCGATCCTTTCCATGCTGCTCTCGGTGGCCTTTGCCATTCCGCTTGCCCGCGCGCTGCACGCGCATCCGGATTTCCCCGGACGCGCGATGATCCTGCGGCTCTTCGCTCTGCCGCTGGCCCTGCCCGCACTTGTCGCGGTCCTCGGCATCACCAGCATTTATGGTCGCAACGGTCTGCTCGCTGCAGCTTTCCGTGGCCTCGGCCTCGATGTCATTCCCAATATATATGGCCTGACCGGCATTCTCATCGCCCATGTGTTTTTCAATCTGCCGCTGGCGGCACGTCTCATCCTTTCGAGCCTTGATTCCATTCCCGAAGATTACTGGAAACTCTCGTCGCAGCTGGGTATGCGAGGTTGGGCACGGTTCCGGTTGATCGAATGGCCAGTGATCCTGCGCAACCTCTCCGGCATTTCGGGCCTGATCTTCATGCTGTGCATCACCTCCTTCACCATCGTCCTCACGCTTGGCGGCGGACCGCGTGCGACAACACTGGAGGTTGCAATCTACCAGTCGCTGCATTTCGACTTCGATATTGCCCGTGCGGTATCCCTGACCCTGGTACAATTGTGCCTGACCATCGCTGTCCTGCTCCTTCTAAGCCGGACAGGGCGGCCTGCGGAGGAAGGCTTCAGCCTGCATACGGCAACGCGCCGCTTTCACCAGCCATCGCGCCGCGCAAAGCTGGTCAATGGGGTGCTGATCGTTCTTGGACTGCTGTTTGTTGGATTGCCAATGGCTGGAACCGTTGTTTCCGGCTTGGCCGCGGATCTCTCCCGGCTTCTCAGCGAAAGCCTTGTCTGGCGGGCAATTGTGACCAGCCTCGTCCTCGGCGCGGGCGCTGCAGCGATTTCACTGGTAGTATCGCTCGCACTGGTGATGGCCCGCGAATATCTGTCCAGCAAACGTCATTATGCGCCGCCGGGACTGTTCGAGCGTTCGCTCGATCTCGGCGCAAGCCTGATCATGGTGGTGCCGCCTATCGTGATCGGCGCGGGCTGGTTCATCCTGTCGCGCCATTTCGTCGATCCGTTCAGCCTCGCCCCTATCATGGTCGTGAGCGTCAATGCGGCGATGGCGATCCCTTTTGCCTTCCGCATTCTGCGCCCTTCCTGGGATACGGCTGCAAGCCGTCACAACCGGCTCTGTACACAGCTCGGCATTACCGGATGGAACCGGTTTCGGCTCATTGACTGGCCGGGGCTCAAGCGGCCGTTGGGCGTTGCCTTTGCCTTTGCCATGGCACTGTCGCTGGGCGATCTTGGCACCATCGCTCTTTTCGGCAATGACTTTATCCAGACACTCCCGTTTCTGCTGTTGCAGCGAATGGGAAGCTATCGCACCGACGACGCGGCTGGCTTGGCTCTGATCCTCGGTTTGCTGTGCCTGGTTTTGATGATAATTGCCGACAGGGGTGCAAACACGATGGCGAAAAAAGAGGTTGGAAACGATGCCTGAGCTTTCCAACCCTCAGGCCGGCAATGGGGCCTCGATCCGGCTCGACGCTGTGAATTTCGATTTTGGCGATATGGCAATGCATTTCGATTTCACCATAGATCCATCGACGATCGCCGCAGTCATTGGCCCGAGTGGATCGGGGAAATCGACGCTGCTCAATCTCATCGCCGGGTTTGAACCCGCGAAGGCTGGCCGGATTCTGATCGGCGACGCAGATATGACTCATGTTGCGCCGGCCCAACGCCCCGTCTCCATGGTTTTCCAGGAAAACAATCTCTTCGCGCATCTCGATGTCGCCGCCAATATCGGACTTGGCCGCAGGCCTGATCTCAGACTGGGTGATGCGGACCACGCTGCCGTAGGCGAAGCGATCCGCAAGGCTGGTCTTGCCGGCAAGGAAAAGCGAAAGCCGGAAGCGCTGTCCGGCGGCGAGCGCCAGCGCGTAGCGATCGCCCGCGCCCTTGTGCGCAACCGGCCCGTGCTTTTGCTCGACGAGGCATTTGCATCGCTCGGTCCGGCCTTGCGGCACGAAATGCTTGATCTTGTCGGCGACTTGCAAAGGGAAACGGGCATGACAGTCGTCATGGTAACGCACCATCCCGAAGATGCTTTGCGTCTGCCTTCAACGCTATTTTTTCTCGAAAACGGCAAAATTGTCGCCTCAGGCCCAGCGAAAGAATTGTTGTTGGACAGAGGGCCTTCGCTGTTGCGGAAATACCTCGGTGCAAAAGACTCTGGCCTTTGACATATTTTCGACGCCTTGGCTTCATTAAGAAAAACAATCAAATTCTTGCTCAAGGCTGCTTGTCGGGCTAGCAAGAACAGAGACGTACGAGTCTGCTGGCACGCGACGACAACGAGGACATGATTCTGGGTTCGCACAATTCCCCCACAAGCAACGGATGGTTTCATCCAGCCGCACGCGCTAGGAATCTTGTCTCGGCGACACTACTGCTTGCGTTTTTGTCGGGCTGCCAGGTGCTCGACATCAGCAAGGAAGATGGGCTGGGGCCCTCGTCCAACCCGGTAACCGTCGACAATGTCACGAAGAACGACCGGTTGGCAAAACTCAGCGCGGAACAGCATCCGCGCATTCTCGCGACCTATGGCGGCGAGTACAAGGACGCCAAACTCGAACGCATGGTCGCCAAGGTCGTCGGAAATCTGACCACCGTCTCCGACAATCCGACCCATACCTATCGCATCACCATTCTGAACTCGCCTAACATCAATGCCTTTGCTCTGCCCGGCGGTTATCTCTATGTAACCCGCGGTTTGCTTGCCCTTGCCAATGACAGCGCCGAACTTGCTGCTGTCATCGCGCATGAAATGGGCCATGTGATCGCCAATCACGGCATCGAACGCCAGCAACGCGAACAGGAAGCCCAGATTGCCGGCCGTGTTGTCTCCGAAGTTCTGCAGGATGACAGTGCCGGACGTGAAGCCTTGATCCGCGGCAAGCTGCGCATGGCGCAGTTCTCACGCAATCAGGAACTGCAGGCGGATGCCATTGGCATCAAGATGATCGGCGAGGCGGGCTACGATCCGTTTGCTGCTGCGCGCTTCCTGCAATCCATGGCCTCCTATGCTGACTTCCGCAATGTCTCCGGCGCAACAGATGCCAGCCTCGACTTTCTTGCGAGCCACCCTTCGGCACCCCAGCGCATCGAACTCGCGCGCGGCCATGCCCGTCGTATCGGTGCTCCGGGTGTTGGCACGACGGATCGCGATTCCTTCCTGCAAGGCATCGATGGCATTCTCTACGGCGATACTCCCGAAGAAGGTTATGTGCGCGGTCGAAGCTTCGTTCACCCGCTACTTGGCGTGAGCTTTACCGTCCCCGACGGGTTCGTCATCGACAATAGTGCTGATGCCGTCATGGCAACCGGACCGGGCGAAGTCGCGATCCGCTTCGATGGAACGCAAGTCTCCGGCAACCCTTCAATGACGGACTACATGCGCAGCGGCTGGGTAACGGGTCTTGATGAGGCGAGCGTCACGGCCACAACCTTTAATGGCATGCCTGCAGCAAGTGCCAAGGCCAGGGCTGACCGCTGGGAGTTCGACATATTTGTCGTCAATGCCGGCAATCGAATCTATCGCTTCCTTACCGCGGCGCCAACGGGCAGTACCGCGCTGACGCCTGCCTCGCAAACGGTCATCCAGAGCTTCCGACTGCTGACATCCCAGGAAAAGGCCAGCATCAAGCCTCTGCGCATCCGTGTTGTTACAGTAAAACCCGGAGATACCCTCGTTACCCTGTCGAGCCAGATCATGGGGACAGACCGCAAGCTTGATCTCTTCCGTCTGATCAACGCACTGCCGCCCGGCGGCACCGTTTCGGTCGGCGACAAAGTCAAGATTATCAGCGAATGACAGTAAAAAAGCCCGGCAATGCCGGGCTCTTTTATTGGATTGGATGAATCCGCTATTATGCGGCTTCTTCCTGCTCGTCTTCAATGACAACGTCGGCATCGGCTTCTGCGTCAGCCTCAGTCTTGGCACCGCGCTTCGGTCCCTTTGCAAGATTAACTTCGATCAGGCGTACAGCTTCGGTTTCTGACATCTTGTTGACGGCGGAAATTTCACGGGCCATACGGTCAAGCGCTGCTTCATAAAGCTGGCGTTCCGAATAGGATTGTTCCGGCTGATTGTCAGCGCGGAAAAGATCGCGGACAACTTCCGAAATCGAGATGAGGTCACCTGAATTGATCTTCGCATCATATTCCTGCGCACGGCGGGACCACATGGTGCGCTTGATACGGGCGCGACCCTGCACCACCTTCAATGCACGATCGACATAGTCTGTCTCGGAAAGTTTGCGCATACCAATGGCTGTTGCCTTGGCAACCGGAACCTTCAAGCGCATCTTGTCCTTCTGAAAATCAATAACGAACAGTTCCAGCTTGTGGCCCGCAACTTCCTGTTCTTCAATATTGACAATTTGACCTACGCCGTGTGCCGGATATACAATAAACTCGCCCGTCTTAAATCCAATACGCTGGGCGGTTTTTTTCTGCTGAACTGCTGTCATGCGCTTAATTACTCCTTGCTGCGCCCGGCAAAACGCACCGGCTAAACCAATCACTGGAAACCGGAACCCGGTTTGTCGGCCGCCAATATTTTCACGCAAAAGCAATCCGGACAAAGCAGCGGGATGGAAAAACAAACAACCATACCCTGAACTGATAGGTCCGAAAAAAATCTAGCCGATTGGTGATTTATGCTTTAGCGCCACGAAATTGACGTCCAATGATCAACATATCCCGGCACAATAACACGAAAAGTGATTAGAATCAACTTTTTGCTGCACTTGCTCAAAAATAGGCTGATTGCAAGACTTGCATATTGAGACAAATCAAGCTTGGCAATGTTCAGATTCGAAGAATATTTCAGTCGCCCTCACCAGGCGCCGGCGAAAAGAACTTTTCAAACTTGCCTTCGACACCGTCCATCTCCTTGGCATCGGCGGGCGCGTCGCGCTTTGCAGATATGTTCGGCCATTTTTCTGCATATTCCGAGTTCAACTGCAACCAGCTGTCGAGGCCCGGCTCGGTGTCCGGCTTGATAGCTTCGGCCGGGCATTCAGGTTCGCACACGCCGCAATCGATGCACTCATCCGGATGGATGACAAGCATGTTCTCACCTTCGTAAAAACAATCGACGGGACAGACCTCAACGCAATCCATATATTTGCAGCGGATGCAATTGTCGGTCACAACATAAGTCATTTACTGGCTCCTGAAGACACCACTATCAGCGTGTCAGCGGTTGAGGTAACGATTTGACGCCGGGCTGACAAGGGGGGAAAATAAGCTGCGGCACCAGAACGCGGCCTGCATCATGTCCAAACGCCGAAGTTGGTCTTCGTCACACCCGACATGGGCCATTACCCAAGTACTCACGGCGCCATTCATCGCATTGCGATGCCTGAGCGACAAGCAATCATTGTCCCTTGCTAGCGCATATTGTGAAATAATATTTTAGGCTGGTGGTCAATATTGGAGATTATTTCGACGAAAGCCCTGATTTTCGCAAACGCGCAATCTTAATCATCTGAATTGTCATCATCCCCCAGCATCAGACGATCTACCTGCCGCCGTTCACGCTTCGTCGGGCGGCCGCTGCCGGAGTCGCGCTTGGGCAACCCATCGAGGCGGTTCAGGTGGTCTTTCGGTGGAGGGGGAGGAGACATATCCTCATATAATGTCTGCGCCTCTTCAGCCGGACCGCGGCGCGTTCCGGCTGACAAGACTTTGTAAACCAGGATGCGCCGATCGAGGGTAATCGTCAGCACATCACCGGACTTCACACCCAGTGACGGCTGATCGATCTTGTCTTTGTTGAACCGGACGCTACCGCTTGACACAAGCTTGGCGGCCAAGGACCGGGATTTAACGACCCGCGCGAAGAACAGCCATTTGTCGATGCGCTGCCTTTCCGCTCCCGTCATTTAAGGCCGTTCCAGTTACTTCTTCAGTTGTTCCTTCAGCGCCAGCAACTTGGCGAAGGGCGAATCCATATCGATCTTGACCGGGCGTTCTTCACGTTCAGGACGCTTAGCCTGGATCTGCGGTTTGCCTGTGGGCTTGCTACCGTCTTGCTTGAACCGCTCGTTGCCACCTGGCTTGCCCTTGCCGCGAAAATGCTCCTTGCGCTCACCGCGTTCATTCTGCTGGTTTGCATTTCGCTCCGGCCGGGGTGCTCGCTGCTCGCCCTGAGTATTGCGTGCCTGACCGCCTCTCGGATGTTCGCGCTTTTCGTGATTGCCCCGATTGTTGCGGCCTTCAAAGCGCGCCTGGCGCCAGAGTAGTATCGGCTTTGGCGTGTCTTCAAGGACTTCGGGAGCAATAACGGCAGGTTCTTCCGTGGGCTCGCTGGTATCGACCACTCGTTCTGGCACGGCTCCAGCGGTTATTTCCGCAGTTTCCGGTACGGCCGGCGATACTTCGGATACTTCTGCACCAGCTTCCACAGACACCGTTTCCGTCGCGGCCTCATCGCTTTCCTGCTGAACGGCAGGCGCTGGTGCTATATCAAGTTCGGAGAGTTTCGCGGCAACGATCGCCGCATCGGTAGCTTCCTGGCGGTAGCCGAGATTTTTCAGGATCTCTTCCATATCGTCGGCAGTCGCACCGAGAATTGACATCATCGCCGGTGTGACCACAAAACGCGTGCCATCATAGGCACCATCCGGCCGAGTGCCCGTACCGGGCTTCCACGCGAGTGCGGACCGGATAAGATCCGCCAGGCGCTCGAGAATGTCGATACGTACCGCTCGCCGTCCAAGGAGCCGATAACCGGCCAGACGATAGAAAGCTGGATCAAAGCCCGGGTCAGTCACAACAGATGTACGGCCGGCCGACAGGACTTGCACCACATCGCCGTAGCCCGGACGATCTTTTGCATCTTCCTTGAGCGCCCACAAAAGCGTCAGCAGCGCCGCTGGAGCGGGTTTGAGCAATGCAGGCAGGAATACATGATACGCACCAAAACGGACGCCAAGGCGGCGGAGAGCCGCGCGAGAGTCCTGATCGAGATCGCGGACATCTTCCGCAACGTCCCGGCGTTGCAAGACACCGAAATTCTCGACCAGCTGGAAGGCCAAACCCTTGGTGATGCCGATGAGTGCGTCGGCATTGGCGAGATCGACAAGCGGCTTCAGCACGGATTCGATGTGATGTGCCAGGAAACGATCGACCCGCGCCGCAACCTTGTCGCGAGCCGGACCGGTCAGTTGCTCGTCGGCCAGCAACACCGCACGGGGCTTGAGTGCCTGTTCGCCCGAAACGACAGACGCAACCGGAGCGCCGATCCAGCGCAAGGTCCCGTCCGAGCCCAGAGCAAAATCGCCATTCGCCGAAGCGGCAAAGCGTTCTGCACGGGTTTCAAACTCCGTCGCCAGGGCTTTCTGTGCGGCCGCCTTAATGGCTTTCGCATCGGTTCCATCGACTTGGGCATCCGTCGTGAAACGGAACCCATCCAAACGTCCAACATGGTGCCCTTCGACAACAACGTCCCCGGCAGGGCTAATTTCGGCTTCTAGCATTGTATTCTCTCTCAGGCGCCTCATAAGCACGCTTGTCCTGCGGTCTACGAAGCGTTTCGTCAACCGTTCATGCAGTGCATCTGATAATCTGTCCTCTATTTCACGCGTCTTTTCTTGCCAATGTGCCTGATCTGCCAGCCATCCGGGCCGATGAGACACAAAAGTCCAGGTTCTGATCTGGGCGATGCGCCGCGACAACGCGTCAATATCGCCATCGGTGGAATCGGCCCTGCGGACCTCTTCGGCCATGTAGTTCTCATTCACATGCCCCGACTCAGCAAGATCGGTATAGATCGACGCGATGATATCCGCGTGCTGCGCCGGCGCGATTTTGCGATAGTCTGGTAGCGCGCAGGTGTCCCACAGCAGTGCCACACGTTCCGGCGTGCTGGCAAGTGGTGCCACGTCGGGATCACGCGACAAAAACTCAAGTGCCTGCTGATCGACAGCCGGGAGAGCCCGCGTTAGCCCTTCAATCGGTGCGGGTGTATCGATAGATCGCTTCAGCGCATCGAGGCTGGAATAGTCGAAACGTGCCGTTCGCCATTGCAGGATTTTGACGGAATCAAACGCATGTGTTTCGACGCGCTGTACCAGTTCGTCGGAGAAGCCAGACACCTGGCCGGTCACGCCGAATGTGCCATCACGCAAATGCCGGCCGGCGCGACCAGCGATCTGACCGATTTCTGCTGGCGACAGATCCCGAAACTGATAGCCATCGAACTTGCGGTCTTGAGCAAAGGCGACGTGATCCACATCGAGGTTAAGACCCATGCCGATAGCGTCAGTCGCAACCAGGTAGTCGACGTCACCCGATTGGTAGAGATCGACCTGGGCATTACGCGTGCGCGGACTAAGCGCACCCATCACAACGGCCGCACCGCCATTCTGCCGCCGAATAAGCTCGGCAATCGCATAAACCTCTTCAGCCGCAAAGGCGACAACAGCTGTACGCGGGGGCAGCCGGGTGATCTTCTTCGACCCTGCATAGGCCAGGTTTGATAATCTGGGGCGGGTTATGACTGAAATCCCCCGCAAAAGCTTCTCCAGAATTCCACGCATGGTAGCGGCGCCAAGCAGCAAGGTTTCCTGACGGCCGCGAAGATGCAAAATCCGGTCGGTGAAGATATGGCCACGCTCCAGATCATTCGCGAGCTGCACTTCATCGATCGCGATGAAGTCCATATCTGTCTGGCGCGGCATGGCTTCGACCGTGCAGACTGCGTAGCGGGCACCAGGCGGATTGATCTTTTCTTCGCCTGTGATCAGCGCAACATTCGCTACTCCCACCCGTTCCGCTACACGATTATAAACCTCGCGTGCCAAAAGCCGCAGCGGCAGGCCGATCATGCCTGTCTGGTGCGCCAGCATCCGCTCGATGGCGAGATGCGTTTTCCCTGTATTGGTCGGCCCCAGGACGGCTGTGACATCGCGGCCCGTCAAAACGAGGGGAAGTTCGGGAGTGGGCATAAGGTTCATCAATTACATTCCAATACCGGCGCGACGGCCTGACCAAACGAGCGAGGCGAGCCGGGCATGCGTTCCGAATAGCATTTTCAGCATCCGACAGAAAGTATGCGGGACCCTTCAGATAAACAATCGCGAACTGATTCACGGAGTGTTCCATTAGGAAATAGAACGCGAGCAGAACGAATCAGCTACGAATCAGCGTTAGGAGGAGATTCCTGATTTGTTCACGGCCATATGTAGCTTTTCACGACCGGAGTCGCACTACATGCTGAATCGCCGATTGGCATGCCGGTGTGATTATCTGGCCCATTTTAACCTTTGAAATTTTGATCTCGCAAAGTTGTTGCTGCTGACTGAGAAATTAATGAAATCGTAACGATTACTTATAGTTAGTTAACGGATGTTTGCTTTTGGCCATCAACTCCGTCAACATTTTGATCAAAACCGGAACGAATCGGCGACGAATCAGCGCCCGGTGAATTTTCATGCTTTGTTCACCGTCACATTTTGCATCGAAGCTCCAAGAATCATAGAAACCGGCTGGAGAGCGAGCCCGGCTAGGACAAGATTCATTTGATCCTTTACCAGCATTCCTCCCCAGATTTGGTAATTCAGGGTCAACAGAAAGTTAAAAGCGCCGCGCATCGTTGGGATGAGCGGCGCTTCATATCTGGTCTTCGATCAGCTGAAATATTGTCCGCCATTTGCCGAGATCGTCGAGCCAGTGATGAATCCCGCATCGTCGGAAGCGAGAAACACGACACAGCGCGCTACTTCCTCGGGCTCGCCCAGACGCCCGACCGGGATCTGTGGTATGATGCGCTCGTTAAGCACCTTCTCGTCGATCGCCCGCACCATTTCGGTTCCGATGTAACCGGGGCAAATGGCATTGACGGTAATTCCCGCGCGTGCGCCTTCCTGCGCCAGCGCCTTTGTAAACCCGATATCACCAGCCTTCGCCGCCGAATAGTTGACCTGTCCGGCCTGCCCCTTCTGCCCGTTGATGGAAGAGATGTTGATTACTCGCCCGAATTTACGATCGCGCATGCCGGTCCAAACCGGATGGGTCATGTTGAAGAGACCGGTCAAGTTGGTATTGATCACTTCGCTCCACTGACCCGGGGCCATCTTGTGGAACATCGCATCCCGGGTGATGCCGGCATTATTCACTAGCACGGCTACAGGGCCGAGATCGGCCTCTATTTTGGCAATCCCAGCAGCGCATTCCTCATAATTCGATACGTCCCATTTATAGGTAGCGATTCCCGTTTCCTTGCTGAATTTCTTCGCCGCGTCATCATTGCCGGCGTAGTTTGCCGCGACCTTGTAGCCAGCCGCTTTCAAAGCCACGCAAATGGCAGCGCCAATACCACGTGTTCCACCTGTCACGATTGCCGTTTTTGTCATTGTGCCCTCCCTTAAACGGATTTCTCTCAAACGAAGTGTGGTGATAAAAGGATAGAAGTGCACGGTATGGTTGCAATGCCACCACCCGCCGCTGAAAAACCGGCTCAACCATAATTGAGCCGGTTGAAATGATCATCAGTCCTTGATGCGCTCCACACAGAGCGCGACACCCATGCCGCCGCCGATGCAAAGCGTTGCGAGGCCCTTTGTCCCGTTACGGCGCTTCAATTCGAATAGCAGAGTATTGAGAACGCGGGCACCCGAGGCGCCAATGGGGTGACCGATGGCTATGGCGCCGCCGTTGACGTTGACGATATCCGGATTGAAGCCAAGGTCCTTGTTGACCGCGCAGGCCTGCGCAGCGAAAGCTTCATTTGCTTCAACGAGATCGAGATCCTCCGGCTTCCAACCGGCTTTTTCCAGCGCCTTGCGCGATGCGGGGATTGGGCCCGTTCCCATGATTGCCGGATCAACACCAGCCGTAGCCCAGGAAACGATTCGCGCCAGAGGCTTGATTCCACGGCGTTGGGCTTCTTCCTCGCTCATCAAGACGACGGCGGCAGCACCATCATTAAGACCCGATGCGTTACCAGCAGTCACCGTGCCATCCTTGTCGAAAGCGGGCCTCAGTTTTGCCAGTGAATCCAGTGTCGCGCCGTGCCGGATATATTCATCGTCGGCAACGACGACATCGCCTTTGCGTGTCTTGACCGTAAACGGGACAATTTCGTCCTTGAACTTTCCGGCTTTCTGCGCTGCCTCGGCCTTGTTTTGCGAGCCCAGGGCGAAATTATCCTGCTCTTCGCGGGTCAATTGCCACTTGCGTGCAATGTTCTCCGCCGTAATTCCCATGTGGTAGCCGTGGAATGCATCGGTCAGGCCATCCTTGATCATCGTATCGATCATCTTGAAATCACCCATCTTCACACCGCCGCGAAGATGCGAACAATGCGGCGCCATCGACATGGATTCCTGACCGCCCGCGACGATGATCTCCGCATCGCCTGTTGCGATCTGCTGCATGCCAAGTGCCACTGCGCGCAGACCCGAACCACAAAGCTGGTTGAGTCCCCACGCCGTAGCCTCCTGCGGAATACCTGCAGCCATCGCGGCCTGGCGAGCCGGATTCTGCCCCTCGCCCGCGCCCAGCACCTGACCCATGATCACTTCATCGACGTCTGCAGAATCGACACCCGCGCGATTGAGCACTTCCTTGATGACGGCGGCACCCAGTTCGTGTGCCGGGACATTGGCGAATGCGCCATTGAATGATCCAACAGGAGTGCGGGCGGCACTGACGATAACGATCGATTGGGTCATGGACGTTTCCTCATATTTGTCATGCTGAATTCATACAGCACATTCCCGGACAGAATTCCCTCCCAGCAACCGTTTGACAAGGCCCATTTAAGTCTAAGGCGAAATTATCCATTTCGCACTGCAGCATAGACGCCCATGCACTGCGTTGGATGCGCTGCACAAATCGCTTTGAATTGAAGCACTTTGCCCCTATCCTCCGAGGTCTATCCGTAAGCCGGCACGCAAATTCGGTAATAGGCATGAGGTTGGGGGAGTTGAGCAATGGCAAGTAAAACTGGCGATATCGTCATCAAGAAATACGCCAACCGGCGTCTCTACAACACCGGCACCAGCACCTATGTGACGCTCGAAGATTTGGCCGATATGGTGAAGCGGAATGAGGATTTTACGGTACAGGATGCAAAGACCGGCGAAGACATCACCCATTCAGTCCTGACCCAGATCATCTTTGAATTGGAGAACAAGGAGGGGCAGAACATGCTGCCAATCCCGTTCCTGCGTCAGTTGATTGCCTATTATGGCGATCAGATGCAAGTCGTGCTGCCAACATTCCTTGAACAATCCATGTCTGCCTTTGCCAAGGAGCAGGAGCGCATGCGCGAGCAGTTGACAGCAGCCTTTGGCAAGACACCAATGGATATGATGAATGTCAGCGCTCCGATAAAGCTTGTCGAGGAACAGGTTCGCCGAAATACGGAAATGCTGCAGCACGCGATGCGCATGTTCACACCTTTCCCGCTTGGCAAAACTGGCGGAGCGACAGAATCTGAAGACGCGCCCGTCTCTGAAAAGCCAACCAGGGATACCGGGCTGGATGAGTTGAAAGAACAGATCGCTGCCATGCAGCGCAAGCTCGACTCTCTCGACAAATAACGATCAAGCATCACCAGCGTGACACAAAACCCGGCGCCGCCTTCGGCAGCCGCGGGCAATAGAAAGCATGAAAGAGAACATCATGGCCCAGATTACACTTTCCAAAGCCAACACGATCATCAAGGCCGCCCTTGCCAAGGGAACGGAACTTGGGTTGCGCCCTTTATCGGTCGCCGTACTGGATGCAGGCGGTCACCTCAAGGCGTTCCAGAAACAGGATGGTGCGTCCATGCTGCGGTTTGAAATTGCCTTCGGCAAGGCCTTCGGCGCTCTCGCCATCGGCGCCGGTTCGCGCACTGTGGAAAAATTTGCCAAGGAGCGTCCGCATTTCGTGGAAGGTCTGGTTGCCGCGTCCGGCGGGCATGTTATTGCGGTGGCCGGGGGCGTTCTCGTGAAAAATGCCAAGGGCGAAATTCTTGGTGCCGTCGGCATTACTGGCGACACATCCGACAATGATGAAGTGGCAGCAATTGCTGGCATTGAGGCTGCGGGCTTTGTTGGAGATGGCGGCCAGAGCTGAATTTATTCATCGAGCGTTCCTTCGGATTGTCCGAGGGAACGCACCAGGCAAGGAACGAAAATGACGGGATCGGCCAAAGCTACAGTCTTCATTGACAATGATCGGGTCATCGTTACCGAGTATCGTTTTGGCGTTGGCGACAACACCGGCTGGCACCGACACGGACATGACTATGTCGTCGTCCCACTGACGGATGGCCGCGTGAAGCTCTTGACGAACGAAGGCGAAGCCTTCGCCGACATGAAGAAGGGCGTGCCGTATTTCCGCTCGGAAGGCGTCGAGCATGATGTCATCAACGCCAATGATGGCGAATATGCTTTCATCGAAATCGAGCTGAAATAGCTTCGCACAAAGAATCTCTGCAATTCGTGTCAAAATGCGTTCTGATAAGCCGTCATTGCATCGAGCGCATGTCTTTCGCGCTTTAAACCCGAAAGGAACTGCCATGAACTACACGATTTTGGCTTACGAAACAGCAGAACGCATACGCAGCCCGAACCGATCCCAGCAAGCAGGAAAACTATCGCGCCGGATGGATGGCTTATTCGCAAGTGCTCCGCGAAGCCGGTATAATGGTTACCGGCGCCGGGCTCCAGGCTCCCGACACCTCGACGACGGTGAAGTTGCATAATGGCCAGCGCATGGTTCAAGACGGACCATATGCCGACACGAAGGAGCAATTGGGCGGGTTCTACGTCATCAACGTCCCCGATCTCGACACAGCGCTTGGCTGGGCAGCCCGCTGCCCTGCAGCCATCGCTGGTGGCGTGGTCGAGGTGAGGCCCAATATTCAGATGCCAGGCTGATATGGAAGATAGTGACGCGCGCCGCGTTATCGAAATGGCGGCGCGTGACTCCTATGGCCGGTTGATCGCATTCCTCGCTGCTCGCTCGCATGACGTTGGAGCAGCCGAAGACGCGCTCGCCGACGCTTTTGCCTCGGCTCTGGAATCCTGGCCGCGCAATGGCATACCGGACAAGCCCGAGGCATGGCTTTTGACTGTCGCGCGTAATCGGATGACTGATGCCAGACGCCATGCCCGTGTAAGAACAGAAGCGTTGCCAGCCTTGCTCATGATAGCAGACGAGGCCCATGCTGTAGCAGACGCCAATATTTCATTTCCTGACGAGCGGCTGAAACTGCTGTTCATCAGCGCCCATCCAGCGATCGAACCCACTGCGCGCACGCCGCTCATGCTCCAGATATTGCTCGGACTGGATGCAGCACGCATAGGCTCCGCCTTTCTGATACAGCCCGCCGCCATGGGCCAGCGCCTGGCCCGGGCAAAGCGCAAGATCCGTGATGCAGGTATCGCTTTCGAAGTGCCTATGGCGAGGGATTTACCTGCGCGTCTTGAAGCTGTGCTGGAGGCCATATACGCCGCCTATGGTAGCAGTTGGGATGACGTGGCCGGTGCTGACCCACGCCGCAAGGGTCTGGCGCTTGAAGCAATCGACCTGTGCCGTATGCTTCTGCGGCTCATGCCCGATGAGGCGGAGATCCGGGGGCTCCTTGCACTTATGCTGCATTGTGAATCGCGACGTGAAGCGCGGCGCAATTCCACTGGAGCCTATGTACCACTCTCAGAGCAGGATACGGAGCACTGGGCGAAACCGATGATCAGCGAAGCCGAGCAATTGCTGAAGGTAGCTGCGCAATCGGGTTGCGTCGGGCGCTTTCAGCTGGAAGCAGCGATTCAGTCGGTGCATGCGCAGCGCGCAATAACGGGCCATACCAATTGGGAGGCGATTGCCCTGCTCCATGAGGGACTGGTTGTCCATACGCCAACGATTGGTGCCCTGGTTGGCCGGGCGGCCGCCCTAGCGGAAGCACGTAGCGCCGCTGCCAGTTGGGCTCAGCTTGAAGCGATTCCCGCCGAAGCTGTCAGGAATTACCAGCCCTATTGGGCACTTGCGGCGCATTTGCTCGCACGCCTGCGCCGCCTCGGCGAGGCTCGCATCGCCTATGGTCGCGCTATCGGTCTGTGCGAGGATCCGGCTATGCGTGACTTTCTTGCACAGCGGTTGCGAACGCTCCCGGATTAATCAAACAATCTGGATTTACCGGAAATTCACATCGCGGCCAGCGGAACGCAAGGAAACCGTAAACCCCGCCAAAATATCGAAGAATGCCATCGCCATAAGAATGAAGAACAGTGAGTGCGAGGCGCTGGGGACGAGCAGGAACTCCACGAGGAAGGCGACGAAGACGAATATCGACAGCAAATGATCGATAACCGATGCATCGCTGGTGCGTGCCGACTTCATGATCTCGAAGAACAGCAATGCTAGCGACAGAACCATCATCAGGTCGCCCAAAGTCATGCGCCAGGTGCCGCCGGACAGCATGTGCATTGAATAAAGCTCCGTCGCCCACGGGTCAGCGCCGCCGACACCCGCCAATCCGGCGATAACCAGATTGAAGACAACAAGCGGCACTATCATCAATGGAATGTTCGAAATCACTGCGTCTTCTCCCCAGCAAACCGTGTGCACAAATAAAAAAGACCGGCACAAGGGCCGGTCTTTTTATCACGAATTCGAAGAAGAGATCAGCCTTCTTTCGGCGTCAGAACCTGACGGCCGCGATACATGCCGGTCTTCAGATCGACATGATGCGGACGGCGCAGTTCGCCTGAATTCTTGTCTTCGACGTATGTCGGTGCCTTCAGCGCGTCGGCGGAACGGCGCATGCCGCGCTTCGACGGAGAAGTTTTTCGTTTAGGTACAGCCATTGTTCCAGCTCCAGTAATCAGTCAAAATCCGGCACTGGCCCGATCGAGCCTGTCACAATGGACAAAATTCCGGAAAGTTCGGCTGGGCTATACACGTCTTGAGACCTTTTGACCAGCAGGAGTCGTATATTTTTTGTCACGGCTGCCGTATCCCGCGAATTTATACCTTGGTCGCTGTTATTTGACACAGCCGATGTAGGCACCGGCACCGCGCGCCCGGCGCTCATTGACCCGTGCCAATGTCTGCATCCCCCGACCTGGCTTTGCCGGATTCCGTACGATTGGATTAGGCAAGGTTACGGCTAGGTAAGCAGCCTGACGCGGCGAAAGATTGGCAGCACTGACCTTGAAATGGTGCTGGGCGGCGGCTTCGATACCGTAGATTCCTGGTCCCCATTCGGCGATATTCAGATAGACTTCCATCAACCGCCGCTTAGGCAGGATAAGGTCTGTAATGACAGCGAGTGGCACTTCAAGACCTTTGCGGATGAAGGAGCGGCTGGTCCAGAGGAACAGATTCTTGGCCGTCTGCATTGTGATCGTCGACGCACCGCGCGTTTGTTCGCCATCGATTGCGTCGGAAACCACGGAATTCAGTGCATCCCAGTCAACACCCGAATGGAAACAGAACCTGGCATCTTCCGACATCATCACTGAATTGACGAGTGTCGGAGAAATTTGGTCCATGGATACCCAACGGCGGTCATAACCGGAAAACGTCGCGAGATCTTTCACCATCAACGTGGAAACCGGATGGACAAATGGCAGTCTGTAAAGACTGAGCAGGATGATCGGCAGCATGATCAGGATGATTCCGATCAGAATCAAATAACGCGTGATCCGGCCAAAAGGTGAACGGCCGGGATCAACCAGATAACCTCTGCCCCGCTTATTTCTGACCAGAACCCTCGTCACACATCCCGTCCGCTCTAAAAAACTCCCGTTGGACATAGAGCAAAGAGCCTCGGAAGGGAATTCTTTCTGTGATTTTCCGCACTCTACACACAGGGTCCGCCGCAAAATCATAATCACGACCCTATACGGCCATTGACCGGAGAGCCATTTTCCGGTCATTGCCATAACATGATGACAGATTCCGGTTTCTCATTGTTCCAGATCACACTGCAGCAACGCACAGCATCGGTCGAGACGCTGCTGTCTGAATTGCTGTCCGATCGGCCGCAAAGCGGCGAGATCAGCCGCCCGCCACGCCTGATGGCTGCGATGCGGCACGGTGTATTGAACGGGGGTAAGCGCCTGCGTCCGTTTCTGGTGATGGAAAGTGCCGCCCTCTTTGGCGCGGATAATCTTGCTGCCTTGCGCGTCGCCGCAGCACTCGAATGCGTGCACAGCTATTCGCTCGTCCACGACGATCTGCCTGCCATGGACAATGACGATATGCGGCGCGGCCAGCCGACCGTGCATCGCAAATTTGACGAAGCCGCCGCCATTCTCGCTGGGGACAGCCTCCTGACCTATGCGTTCGCACTGATCGCCAGCGAGGAGACTGAACTTGATGCACAAGCCCGCGTCGCGCTCATTGCGGCGCTTGCTCGCGCTTCCGGGATTGGTGGCATGACCGGCGGTCAGGCGCTTGACCTTGAAGCCGCGAATGTCAAGCCGGACGAAGAGGGCATCATCCGGTTGCAGGCAATGAAAACCGGGGCACTGATCCGCTTCGCGTGCGAGGCGGGCGCCATCATCGGTCATGCCGACACCAAGGATCGCGAACGGCTGGCGGAATATGGTTCGGCCATTGGCCTCGCCTTTCAGCTTGCCGATGACCTGCTCGATGTAACTGCGGACGCGAGCAACATGGGTAAAGCGACAGGCAAGGATGCTGCTGCCGGTAAAGCCACTCTCGTATCGATGCACAGTGTTGAATGGACCAAGCGCCAACTGGCGGGCTTGGTCGCGCAAGCCGAAGATCTTCTGGCACCTTTCGGTGAAAAGGCAGCGCTGCTCAAGGATGCAGCACACTTTATCGCTGAGCGGAAGAATTAGCGCGGACGATTATTCGGCCGCGTGCGAACCTGCGCCCTGTCCAAAACGGTTCTCGATGTAATCGGCCACCATCTTCTGGAATTCCTGGGCGATACCGGCGCCGCGCAGCGTCGCCACCTTCTTGCCATCGACAAAGACCGGTGCGGAGGGCGTTTCGCCGGTTCCCGGCAGTGAAATTCCGATATCGGCCATCTTGGATTCCCCAGGTCCATTGACGATGCAGCCCATGACGGCAACGTTCAGTGCCTCGACACCCGGGTATTTCTCTCGCCAGACCGGCATATTGGTACGGATGTCGCTCTGGATCGACTGCGCTAACTCCTGAAACACTGTCGACGTCGTACGTCCGCAGCCGGGGCACGCAGCGACAATCGGAATGAACTGGCGGAAACCCATGGTCTGCAACAATTCCTGCGCCACCTGCACTTCGCGCGTGCGATCGCCGCCCGGTTCCGGCGTCAGCGAAATGCGGATTGTATCGCCAATGCCCTGTTGCAACAGGATACCCATTGCGGCCGACGAGGCGACGATACCCTTCGAACCCATTCCGGCTTCGGTCAGGCCTAAATGCAGTGCATGGTCGCAACGCCGCGCAAGCTCGGCATAGACGGCGATCAGGTCCTGAACCTGGCTGACCTTGGCAGACAGGATGATCTTCGAGCGCGGCAAGCCGATCTCTTCGGCAAGTTGTGACGAAATAAGCGCTGACTGGACGATGGCCTCACGTGTCACCTGCTCCGCCGTCAGTGGCGCGCCTGCAGCGTGGTTCTGGTCCATCAGGACCGTCAGAAGTTCCTGATCGAGCGATCCCCAGTTGACCCCAATGCGTACGGGCTTGTCGTAGCGGATCGCCATTTCAATGATCGCACCGAATTGCGCATCCTTCTTGTCCTTGAAGCCGACATTGCCCGGATTGATGCGATATTTCGCCAATGCCTCAGCGCAAGCCGGATGATCGGCCAGAAGCTTGTGACCGATATAGTGAAAATCACCCACGAGCGGGACAGAAAGGCCAAGGCGGTCGAGCCGCTCTCGGATTTTGGGAACCGCCGCCGCAGATTCATCCCGGTCAACAGTAATGCGAACGATCTGCGAGCCTGCACGGGAAAGCGCCGCCACCTGTGCCACCGTACCGTCGATATCGGCGGTATCCGTATTGGTCATCGATTGAACAACAACGGGCGCGCCCCCACCAACCATGATACCACCCACGTCGACTCCAACCGAGGGCCGCCGGGCAAAGGGTTGCGAATAGTATTCAGACATCGTGAAGCTCCAGATATGCTGTTCACGTGGAGCAGCTATCGCTGTTTGTCAACTCCGTGCGACGTTGTAACAGGATGCTACGCCCATAACGCAGGCCTTACATGACAAAGTGTTCATGCTCCAAGCCTAGCAATTTTGCTGCAATGCAATATATTCCGGGAGCCCTCCGCACGCCCGGTTGATCAAACCAAAGGAAATTTTCGTCATGGCCAAGAAGACCGCAGTTGTTACAGGTTCCAATTCCGGCATCGGCCTAGGTTCTGCCCACGCGCTTGCAGCGGCAGGGTACAATGTCGTAATCAATTCGTTCACGGACCGGCCCGAGGACCATGCACTTGCCGGGGAGATCGCCGATAAGCACGGGGTTGGTGTCGCCTATATCAAGGCAGACATGTCGAATGGTGGCGAGTGCCGCGTCCTGATTGACAAGGCAGCCGAAACTTTTGGTAGCGTTGATGTGCTCGTGAACAATGCCGGCATTCAGTTTGTCGCGCCGGTAGACGAGTTCCCGACTGAAAAGTGGGATGCGATCATTGCGATCAATTTGACATCGGCTTTCCATACGACAGCCGCCGCCCTCCCCTACATGAAGCAAGCCGGCTGGGGCCGCATCATCAATATTGCATCGGCGCATGGTCTCAGGGCATCTCCATTCAAATCCGCCTATGTCTCGGCAAAACACGGCATTCTCGGTCTGACCAAGACCGTTGCACTGGAAGTTGCCGAAAAGCACATCACCTGCAATGCAATCTGCCCCGGTTACGTGCTGACGCCACTGGTTGAAGCACAGATTCCCGATCAGATGAAAGCACACAACATGGATCGTGAAACGGTCATTCGCGAAGTCATGCTCGACAAGCAGGCGACGAAGGAATTCGCCACGGTTGACCAGATCGGCGCAACGGTCGTCTTCCTCGCAAGCGACGCTGCCGCCCAGATAACGGGGACGTCCATATCGGTCGATGGCGGCTGGACGGCAACATAATGAGTACTAAACCCAAGGCGATCAATATCGCGCTGCAAGGCGGCGGTTCGCACGGCGCCTTCACCTGGGGCGTGCTTGACCGCATTCTCGAAGACGGACGACTGACGATCGAAGGCATATCCGGCACCAGTGCTGGCGCGATGAATGCCGTGGCGCTGGCTGATGGCTGGTCGCACAATGGTGCAGAGGGTGCGCGGGCAAAACTGCATGAATTCTGGCGCGCAGTCGGACGCACCGGCCAGTTCAGCCCCGTTCAACGCTCTCCGTGGGACAGGTTCTTTGGCAACTGGTCGGTCGAGAACGGTTTGGGATACAATCTCTTCGAGCAATTCTCGCGGATGTTCTCACCCTATGAACTCAATCCGTTCAACCTCAACCCCCTGCGGGATGTCGTTGAAAAGGAGATCGATTTCGAACGTGTGAGGTCCTGCTCAAAGCTTAAACTCTTCATTTCTGCGACGAATGTCGAAAGCGGGCGACTGCGCGTTTTCTCGCAATCGGAACTCAGTGCCGATGTCGTAATGGCCTCCACCTGTCTTCCCTATATTTTTCAGGCTGTGGAGATCGATGGCGAGCCCTATTGGGATGGCGGCTATGGCGGCAATCCCGCACTTTACCCGTTCTTCTATTCGAGTGAGAGCGAAGATGTCCTGCTGATACAGATCAATCCGATCGAACGGCGCGGCACGCCCAAGACGGCCCGTGAAATCACCGATCGTATCGACGAGATCACCTTCAATGCCGCGCTCCTGCGCGAGCTCCGTTCCATTGCTTTTGTCAATTCGCTGATCGACGCGGGCAGGCTTCAACATGGCGAATACCGCCATATCCGCATGCATCGCATCGACGCGGATGAAGCCCTTGCGGGTCTCGCTGCGTCATCCAAGATCAATGCGGAATGGGCCTTCCTCGAATACCTGCGCGATCTGGGGCGCGCCGCCGCGGAAGACTGGCTGGAGGAACATTTCGACGCGGTTGGCGAACACGCCACGCTCGACCTGTCGGGCGAGCTGGCGCCAGAGATGAATGTGGGCCTGAAATCGCACAAGCCTGGCAGACGAGTGACGGATTTCCTCATGCAACGCAAGAAGCCTGCCGTTGTAGCGCGGCGGGCTTAGTTCTGGTTCCTGTCGGCACTTTTCGCGAGATTGGCCATCAAAAACACGACGATCAACAGTCCGGCAAGCACCATATAGACCGGTCCGAAACCGGCCTTGCCGCCGACAAAACCGATGGCCGAGGGCGCAACGAGTATGCCCGAATAGCCCATCAGCGTGACCATGCTGAGCGCTACCCCCGAGGAAGTCCCCTCCTGATTGCCTGCTGCCGAAAAGGCAATGGGCACCATATTGGCAATACCGAGACCCGAAAAAGCAAAGGCTAGGATGGCTATCCAGGATGTCGGTGCAAGACTTGCCACCAACATGCCCGCTGCTCCAATGAGCGCCGAAACGCGTAAAGTGTTTACGGCGCCGAAGCGATCACGCACCCTATCTCCCAGAAAGCGCATGATCGACATCGTGCCGGAAAAGGCGGCAAAGGCGAAGCCGGCAGTGGCGATATCCGCGCCACGTTCCTGCTGCAGATAGAGGGCGGCCCAATCCAGCACGGAACCTTCGGGCACCATGGAAAACAGCGCCATCAGACCGATCAAATAAATCAGCGGATTGGTTGGAAACGCCAGCTTCTGCTTCTCATGCACGACCGGTGTTTCTTCGGTGATCATGAAGCGAAAAGCCGCAAGGCCAAGCACAATAGCGATGAGGGTAACGACCACAGCATGCGTGAGATAACCATGCGCCTCAATCAAAAGGCCGCCGAGGCCACCGCCGGCAAAACCACCAAGGCTCCAGAATCCGTGCGACGACGACATGACCGCACGCGACAGCTTTTTCTCCACCTCCACCGCATTGGCATTCATCGCGACATCCATGCCGCCAATCACAGCGCCGAAGAGAAACAGTGCGGGCGCTGCGGTCAGGACATTCGGAGCGAGGGCAACGAGCAACAGCGACAAGGAGCAGAACACCGCAAAGCCTTTCACGACGGCACGCGACCCATACCTTCCGATAAGATAGCCGCACCAGGGCATGGAGGACAAAGCCCCGACGCCGAACACCAGGATGAGGAGACCAAGCGTGAATTCACTGATCCCGAGACGCGTCATGAACACCGGGATTTGCGGCGCCCAACTACCGATCAGAAACCCGTTGAAAAAGAAAGCCCACGCCACAGCCCATCGGCCATAAACAGCTTTCCTGGCGTAAACAGAGGCATCCATGGTTTCATCACCTGTTGAACGTTGGTACTGGGTAGACATTCAGATCATCTGATAAAGGGCAGATCACGCAAGCTTGTCGCCTGCGACGATCACCTCGACGCCCGCCTCGCTTATACGCTCCAGGATTGAGCGATCTGCTGTCTTGTCGGTTACAAGCGTGGATACGATCGATATCGGACCTATGGCAAAGGGACCTTGTTTGAGAAGTTTTTCGCTCGTTGCCAGAAGAATGATCTCATTGCATGCCTGACCAAACGCCAGTTTCATACGGGCATCATCATAGTTCTCAGCGCGCAGCATCAGTCCTTCGTCGACGGCGCAGGCACCAAGTACACAATAGTCGACACGCATGGACTGGACTTCAGCCAGCGTGGATTGCCCGATAGCACTGCGCGTTAGCCGGTTCAGGCTTCCGCCCAGAAGGATGACCTCGCAGCAGGGATGGTCGAGTGCCGCCGCGGCGATATCGGGGGAACCGGTGATGATACATGTCTGAAGGTCTGTAGGAAGTGCACGAACGAATTCCAGCACCGTTGTGCTGGAGTCGAGAAGCATCGTAGCATTCGCCGGTATCCGGGCCGCCGCCGCAGCGGCAATTGCCTTTTTACCGGCGGTCTCATCCCGGGCACGCTGCTGAAAACTTCGAGGACCTAATCTGCTTCTCGCTGCCCCTCCATGGAACCGCTGAACAAGACCCTGCTCGGCCAGTTCCCGCAGATCCCGGCGGATAGAGTCTTCCGAGACGCCAAATTCGGACGCAACCGCGTTTGCCAGCACGCGACCGGACTCATTGATCCTCTTGAGGATCATGCTCTTTCTTTCGTCCGGCGACAAATCTTTCAACATTGAAGCAGCCCTTTGCGCATATCGTTCCTATAGCGGATATTGCCGATATCGGCAATATCAAATGCGTATATATGCATAAATAGGCAAATGGGGAAGTTGCGGCCTCGGCTTCCGCCACTGAATTGCTACCCGATTTCATAATGTGAGCGTGCCAGCTGAAACGACAAAAAGCCCCCGCATGCGGAGGCTTTTTCAATTGACGAGCTTGCTGATGCGAATATCCCTGTAAGCCTATTCGTAAACGATCAGCAGATCCTTGGCGTCGATCTGATCACCGGCACGGACAAGTACTTCGGCAATTGTACCGTCGCGTTCTGCACGCAGGGCGGTTTCCATCTTCATCGCTTCGATGGAAAGCAATACGTCACCTGCATTGACTTTCTGCCCGGTCGAAATCCCCACCGTCGAGACAATCCCTGGCATTGGCGCGCCGACATGCTTGTCGTTTCCAAGTTCAGCTTTGCGCCTGACGCCAGCGCCACTTCCGGCACGCGTACGGTCGGGCACTTTCACGCGGCGTGGCTGACCGTTCATCTCGAAGAACACCGTGCACATGCCCTTTTCGTCGGCCTCACCCACGGCTTGGTTGCGCACGACCAGTGTCTTGCCACGCTCGATATCGAGAAAGACTTCCTCTTCCTGGGCCAGACCATAGAAATAGACATGCGTCGGCAGGACGCTTGTCGGCCCGTAGGTTCCGTGCGTAACCGCGAAATCCGTGAAGACCTTCGGATACATCAGGTACGACGCGAATTCCTGGTCGCTGATCTTGCGTTCCAGCTTTGCCTCGATCTCCTTGCGCTCAGCATCGAGATCGGCCGGTTTCAATAAGGCGCCGGGACGTTCGGTGAACGGCTTTTCGTCCTTCAGAACCTTTTTCTGGATATCCTTGGGCCAGCCTTTTGGCGGTTGCCCGAGATCGCCGCGCATCATCGACACGACCGAATCCGGAAAGGCAATGTCCTTGTCCGGGTTCTTAACATCGGCAACAGAAAGATCCTGGCTCACCATCATCAACGCCATGTCGCCGACAACCTTGGAGGATGGCGTTACCTTGACGATATCGCCGAACATCTGATTGACGTCGGCATAGGCTTGCGCGACTTCATGCCAGCGGGTCTCAAGGCCAAGCGAGCGCGCCTGTTCCTTGAGATTGGTGAACTGGCCGCCTGGCATTTCATGCAAATAAACTTCTGACGCTGGTCCTTTCAGGTCGCTTTCGAAGGCCGCATATTGCGTGCGTACTGCTTCCCAATAGAAGGAAATGCGGCGGATCCATTCCGGATCGAGACCAGGATCACGCTCCGTACCCTTCAGCGCCTCGACAATCGAACCGAGGCAGGGCTGCGAGGTATTGCCGGAGAGCGCATCCATGGCGGCGTCCACGACATCCACGCCCGCATCCACGGCGGCAAGCACGGTCGCAGCCGAAATGCCTGACGTGTCATGCGTATGGAAGTGCAACGGCAGATCGGTCGCCTCACGCAACGCTTTGAACAGCACCTTGGCCGCACCTGGCTTCAACAGGCCTGCCATATCCTTGACGGCGATGATATGCGCGCCAGCCTTTTCCACTTGCTGGGCAAGATCGACATAATATTTCAGATCGTATTTCGGCCGGGCAGAATTCAGGATGTCGCCAGTATAGCAAATCGCAGCTTCGCAGAGCTTGTTCTCCTCCACGACCGCATCCATGGTGACACGCATGTTCTCGACCCAGTTCAGACTGTCGAACACGCGGAAAACATCGATGCCGCCCCGCGCAGCCTGCTGCACGAAATATTTCACGACGTTGTCAGGATAGCTCTTGTACCCGACACCATTGGCGCCGCGCAGCAGCATCTGCAGCAGAATGTTCGGCGCTTGCTCGCGGATTTCCGCAAGACGCTCCCACGGATCTTCTGTCAGGAACCGCATGGCCACATCGAACGTTGCCCCGCCCCAACACTCCAGTGAGAACAATTGCGGCAGCGCGCGAGCATAAGTGCCGGCAACACGGGCGATGTCATAGGTGCGCATGCGGGTCGCGAGCAGCGATTGGTGACCGTCGCGCATTGTCGTGTCAGTGAACAACACACGTTTCTCATCGCGCATCCACTCGGCAAACTTCTTCGGCCCAAGTTGATCGAGAAGCTGCTTGGTACCGTCTGGAATTGGCGTCTCGATGAACGGCACCCGTGGCAGCGCAGCTTCCTTGGGTGGCATGGCGCGGCCCTTGGTTTCGGGATGCCCGTTCACAGTCACGTCAGCCAGGTATGTGAGAAGTTTGGTGGCACGATCTTGCCGCTTCACCTGAGCGAATAGTTCCGGCGTCGTGTCGATGAATTTGGTTGTGTAGGAATGGTCCAGGAACTTCGGATGCGTGATGATGGCTTCAAGGAAGGTCAGGTTCGTGGCGACACCGCGGATGCGGAACTCGCGCAATGCCCGGTGCATCCTGTGGATCGTCTCGTCGGCCGTTGGCGACCACGCAGTGATCTTTTCCAGTAGAGGGTCGTAAAAACGTGTGATCACGGCACCCGAATAGGCCGTACCGCCGTCGAGCCGGATACCAAAGCCGGTTGCGCCGCGATAGGCGGTGATGCGACCGTAGTCCGGGATGAAATTCTGTTCCGGATCTTCCGTGGTGATACGACACTGCAGCGCATGGCCGTTCAGCTTGATATCTTTTTGCGCGGGTACACCTGATTCCGGCGTGCCGATTGTTGCGCCTTCAAGGATGCGGATCTGGGCCTTGACGATGTCTATACCGGTCACTTCTTCCGTTACGGTGTGTTCGACCTGGATACGCGGATTGACCTCGATGAAATAGAAATCGCCAGTATCGGCGTCCATCAGGAACTCGATCGTCCCGGCACCGATATAATTCGTCGCCTTGGCGATCTTCAGGCCGTAATCCGAGATTTCCTTGCGCTGGGCTTCATTGAGATAAGGAGCGGGAGCGCGCTCCACCACCTTTTGGTTACGCCGCTGGATCGAGCAGTCGCGCTCGAACAGATGCACCGCATTGCCATGTGTATCGCCGAGTATCTGCACTTCCACATGGCGTGCCCGTTGCACCAGCTTTTCGAGATAGACCTCATCCTTGCCGAAGGCCGCCTTGGCTTCACGCTTGCCTTCCGTGACTTCTCGGGCAACGTCATCCGGCGAGAAGATAGCACGCATGCCGCGCCCGCCGCCGCCCCATGACGCTTTCAACATGACCGGATAACCGATCTGCTCGGCCATGGCCTTGACCGCTTCCATGTCGTCAGGGAGTGGCTCGGTGGCAGGAACCACCGGAACACCGATCTCAATCGCCAGATTGCGTGCTGCAACCTTATTGCCAAGGCGGCGCATGGTCTCGGGCTTGGGGCCGATGAAGATGATACCAGCCCCGGCGCAAGCCTCGGCAAACTCCGGACTTTCCGAAAGAAGGCCGTAACCTGGATGAATGGCGTCGGCGCCGGAGAGCTTGGCGACGCGAATGATTTCTTCGATCGACAGATAACTCTCGATCGGGCCCATATCCTTGGCCAGATGAGGGCCACGCCCAACCTGATAGGATTCATCGGCCTTGAAGCGATGCAGCGCCAGCTTGTCCTCTTCCGCCCATATCGCCACAGTTTTCATGCCGAGCTCATTGGCAGCGCGAAACACCCGGATCGCGATTTCCGATCGGTTGGCGACGAGAATTTTCTTTATAGGCAAGGCGGAAACTCCGGATCGTGACGAAGGCAAAATCAATTGGCCGCGTTAACTGGCTTAAGATTGCTGCAGTGCAAACAACGCATATTGATCACAAGACAGTGAAATGTCCAATAGCAAAATGCCCGGCAGAAAACCGAGCATTTCACAGTTTAATTCAAATTGAAAACCTACTGCTGGAAGTAGCTGATCTTGCCGTCCGGTCCCTTTCTCCATTCATACATGACATAACCCGGGAACTTCGGATCGCCTTTTTCATCAAAAGCCAGATCGCCAAGGACTGTCTTGAATGGACCGTTTTGCTTCAAGGCCTTGGCCACCAGTTCCGGATCATTTGATTCAGCAGCGTTTGCCGCAGCTGCAAGAGCCTGGACAGCACCGTAGGAATAAAGTGTGAAGGCTTCCGGCTCGAATCCTTCGGCCCTGAACTTCTCGATGAGTTCCTTGTTAGCTGGGTTGTTGCGTGGGTCGGGACCGAACGTATTGAGCGTGCCAATGACTGCGTCGCCTGCGATTGAGGCAAGTTCGTTAGATACGATCGCCGCGCCAGAAATAAACTGCACTTTCAGGCCTTGATCGGCCAGTTGGCGCATAATCAGGCCCGCCTCGGTATGCACGCCGCCCCAGTAGAATACGGTAACTCCGGCTTCCTTAACCTTACTGATCAATGCGGAGAAGTCCTTGTCACCCGTATGGACGCCTTCGTTGAGTACTTCGGCAACGCCATTGGCATTCAGGGCTTTCTTGGTTTCATCGGCGAGACCCTGACCGTAGGGGGTTTTGTCGTTGACAATGGCAATCCTGGCGTTCTTGAAGTGCTCGGCAATATAGGCGCCGGCAATCTTGCCCTGCTGGTCATCGCGGCCACAGGTACGGAATGTGTTCCACAGGCCGCGCTCGGTATATTTCGGATTGGTTGACGCCGGCGTTATCTGGAGGATGCCATTCTCGGCATAAACATCCGATGCCGGGATCGATACGCCGGAATTGTAATGACCAATAACGAACTTCACGCCGTCGGCCGCAAACTTGTTGGCAACAGAAATACCCTGTTTCGGATCGGAAACGTCGTCCCCGAAAGCAAGCGCTATCTGCTCGCCATTGATCCCGCCAGCCGCATTTATTTCAGCCATTGCTGCCTCGGCGCCGCGCTTGATCTGGGCACCCATCGCCGCATTCGGACCGGTCAAAGGAGCACCAACACCAATCAGAATATCTGCACCGGCCGGTGCAGCAAGCATAAGCATTGCAGCCAGGGCAATCCCAGGGATAAGAGACTTCGTCATTCAAAAACTCCACTTTGAAAAATATTAAAACCCGTCATCTCAACAAGTCTGGCGTGCAAAGATTAAATCCAAACGAAATATTAGGTATCCAGCATCCGAACGGTGAGTTCGTTTAGTGCAGGAGCATGCCGCAACACAAAAAAGAATATTTATACAAGAAAACGATTTATCGGATTATGAAATGCCCGGCACCAGGCCGGGCATTCACTGATAGTATTAAATGGAAGGCTTACTGCTGGAAGTAGCTGTACTTGCCGTCTTCACCCTTCTTCCATTCGTACATGACGTAGCCTGGAAGCTTCGGATCGCCTTTTTCGTCGAAGGCAATGTCGCCAAGAACGGTCTTGAACGGACCCTTTTCCTTCATGGTCTTCGCAACGGCTTCTGGATCATTCGATCCGGCGGCCTTTGCTGCATCTGCGATAACCTGAGCTGCTGCATATGCATAAAGGGTATACGCTTCCGGCTCAAAGCCCTGTGCGCGGAACTTCTCAACGAGTTCCTTGTTGGCAGGGTTTTTGCTCGGATCCGGACCAAAGGTGTTGAGCGTGCCTGCGACAGCGTCACCAGCGATCGAAGCGAGTTCGTTCGAAACGATACCGTCGCCGGAGATGAAGGTGACCTTCAGACCCTGGTCAGCGAGCTGGCGGATGATCAGACCAGCTTCGGTATGCAGACCACCCCAATAGAGAACCGTAACACCGGCTTCCTTTGCCTTGGCGATCAGCGCGGAGAAGTCCTTGTCGCCGACGTTCACGCCTTCGTACATCGCTTCCTTGAGGCCTTTGGCGTTCAGCGTCTTCTTGGTTTCGTCAGCAAGACCCTGACCATATGGTGTCTTGTCATGAACGACCGCAACCTTGGCGTCCTTGAACTTCTCGGCAATGTATGTCCCGGCTACCACGCCCTGCTGGTCATCGCGACCGCAAGTACGGAAAGTGTTCCACAGACCGCGTTCGGTGAAGACCGGGTTTGTTGCAGCAGGAGTGATTTCGAGAATGCCGTTTTCAGCATAGACTTCCGATGCTGGAATCGACACGCCCGAGTTGAAGTGGCCGATTACAAACTTCACGCCGTCGGCAACGAACTTGTTGGCAACGGAAATGCCCTGCTTCGGATCGGAAACGTCATCGCCAAGCGAAAGCTTGACCTGCTCGCCATTGATGCCACCGGCAGCATTGATCTCAGCGATAGCAGCTTCTGCACCCTTCTGCAGCTGAGCGCCGAAAGCGGCGTTCGGGCCGGTCAGCGGACCACCGACACCGATCAAAAGATCAGCATAGGCATGACCACTCAACGCGAGCATTGCAGCAAGTGCAACGCCCGAAAACAGTGACTTCTTCATTTGAAAACTCCCATTTTCTAGGTACTTACCAAACCCCTCGCGATGACCCTTTTCATCGCTTGAAGAGCACATTTGCCGATTTCCCGGCGGTTGTCACGCTGATTCATTTCGCATCAGCGAGATTGATTAAGCTCTCGTTCTTTCCTTCCAGGAGAAAGGGGAAACTTTTTCATAGAGCCAATGATATTGCCGCACCATTTGCTTGGTACGGGTGTAGCGATAGCCAAGAGTACCGATGATAATCAGCACGATCGTATCGACGACATAGTAGTGAAGCGTCAGCATCGTGCCGCCAAACAGCGCGAAGTGGATAAAGCGGACGGCGATGCCGAGCAGCAGCATGTAGAATACAAGGATCGCGGTGGGCCGCCACGTTCTGGCGCACGCTCGCCCGGTCATCCATGCGGCCCAGCCGCCCATGATGCAGGTGACCAGCAGAAATAGCCAGATCGAAGGTTCTTCGTACAGTATGCCTTGCATGGCAATGTTCTCCTTGGCGCATTTCCGGATGGAAAATGGCACCTTGCTCTGGTTAGTGTCGACCGCCCTCAAGATAGGCTGCGCGCACTTCCGGATTGGCGAGAAGGTCTGCGCTCGATCCACTCATTTTCACAATCCCGTTGACCATCACATAACCACGGTCGGCAAGCTTCAACGCGCCGAAAGCGTTCTGTTCGACAAGGAATACGGTCAGCCCGGTATTCTTGTTCAGCGCCTTGATGGCTTCGAAAATATGCTTGATGATCAACGGCGCGAGACCCAGCGATGGCTCATCGAGCAGCAGCAGTCGTGGTCGCGCCATCAGCGCGCGGCCAATGGCGAGCATCTGTTGTTCACCGCCAGAAAGCGTTCCGCCGCGCTGATTAATACGCTCTTTCAAGCGCGGGAAGAGGTCGAACACCATGCGCGAATCTTCATCGAAAAATTGAAGATTATCGAGACTTGCCCCCATCTGCAGATTTTCCTGCACAGTCATGCGGGGGAAAATTCGGCGGCCTTCCGGCGATTGGGCGATGCGCAGACGCGCGATTTCATGCGTCGGCAATTTGGTGATGTCTTTGCCGTCGAAGATAATGCGGCCCGTGCGCGCGCGCGGCATGCCGAAGATCGTCATCATCAGCGTTGATTTGCCGGCGCCATTGGCACCGATCAGCGTGACAATCTCACCGGGATTGGCATGCACCGTCACGCCGCTCAGCGCGCGGATATTGCCATAATAGGTTTCGACGTTCTCAATGCTGAGAAGGGCTTGTGGTTGCGACATTACTTAGGCCCTCCGGTCTTTTTGGGCGCCGGTTTCTCCTGGCTTTCTTTCGCCAGTTTCTTCGCCTGGCCGATCCAGTCTTCGCGGGCGATCCGTCCGTCAAAAGCCAGATAGACTTCCGCTGCAATCACATCGGCTTTCTTCCACGCAGCAATCTGATCGAAGTGGAAAATGCCATGCTCATTGAGCTTGCGCTCATTGACCGGGCCGATACCTTTGATCAGGATCAACCGATCAGCCTTGCCGCCGCGCGGTTCCGCAAGGGCGTTCGACGTTGACCCGGCTTTGATCCCAGCCGTCACCGCCGATGCCTTTGGTGGCGCCTTCTTTGCGGCAAGCTTGCCAGCTGACGGTTTCGCTCTTGCAGGCTTTGCAGTGACAAGAGCGGCCGAAGAGATGAGTTCCACTGGCTTTGCGTCGGGGTGGGTTTCCACGATTTCGTGCAGCGCCTCGGTCGACAGCAAATCCACCGCAGCGGTGATGTCATCCACGCCGGCCGCTTCAGCCTGTTCGATCATCTCGACGACTTCCTCGTCTTCGACACCCAGATAGGCGGCGATGACCTTCGGATCGTTCTTTACTGTGTCAGGTGTGCCGTCGGAAATCTTCGTGCCATATTCGAGAACGACGACATGGTCGGAAATTTCCATCACCACCGACATATCGTGTTCGATAAGAAGGATCGACGTACCGGTTTCGGCGCGGATATCGAGCAGAAGCTTGTTCAGCTCGGCTGACTCACGCGCATTCAGACCTGCGGCCGGTTCGTCGAGGCAGAGTAGCTCAGGGCCCGTGCACATCGCGCGGGCAATCTCGAGCCGGCGCTGGGCACCATAAGGGAGATCCCCAGCCGGATCATCGGCACGATCGATCAAATTGATCTTCTCCAGCCAAAAGCGAGCTTTCTCGATAGAGTCGACAGCCGCCTTCTTATAGGTAGGGAAACCAAGCAGTCCGAGGACGGTAAATCCAGAGGCCAACATCAGCGGATTATGCTGGGCGACTAGCAGGTTTTCCAGCACGGTAAGACCCGAGAAAAGGCGAATATTCTGGAACGTGCGCGCAACCTTCGCCTTCTTTGTGATGACGAAATCAGCCATCCGTTCCAGGAGATATTCCTCACCATTCTGACGCGTCAAAGTCAGCATGCCTTCGGTCGGCTTATAGAAGCCGGTGATACAGTTGAAAACCGTCGTCTTGCCGGCACCGTTAGGACCGATAAGGGCGGTAATCGCACCACGCTTTGCTTCGAAGTTCAAATCGTTGATGGCGATAAGACCACCGAATTTCATGGAGAGGCGTTCAACGCGCAATATTGCGCTCGTATTCTTTTGCACTTCCGAAACCATCAGCCGTGCCCTTCTTTCGTAAACTCACCTGACACCGTCTTGCGTTTGTGCAGGAAGGCGCTTGGCTCCCGGCTGCCAACAAAACCTCGTGGCTTCCACACCATGACGACGATCATGGCGAGGCCAAATAATAGCATGCGGTAGAGTTCTGGCGTGAAATCATTGCCAAACACGCGCTTGAGGAATTCCAGTTCGCGCAAGAGTTCTGTACCGCCGATCATGACGGCAGCGGCGATGGCGATACCGACCAGTGATCCCATGCCACCCAAAACCACCATTGCGAGAATGATTGCAGATTCAAGGAAGACAAAGGATTCGGGACTGACGAACCCCTGGCGAGCTGCAAAGAACGAACCGGCAAATCCACCGAACATGGCGCCCGTGGCAAAGGCCGTCAGCTTTGTCGTCGTCGTGTTGATGCCAAGCGAGCGGCAGGCGATCTCATCCTCGCGCAAAGCTTCCCAGGCGCGGCCAATCGGCATGCGGCGCAGACGGATTGTGACCCATGCGGTAAGCAATGCCAGAAGAAGAATGAGATAGTAGAGGAAGATCTTGTAATAGACGCCGGAATTCGGCAGTCCAAGCAGCGCGGCGAAACCGGTCGGGCCAGGCGTGAACGGAATGCCGAACAGCGTTGCCTTGGCGATGCCAGAGATACCAAAGGTTCCCTTGGTGACAACGGTCCAGTTGATCAGGATCAAGCGGATGATTTCACCGAATGCCAGCGTGACGATAGCAAGATAGTCACCGCGCAAACGCAGGACAGGAAACCCAAGAATAACGCCCCACGTCGCGGCAAAAATACCCGCCATCGGCAACAACAGCCAGAACGAAAAACCGAAATGAGTTGAGAGCAGGGCGTATGAATAGGCGCCGACTGCATAGAAGGCGACATAACCGAGGTCGAGCAGCCCAGCAAGGCCAACGACAATATTCAAACCCCAGGCAAGCATCACATAGATCAGAATCTGGATACCGAAATTGTCGACATATTTGAGCGAACCCTGAAGGCCACCCATGATTGAGCCACTGGAGACGCTGAGGATCAGGATTACCAGAAACGGGTAAACAAAGAGCAGTCCAAGACCGATTTTCGGAAAGCTTTTTCGGAAAGCCGACGGCTCTTTCGCCTCGGCAACCACACGCCGGGTCTTTTTCCGCTCTTCTCTCCAGGGCGCTGTATAGGTGATGGTGAAACGAGCGATTGCTGCCACGAGTACGAAGATCGTCAGCAGACCCCAACGCTGAGTGAGAATAAGCTCATTACGGATGTTCTGTTCGGTGCGGAAACCGACCACCAGGGAGAACAACCCGAAAGCAAGCGCACCGGCAATAAGCCCTTCCTTCAACGCTTTCGCAAAGACGGAATCCCGTTCTGTTGATTGGATATCGGCCATGTGCTTAAACCTTTTCGACTTCGGGCCGACCAAGTATACCGGACGGCAGGAAAATCAGCACGATCGCCAGGATCGAGAATGCCGCAACGTCCTTGTAGTCGATGGAAAAGTATGCGGACCACAACGCCTCGATTAGGCCGATCAGCAAACCACCAACCACTGCGCCAGGTAACGATCCGATACCGCCGAGAACGGCCGCCGTGAATGCCTTGACGCCGGGTACAAAACCGTCGGTAAAGGAAATCACACCATAGAACATGAGGTAGAGCGTGCCAGCGACAGCAGCAAGCATCGCACCCATGACAAAGGTCATGGAAATCGTCTTGTCGACGTCCACTCCGAGCAGCGCCGCCATCTTGCGGTCTTGCTCACAGGAGCGCTGCGCTCTTCCGAGCGACGTCTTGTTGACGAGATACCAGAATGCAGCAAGCAGGATCGCCGTGACAATGATGATAACCATCTGCTTGTAGGCAATGGTGATGTTCGTGCCGTAAACCGTTATGCCGCCATTGACCAGCGGTGGGATTGGCTTGTTGCGAGGACCCTGCGTGACCTGCACGAAATTGGACAGCGCAATCGACATGCCGATCGCTGTGATCAACGGCGCAAGTCGGAATGAACCACGCAGAGGCCGGTAGGCCAGACGCTCGATGGTCCAGCTCCACAGCCCCGTCAGGAGCATGGCTACGATCATCATCAACAGCAGCGCCAGAACGACCGGCACACCGCCAATGAAAGTAGTCAAAGCAAGAAAAACAATCATCGCCATGAAGGCGCCAAGCATGAAAACATCGCCATGGGCGAAGTTGATCATGCCGATGATCCCGTAGACCATCGTATAGCCAATTGCGATCAGGCCGTAAATTGAACCAAGTGTCAGCCCATTGATCGATTGCTGGATGAAGTACTCCATCGCAACGATACCCCTCATTTTTATTGGGAAGTTTATTATCCGGTTTTTTTATCCGGTTCCCGTTTGCCCCAATATCTTTACACCTAGCGTCTGCGTTAAAGAAAGCAACTGCTTTTTTGGCGCACACAATAACGTTACATTTGCTCGCATAGATTTGCTGGAAATTTTCACCAAATTTTGCATGTAATGCAACGGAAATTCCGGCCTTTTCGATCCTATTAGACGAATTGCCTATGCGCGCCTTATTTCACCGGCTGTCCCCAACGGCTCACTTAACCACGAACCCATGAGCGAAGGGATCTCGGTCATCGATGAAAATCGTATTGTATCCTGTCATGCGTGCCCAGCCGGATATGGATGGAATAATGGCCGGCCTTTCCGCAACATTGACTGTTCTCTCGACCCTTCCATGAAACAGGGATCCGATGATTGATTCGTGTACGAAATCATCGCCCGGCTTGAGTTTCCCCTTGGCCGCCAGCTGCGCCATGCGGGCGGATGTTCCCGTGCCACAGGGCGAGCGATCGATAGCCTTTTCACCGTAAAATACGGCATTGCGTGCGTGCGCTTCCGCTTGGGTGGGCGCGCCCGTCCACAGGATGTGGCTAAGCACATTGATGTCCGGCTTTTCCGGATGCTGGAATGAATAGCGCTCGTTCAGGCGTTCGCGCAATACAGGGCTCCAGCCAATAAGATCGAGCGCGCGATAGTCAGCGAGATCAGAGAAATTCTTTTGGCGGTCGACGATCGCATAGAAATTTCCGCCATAGGCAACATCGACAACCAGTGTTCCGAGATCCGGACATTCCACTTCGAGTCCTTCGGCATAGAGAAAGGCCGGGACATTGGTGATGCGGACGCTGGTAACGTATTGCCCCTCCTGCGTATATTCTGCAACAACGAGCCCTGCGGGCGTGTCCAACTTGAGAACCCCTGGTGTCTTCGGGGTAATCAGCCCGTGTTCTATCGCCATGGTGACGGTCCCAATCGTCCCATGCCCACACATGGGAAGACAGCCGGAAGTCTCTATGAAGAGCACTGCGACATCGCAATCGTCACGCGTCGGCGGGTAGAGAATTGATCCCGACATCATATCGTGGCCCCGCGGCTCGAACATCAGGCCTGTGCGAATCCAGTCGAATTCGCCTAAGAAATGCGCGCGCTTTTCCATCATGGTCGCGCCGGAAAGATTTGGCCCTCCCCCCGCAACCAGGCGTACCGGATTGCCACAGGTATGACCGTCGACACAGAAGAAAGAATGGCGCGCCATGGTGCTCCTCAGAACCTTTGCGGATAAAATGGATCAATCGGGATCGGCGGTTCCTTTCCGACAATCAGATCGGTGATCAAACGGCCTGTCGCTGCCGACTGAGTCAGCCCGAGATGGCCATGACCGAAAGCATAGAGAACATTTTTGCTTGCTTTTGAATAGCCGATAACCGGCAAGGTGTCAGGCAAAGACGGACGATATCCCATCCATTGCCGTCCGCCGGTCGCCTTAAGGCCGGGCATGAATGTTTTTGCTTTCGTCAGCATGGCGTCGGAACGCTTGTAGTTCGGCGGCAAATTGAGTCCGCCAAGCTCGACAGCTCCGCCGATGCGAATGCCCGTTTCCAAAGGGGTGACGACGAAGCCGTGACCTGAGAAAATCAATTGGCGCTTGAGATCAAACGCCCCAACAGGCAAGGTCGTGTTATAGCCGCGCTCGGTTTCGAGGGGAATTGCATCGCCGAGGGTCTTTACCAGCCGATGCGACCATGCCCCAGCAGCGACAATCAGCTTTGCAGCATCGATCTTTCGGCCATCGCTCAGGAGAATTGCAGCACCAGCTTCACTTGTCGCAACAGACGCGACCTCGGCTTGCAGAAACATAGCCCCCAGGCTTGTCGCGTAGCTCCACAGACCCTTGCCAACATGCTGGGGGTCGCTGACCGTCTTCCAGCCAGGTACAAAGGTGCCCGCTATAAAACGCGATGCGAGCCCTGGCTGGTTGTCGGCAAGTTCCTCGCCGCGCAGATGCTCGAAGGCGACACCAGCCCTCTTGCGAGCGTCCCAGCCCGGCAAGGCGGCATTCAGTTCCTCTTCGCTTTCATAGAGCTCAAGCGACCCATCTTCGCGCACCATGTGGCGAATACCTGCCCGCTGCATCAATCCAAGCATTTCCGGTTCGGCAAGCCGCATCATCGCGCCTTGCGCTTGCGTGGTTTGCTCCAGCACAGCGGTGCGACTGGCACGCCAGAACCGATAAAGCCATGGCGTGAGTCTTGGCAGATAGGACGGCCGGATGCTAAACGGACCCAGGGGATCCATGAGCCAGCCGGGGACTTTGGCAATGACGCCCTTGGAGGCCATAGGGAGAATATCGGAAAAAGCCAAGGCTCCTGCATTGCCGGAGCTCGTTCCTTCACAAATACCCTGCCGGTCAACAACAAGAACCCGGCGTCCCGCCTCAGACAAGCAGGCGGCAATGGCGATGCCGACAATACCGGCACCGATGATGACTATATCCTGCTTACCCGCCTGCGCGTCCATCGATCAGCCGATCGGCTTTAGAGGACCGGCAGCTTCGGACGGGATGCAATCGCATCCTTGACCGTCTGCTCCACAGCGGCACGACGTTCGCCGCGCAGCGGCTGGCGTGGCAGGCGGACACGGTCATTCGTGCCGATTTCATGCACTTCCGCCAGCTTGATATTCTGCACCAGATAGGTGGAAACATCGAGATCGAGCAGCGGGCGGAACCAGCGATAGATTTCCAGCGCTTCCGCATAACGGCCAGCGAGAACCAGCTTGTAAATTGCGACAGTTTCCTTCGGGAAGGCAGTAACGAGGCCCGCTACCCAGCCGATGGCGCCAGCGGTCAGCGCTTCGAATGCCAGATTGTCGACGCCCGTAAACAGGTCGAAACGGGTACCAAAAGTATTGACGATATCCGTGGTGCGGCGGATATCATCCGAGGATTCCTTGATAGCAACAAAATGATTATCTGACGCCAGTTCAGCCAGGATATCGCTGGTCACATCCACACGGTAGGCAATGCGATTGGAATAGATCATGACCGGCAGGTCACCTGCAGCGGCAACAGCCTTCAATGTCGTAACCGTCTCTTCCGGATCGGTATGATAGATGGGACTTGGAACAAGCATCAATCCATCAGCGCCAGCCTTGGCGGCGCGCTTGGCAAGCGCTGCGCCATCACGCGTTGCTGCCTCATTGATCGTCAGGAGCACCGGCTTGCCTCTGGCCACGCCTTGCGCCGTCTTCAAAACCTCGATCTTCTCGTCATGGCTGAGCATCGGACCTTCTCCGAGAGAGCCAACGACGATCAGGCCATCACAACCTGCCTCCATGAGGAGAGAGAAGCAACGTTCCATTTCCCCGTGATCGAGATTATCATCTTGCGTGAATTTGCTGGTAACAGCCGGGAATACACCTGACCACATGTGTCTGCTCCTTCTTGATATATCAGAAATATATCTATAACATTCATTGCTGTCAATCGTGATAAATTGAAAGATTCGACGTATGTATCAAACTGCTGTCCACACCATTGCCCAGACGGGCGAAAGCCTGGCAGAACTTGCCTATCGCCAGATCGAGGAGATGATCGTAACGCTGAAGCTGGAACCCGGCGCGATCGTCAATGAGCGTGCATTGACAGACATTACGGCTATGGGTCGCACGCCCGTGCGCGAGGCAGTACAGAAGCTTGCTTGGGAAGGATTGATGGAAATCCGCCCTCGCTCAGGCATCGCAATTGCGGCGCTCAATCCCCAGGACTTCAGTAAGGTGCTTGATGCCCGCGAAGGCGTGGAACGGGTCCTCGCCCGTGACGCTGCGCATTACGGCGCGGCGCTGCACCATAAGCGTCTGAAGGAAGCGGCCGATGCAATGAGCGCAGCCCTGGCGGCCGACGATGTTGGCAGCTTTCTTATGGCCGACAAGATTTTTGATACTGTGCTCGGACAGGCGGCGGAAAACCCTTTCGCCGCCCGTCTCGCTTCGCCCCTGCAAACCCATAGCCGGCGTTTCTGGTTCCGCCTGCAGAGACCTGGCAGCCTGCAGCAATCGGCAGGCGCCCACAGGGCCTTGATCAACGCAATAGTAGCGCGGGAACCCGAACAGGCGGCGGATGAAGCCTCCAAACTGATCAATCATCTGCGCACACTTGCGCCGTGATCATGTTTTCAAACCTGCGGTGTCGGGCTTTTGTTCCCAGGAATCGCCTGCCGCAAGAATGCAGCTCTTGCCGGAAATATCTGTAAGGACAATAGTCCAGGTGACTCCTTCAGGCGCAAGAAATAGCTCGAGAATTGCCTTGTCTCCAACCAGGCCATAGGCACCTGGAAGTTCCTGGAACTCATCCTTCAAATATTCGACAATCTGGGCATGCGGTGCGCAGATAACAATCTGCGCATCAGCAGCCACGACGCTCGCGGCAAACAATGCCGCCGCGAATCCGGATACGATAATTCTGTCGATGTAAATGCGTTTCATAACGCACCTCCTTGGCCGCTCCGAGCCGGCAACAGAGGCGCGTTTCTGCGCTCAGTATACCGGAAGGATGACAGCTTGTCGTTTCGTACGCACCGTCTCGCTCCTTTCCGAGTTTCGGTTCCTGTCAACAAAACCGGCCAGAATGCCGATTCCATCTACATATATGACGTGGGGATGTTTCATCCGAACTTCAAGCAAAAGGGCCGTGGCATAACTGCTGCGGCCCCTTTTTTATACCGATATTCCGTTTGATATTACTTCATCGTCGGGATGACGAATTCCGCACCATCTTTCACACCGGAAGGCCAGCGTGACGTGACGGTCTTTGTCTTGGTGTAGAAACGGAATGCATCCGGGCCATGCTGATTGAGATCGCCGAAGCCGGAGCCTTTCCAGCCACCGAATGTGTAATAAGCAATCGGAACCGGGATCGGCACATTGATACCGACCATGCCTACCTGTACACGCGAAGCGAAATCGCGGGCTGCATCGCCGTCGCGGGTGAAGATGGCAACGCCATTGCCATATTCATGCTCATTTGGCAGGCGGATCGCATCTTCGTAAGTATCGGCACGCACGATGCCCAGAACCGGTCCGAAGATTTCTTCCTTGTAGATGCGCATATCTGGTGTCACATGGTCGAACAGGCAGCCGCCCATATAGTAACCGTTCTCGTAGCCCTGCATCTTGAAGCCGCGGCCGTCAACAACGAGTTTCGCACCTTCCTCTACGCCAAGATTGACATAGCCCTGGATGCGTTCCAACGCCTGCTTGGTGACGACTGGACCGTAATCAGCCGACATGTCGGTCGACGGACCGACCTTGAGGCTCTCGACGCGCGGAATCAGCTTCTCTACCAAACGGTCCGCCGTATCCTTGCCGACTGGTACTGCAACGGAAATCGCCATGCAGCGTTCGCCCGCTGAACCATAACCCGCGCCGATCAGCGCATCGACCGTCTGGTCCATGTCGGCGTCCGGCATGATAATCATGTGGTTCTTCGCGCCGCCGAAGCACTGGGCGCGCTTGCCGTTAGCAGAAGCGCGCGTGTAAATGTATTGGGCGATCGGCGTGGAACCGACAAAGCCGACGGCCTTGATGTCCGGATCGTCGAGAATCGCGTCGACTGCTTCCTTGTCGCCATTGACGACATTGAAGATACCAGCAGGAAGACCGGCTTCGATGAAGAGTTCCGCAAGCCGCATTGGCACGCCGGGGTCACGTTCCGATGGCTTCAGAATGAAGGCATTGCCGCAAATAATGGCAGGGCCGGCCTTCCACAGGGGGATCATCGCTGGAAAGTTGAAGGGCGTGATGCCTGCAACGACACCGAGCGGCTGACGCATCGAATAGACATCGATGCCGGTACCGGCACTGTCAGAAAACTCGCCCTTCAGCATGTGCGCGGCGCCGAGGCAGACCTCGACCACTTCCAGACCGCGCTGAATATCACCCTTGGCGTCGGGAATGGTCTTGCCGTGCTCGCGTGCCAAAAGCTCGGCCAGCGAGTCATACTCGGCTTCGACCAACTCGAGGAACTTGCGCATGACGCGAATGCGGCGCTGGGGATTGGTTGCAGCCCATTTCGGCTGTGCCGCCTTTGCGTCCTCGATGGCAGCACGCACTTCAGCTGGAGTTGCCAAGGCCACTGTCCCCTGGATCGTGCCGTCCATGGGCTGATAAATCTCGGTCGTGCGACCGCTTGTTCCGGCGACATGCTTGCCACCGATAAAATGACCAACTTCACGCATTGCGAGCAACCTCCCTGCAATTGATGGATTTCTATTGTCCTATCATCGCGCTTCAAAATCTTTATTGCAAGCCGAGCAAAAGCGTATCCGTTGTGCGAAAATTGAAGTACCACTATATCTGGAGGACACTCAATGAACTGGGATGACGTGCGTATTTTTCTGGCTGTGGCGCGCTCAGGGCAAATCCTCGGTGCAGCGAAGCGCCTTGGCGTCAACCACGCCACGGTAGCACGGCGGCTCACAGCGCTTGAGAACGATCTCAATACAAAACTCCTGACCCGGCGCACCAACGGATGCGAGCTTACCCACGCAGGCGAGGAGTTTCTGCTTTCGGCCGAACGTATGGAGGCCGAAATGCTTTCTATCCGCTCTTCGCTTGGTGACGCCGATGTATCGATTTCAGGCTCAGTCCGCATTGGTGCGCCGGATGGATTTGGCGTGACATTCCTCGCACCGCGCTTGGCATTGCTCACTGCCCGCTATCCTGATCTCAAGATCCAGCTGGTTCCTGTCCCCCGCTCCTTTTCGCTTTCGCGGCGCGAGGCGGATATCGCCATCACCGTCGATCGGCCCGATCAAGGTCGTCTCGTCGCACGCAAACTAGTCGATTACAGCCTGCGCCTCTATGCGAGCCGCTCCTATCTCGCCGAGCATCCCGCGCCACAGTCTGTGGATGAACTCTCGAAACATCGCCTCGTCGGTTATGTGGACGACCTCGTCATCAGTCAATCATTGAATTACGCACCAGAAATCACCCGCGACTGGCGCCCTGCATTCGAAATTTCCAGCGCCCTTGGGCAGGTCGAAGCGGTGCGGGCGGGTGCAGGGATTGGCATTTTGCACATGTTCATCGCACGTGAACACGACGACCTGGTCCCGGTATTGCCGGAACGTACGATCCGCCGGTCCTATTGGTTGGCCTATCACGAATCCGTCCGCACACTCCGTCGCATCACGGCCGTATCCAGCTTCATTTCCGATCTGGTGAACAGTGAGACCGGCCGATTTTCCTGAACACCGCTTGTGACAAATGAAAGCAAAAATTTGATTAACCAGCACGGAACAAATTTGACCCCTTCGGCTTCAAATAATGCACATAATGGTGGGCACGAATCATATCGGAGAGGAAAAATGTACCGATATATCCTGGCATTTGCGATTGCCCTTGGTGGCGCACAGTTCATATCGGAGCCTGCCCAGGCACAGAATGCCGTCAAATGTGAATCGCGCAAATTCAAATACAGGGAATGCGATACTGATATGCGCCGTCCGCGCATCACACGGCAGCTTTCGAAGTCTCCTTGCATTGCCGGCGATACTTGGGGATTTCAGCGAGGTACAATCTGGGTCGATCGAGGTTGCGCAGCAGTTTTCGCGGATTCAGGCGGCCGGCCACGTTGGCGCGACAGGGATAGTGGTTGGGATGACCGTTACCCACCACGCGGTGGCGACGATTACTATCCTCGGCGCAGACGAAACGATGGCGTTGAATTCGAACTGGACTTTTAATCCGCCTATTCGGAGCTGAGAGCAACTGCCGGCTGGAGCCTTGAAGCGTTTCGAGCCGGCAGATAGCCGAAAACCAATCCCGTCAGGAACGAGCAAGCGAATGCCAGCGCCACAGGTCCGACTGTGAAGCTGATCGGCGCGCCGAGGACCTTGGCAAGCACGCCCGTTCCAAGCCCTGCCACCACACCAATCGCGCCACCGATAGCAGAAACTACAAGCGCCTCTATAATGAACTGCAACAGGATATCGCGCTGGCGCGCGCCTGTCGCCATGCGGACACCGATTTCGCGGGTCCTTTCGCTGACGCTGACCAGCATGATGTTCATCACCCCAATACCGCCAACAAGCAGCGAAATTGCTGCCACAGCACCAAGGAAAAGCTTCAGCGTGTTGGATGTCTCTGTCACCGCCTCACGTATCGAGGCCATGTTGGTGATTTGCGTATCCTGCTTCTTGTGACGCCGATCAAGCAGCGCTTGGATCGTCTCCTGCGTTGCGTCGATGGCGCCGCCATCTTTCACCTGAACCGTGATGGAACGCACATTGCGCTGACCGAAAAGCCGCATGCTTCCGGTCGTCAACGGAACGACGATCGTATCGTCCTGATCATTGCCGCCTGGTCCAGCCCCCATTTCGCTCATCACACCGATGATCTGGAATGGAATCTTGTTCACCAGCACATATTTGCCGAGTGGACTTGTTCCGTCGGGAAAGAGGGTCTTCTCCACCGTCCGACCGAGCACGGCCACTGGCGCATACGCGTCCATATCATCCTGGTTGATGAACTCGCCTTTGCCGATTTTCCAGGATTTGGCCACCGGAAACTGCGGCACGGTGCCGTTGGCGGAGGTTTGATAATCGATATTGCCGTAGCGTACCGTTACAGTACTGGTCAATTCCGGCACCGCAAACGCAACATTCGGCAGCTCGAGAATGGCATCGGCGTCGGCCGGGATCAGCGTGACGACGCTACCGCCTGTGCCACCCCGGAAGTTGGCCATATTCGGTCGAACGACGAGGAGGTCCGAGCCCATCGACGAAATGCGATCCAGCACTGAATTCTGCGCCCCGGTACCGATGGCCAGCATGGCTACCACGGACCCCACGCCAATGACGATGCCGAGCAGAGTGAGTATCGTGCGGAATAAATTGGCGCGCAGTGCACGAATAGCCATCTTGATAGCTTCCGTTACATCGGCAATCGCTGCAACACCTTCAACCGCCTTTTGTTTAAGTCCTGAAGCGGCCTCCGGATTGCTTCTCCGCTTCTTGGTGCGGTCAGAAATGACGCGGCCATCGCGCAGCTCGATCAGCCGGTCGGCCTGTTCGGCAACTTCACGCGAATGCGTGATGACGATGATCGTATGGCCGCTTTCGTTCATGCTGCGCAAGAGCGCCATCACCTCTTCGCCGCTCTGGCTGTCAAGGGCGCCGGTTGGTTCGTCGGCAAGGATGATGCGCCCGCCATTCATCAGCGCCCGCGCAATGGAAACACGCTGTTGCTGACCGCCGGAAAGTTGATTGGGGCGATGGTCCAGCCTGTCGCCGAGCTTCAGCGAACTGAGAAGCGCCTCAGCCCGGTCGTGCCTGTCGCGCGCGGATGCACCCGCATAAACTGCAGGGACCTCGACATTTTCCTGCGCGCTGGCCGTCGGTATCAGATTATAGCTCTGGAAGACGAAACCAAAGGTGCGCCGCCTTAACCCCGCGAGTTCGTCTGGCTCAAAACCGGATACATGTTCGCCGTCGAGCAGATAGTTGCCACTGGTCGGCTTGTCGAGACAGCCAAGAATATTCATCAGCGTCGACTTGCCAGAGCCGGATTGCCCAATGATCGCGACGAACTCACCCGCCTCGATATCGAGCGAAATGCCATGCAGGACCTCAACGGCGAGATCGCCATTATAGTAGGTCTTGCTGATATCCTTGAGCGAAATAATAGCGGTCACGGCTTAGAACATCGGCGGCATGCGCATGCCGCGTTGCGAACGATTGCCGGTACCACGGGTCGTCGTTGTTGCATCGCCATCGCTCCCCGATCCAACGACAACCAGGTCGCCTTCTTTCAGACCGCTCTTGATCTCGGCATTGACGCGGTTGCGGATGCCAACCTCGACTTCCCGCATCTCAGTCGCACCGGAAGAGGTGACCACGGCAACTTCGGCCTTGCGCGGTGCACCATCGGCCGCTTCGCGACGCGAACCGCTCGTGGAGTGAATAGCGGCACTTGGCACGACCAGCACATTCTTAGCGGCCGATTGCACGAAGAACACCTGGGCACTCATCGAGATCATCAAATCACCGTCAGGATTGGGGACGTCAAACAGCGCGTAGTAAAGAACGACGTTGTTTTCGATATCCGGCGTTGGCTGTATCTGCCGCAACTTGCCGGTATAGCGCTTGCCCGGTTGACCCAGCAGCGTGAAATAGGCATCCATACCGATCTTGAGCTTGCTGACGTCCGCTTCCGAAACCTGCGCCTTGACCGTCATAGTCGAGAGATCGGCAATCGTGACGATGGTCGGCGCGGTCTGGCTCGCATTCAGCGTCTGGCCTTCCTTGACCGGAACTGCCGCAATGGTGCCGGCCATCGGTGCGTAGATCTTCGTGTAGCCGAGATCCACCTCATCGCCATCAAGCGTCGCCTTTTGTTTGCGGATCTGCGCCTCCAGGGCATTCACATCGGCCTCGGCTGCCGCAAGATCCGCGACGGCCTGATCAAGGGTCGACTGCGAAACACTGCGCGTCGCCACTAGGTTACGCTGCCGGTCGATGTTGGCCTGCTTCAGCACAAGCTGTGCTTTCTTGGAGACGAGCTGCGCCAGAAGATTGGCAAGTTCCGCCTGGTCGATTTCAATCCGGTTCTGGATAGTAGCGGGATCAATCTCGCCAATCAGCTGGTTCTGCGTGACCTTGTCACCGATAGCGACATGCAACACCTTCAACTGTCCGGAAACCTGCGCACCGGCATCAACTGACTTGATCGAATCGAGCGTCCCAACAGCAGTCACGGCGTTCTCGATGTCGCCGCGCACAACAGCCTGCGTTACCACCGCGGCGGTCGATATAGAGGCTTTGTATTGGCTCCACGCATAATAGCCAGTACCTGCCGCGACGAGGACAACAGGCAGCCATACCCATAGACGCGAGCGCCGTTTCTTTCGTCCTGGCGGAACAGCCCCCGGTATAAATGTGACATTGGACGTATCGGGCGACGCCTTGTCCGGCTTGGCTGTTCTGGCTGTCTCGTTCATCTAACCCGTTCCATCTTGTTGCGCAGACGATGAGCACTCATCTTGATGCATGTTATCAAGAAATAGAGATGAGGGGTTCGCCCGAAAAGCATTGAGATCATTATATTTTCGTAATGATCGTCAGATCGCTGTTATCGGTAGCCGGGTATGAACGAGGGCTGAATGAGCTCACACCCGGTGATAGGGATGTCCTGAGAGGATCGTCGTTGTGCGGTAAAGCTGTTCCGCAACAAGGATGCGGACGATCTGATGCGGCCATGTCATGGCGCCGAGCGCGAGAACAAGGTCGGCGCGGTCGCGCAGAGACGCGTCGTGTCCATCCGGTCCGCCGATGGCTACGAGAAGCTGGCGTTTGCCCGCGTCGCGAAATCGCGCAATAGCTTGGGCGAAAGCTTCGGAAGGCATCGTCTTGCCGCGCTCATCGAGCAGGACAAGAACTCCGCCCTGATCCAGCGCTTCGAGAACCTTGGAGGATTCTTCCTGCTTGCGTAATTCCGGCTGCTGAGCGCGGCTTTCAGAAATTTCAGTGACGGAGGAGAATTCGAGGCCAAGCGGGGTACCGGTCTTTTTCAGGCGGTCAAAATAGCGGCCTGCCAATTCCCGTTCGGGGCCAGATTTCATCCGGCCCACGGCAAAAACAGTGATACGCATGGCACTCTCCAGTATCCGGGACTGTTCGACCCGAAAACATTCGAACCGATCAGCCACCGGCCCAAGATATGTCAACGTTCAGAACGTTCACCAGCCTCCCGGCCCGAGCGTCCCGATCGTTCGATTAATGCACGGTCTCTCCGTCTAGTTCGGGAGCCTGCCACATCTTTTCGATGTTGTAGAACTCGCGTACTTCGGGGCGGAAAATATGGATGATGATATCGCCCGTGTCGATCAGCACCCAGTCACCGCTGGCTAGACCTTCGACCTTCACGCCATTGCCATGCCCGTTCTCTTTCAGAGCGCGCAAAAGCTGGTCCGCGACCGCCGTCACATGACGATGCGAACGTCCCGACGCGATAACCATATGGTCACCGATGACGGACTTGCCTCGAAGGTCGATGGGGACAATGTTTTCAGCCTTGGAGTCTTCGAGACTGGCAAGGACTGACTGGAGGGCAAGAGATACGGAATTGATTCCGTTCATCTCCGCCGTTGAAGGTGCCAAGGCATCCTTCTTCTGAAATGCTGTTCTCAGTGTATTTCCTTTCCCTTAAGAACAACGCGCCGCAGTCTGTATTCTTACTGCACGCTTTTAAGATAGGCAGAGTCGCATGACACTTTCAAGACGTCATATCGAAGTAAGTCATACGCAGCTTGTAACGCAATCGTTAGCCTTTGGGTTTCGCCGCTCCGTTGCGAATGTCGGTCGACGACAACGATGACCTTGGTCCATGAATGAATGTCCAGGCTGGCGCCTTCGAGCGGGCAAGCATCGGTGCGTCGGTCTCGTCGATCCGCGCGTAGTCGAATGTCTTTGCCATGCGCGACGAAAGGAACGCCAGTGTCGATCCTGGCCGGTCGATGACTGCAATGGGGAAAGTAAGCGCGATCTTCTGCCAACGCTGCCAGCGGTGAAAATCCGCGAGATTGTCAGCCCCCATGATCCAGACAAAATGCACGCCCGGATTACGCGCCTTTATCATTGCAAGCGTATCCGCGGTATAGCGAATTTGGTGGGCCGCCTCGAAAGCAGTGATCTTTATTCGCGGATCATGTATGAGGGCTTCACAGCGTACCAGGCGTTCGGCCAGAGGCGCCAGATGGCGTGTGTCCTTGAGCGGATTACCCGGGGTGACGATCCACCAGAGCTGGTCGAGCTTCAGGCGTCGCAGCGCGATTTCGGCAACAAGTGCATGACCCGCATGCGGTGGATTGAAGGAACCGCCAAACAAGCCGACCGTCATCCCCTTTTCAACGAAAGGCATGCGCAAATGCGCTTCGCTGACGCCGGGGAAGCTCGCTCGCAGCGCCTGTTTTATTATCACGGACGCGTCTGACCATTACCGCGTACGCGGTACTTGAATGAAGTCAATTGTTCAACACCGACGGGCCCCCGCGCATGCATCTTGCCTGTGGCAATGCCGATCTCGGCACCCATGCCAAATTCGCCGCCATCGGCAAATTGCGTCGAGGCATTGTGCAGGAGAATGGCCGAGTCGATCTCGTTGAAAAACCGCTCCACGACATGCAAATCCTCGGCGATCACGGCTTCCGTATGATGCGACGAATAGTGATTGATATGTCCGATCGCGCCGCCGATGCCGTCGACCAGCTTTACCGAGATGATCGCATCCAGATATTCCGTCGACCAATCTTCATCCGTAGCGCGTTTGGCGTCAGCAAAGAGCTCGGTCACTGCGCTGTCGCCGCGAATTTCGCAGCCTGCTGCACGCAGATCCTCGAGCAAGGGCACCAGATGCGATGGCGCGATGAGCCTATCGACGAGAAGTGTTTCGGCAGAGCCGCAAACCCCCGTCCGGCGCATTTTCGCGTTCACCGCGATCTTGCGTGCCATGGCAAGATCAGCAGAGGCATCTATGTAGAGATGGCAGAGCCCCTCCAGATGGGCAAAGACCGGCACTCGGGCTTCCGATTGTACACGCGCCACAAGGCTTTTGCCGCCGCGCGGAATGATCACATCGAGATTGCCCCCAAGACCTTTGAGCATTTCGCCAACCGCCGCACGATCCGTGGTCGGGACCAGTTGGATCGCATCCTTCGGCAGGCCAGAAACTTCAAGGCCTTCCAACAGAGCCTCGCAAATGGCATTCGACGAATGGATCGAATCCGAGCCGCCGCGCAGGATCACCGCATTGCCGGATTTGAGGCAAAGCGCACCTGCATCTGCCGTCACGTTTGGACGGCTCTCGTAAATCACCCCGATGACACCGAGCGGTGTGCGCACGCGCTCGATGTGCAGACCATTGGGGCGATCCCATTCGGCAATGATATCTCCAACTGGATCCTTAAGCTCGGCGATCGTGCGGATGCTTTCCGAAATGCCGGCGATACGCTTGTCGTCGAGCTTCAGCCGGTCGAGGAGGGAAGCAGCCATGCCCGCTTCCAAGCCGTTTGCCATATCGCGCTTGTTCGCCGTAAGGATTTCGGCGCTGCGGCGATCGATCGCGTCGGCCATGGCCAAGAGAGCCGCCGTTTTCTGGTCTGGAGGCGCGATGGATAGTGGCTGTGCAGCTGCGCGCGCCTTACGACCGATATCGGCCATCAATTCCGCAACGGATTGCTCTGCATCCACTCGTCTCAACATCGTTCACTCCTTGGCGGTGGCCACGCGCCTTGCCGCACGCACCACCAGATCGTCGCGATGAATGATCGCGGAACGCGCATCATAACCGAGAATTGTCGCAATCTCATTGGTCTTGCGCCCGGCAATTTTTGTAGCATCTGCTGCATCATAGGCAACAAGGCCGCGCGCCGCCTCGCGTCCATCGGGACCATAGACCGCAACGGTGTCGCCTCGCATGAACTGGCCGGCGACTTCGCGCACACCTGCGGCGAGCAGTGACTTCCCGGACTTCAGCGCAACCAGAGCGCCCTCGTCGATCACCAGCCGCCCTGATGGCTCAAGATTACCGGATATCCACGTCTTCCAGGCGTTAACTGGCGTCGAGCTTGCCTTGAAAAGTGTGGAGCGCTCACCTTTGTCGATCGCCGCCAGCGGATTGAAGCGCGTGCCCGATGCGATGATCATGGCCGTGCCCGCTGCATTGGCGATCTTGCCGGCGTCGAGCTTGGTCTTCATGCCACCGCGTGAATATTCCGACGCAGCCGCTCCAGCCATCGCCTCGATTTCCGGCGTGATCGCCTCGACGACAGGCAGGAATTGCGCATCAGGATTCTGGTGCGGTGGAGCCGTATAGAGCCCATCGATATCGGAAAGCAGGATCAACAGATCCGCACCCATCATGGTCGCGACGCGTGCCGCAAGCCGGTCATTGTCACCGTAACGAATTTCGGTGGTGGCTACTGTGTCATTTTCATTGATCACAGGCACGGCTTTCAGCCGCAGCAAGGTCCCGACTGTAGCGCGCGCATTGAGGTAGCGGCGGCGCTCTTCCGTATCGGCGAGAGTCAACAGGATTTGTCCGGCACGCAACTTGTGGTGACTGAGGACTTCCGCATAGGCCTTGGCCAGCTCGATCTGACCAGCGGCCGCCGCTGCCTGGCTTTCCTCAAGCCGCAACGCGCCTTTTGGCAAGCCCAAAACGGTCCGGCCCAGCGCAATCGCGCCTGACGAGACGATCATCATCTCTACGCCCGATGCACTAAGCGCAGCGACGTCCCTACCCAGGCTTTCAAGCCAGTCGCGCTTCAAGCCGCTGGCGCGATCCACGAGCAATGCCGACCCGATCTTCACGACAATCCGACGATAACTGGAAAGCTTCGGCAACAGGACTTGCCTTGCCTCGTCTTGCGCTTCGCGGATCTGTGCGGATTTCACGGACATTGCATCACTCGATGGTTACCATCACTCAATATTTGAATCGCGTATCGACCTCGACAGGCGCTTCGGATTCACGCGATTCCAAGATGATCGCAGACAGTGCTCGCAGCACCTGCTCCACGCCTTCGCGGCTGACGGCAGACAGGAGCATCGGCTCGCGCCCCGCAGCCTTTTTCAGTGCTGTAGCCTTCTTCTTGCGCGCTGCAGCGTCCAGCGTATCAATCTGGCTTAGCGCCACGATTTCCAGCTTGTCCGCAAGACCATGGCCATAGGCCTCGAGTTCAGCACGCACGGTCTTGTAGGCTTCTGCGACATTCTCTTCCTGCGCCGATACAAGGTGCAGGAGCACGCGTGTCCGCTCGACATGGCCGAGAAACCGGTCGCCAATCCCGACGCCCTCATGTGCGCCTTCGATCAGGCCCGGAATATCTGCAATTACGAATTCGCGGGCATCGATGCGTGCAACACCAAGATTGGGATGCAGCGTCGTGAACGGATAGTCGGCGATTTTCGGCTTGGCTGCTGTGACGCTAGCCAGGAAAGTCGACTTGCCAGCATTGGGTTTGCCGAGCAGCCCGGCATCGGCGATCAGCTTCAACCGTAGCCAGAGATTGCGTTCCTCACCCTCAAGTCCCGGATTGGCACGGCGCGGCGCCTGATTCGTCGACGTCTTGAAATGCAGATTGCCGAAACCGCCATTGCCACCTTTAGCGAGGCGATAACGCTGGCCGACAACGGTGAAATCGGCAATCAGCGTTTCATTGTCGTCTTCAAAAATCTGCGTGCCGACGGGCACTTTCAGCACGACATCGGCACCTTTGCCGCCGGTCATGTTGCGGCCCATGCCATGCATGCCGGTCTTGGCCTTGAAATGCTGCTGATAGCGATAGTCGATCAGCGTATTGAGGCCATCGACCGCTTCCGCCCAGACATCGCCGCCACGACCGCCATCGCCACCATCGGGACCACCGAATTCCAGAAATTTTTCACGGCGGAACGACACCGAGCCGGCACCACCGTCGCCGGAGCGGATATAGACTTTCGCCTGGTCGAGAAATTTCATGGAAGTTCAGTCCTTTTTGATGTTCCGAGGCATTACAGGAAAATCCCGGAGAAGAAAACTGGCCGCAGCAATCTCGAAGGCGGCCAATAGATAATCATGATGTCCAGCTGCGAAGGCCAATCCACGTGCGTCGGTCGAGCATGTAACGCTCGACGGGCACATTACCAGCCACCAGCGAATCCATCATGCCGGTGTTGGCATACTGGAATCCGCTCTTATAGATCACCCGGCGTGAAGCGATATTCGAAACGCGGCAGGAAGCGTGCAGCTTTTCCACCTGTGTCGCCCGGAATACCAGATCTACCAGCGCATGTGCAGCTTCCGTTGCATAGCCTTTGCCCCAATGGGGCTCGCCCAGCCAGTAACCAATCTCCAGCTCATCCTTGCGCGAGCCGCCATACTCATCCTTGTTGCGCCGGTAATTGATACCGCAGCAACCAATGAAGGTACCCGATTGCGCAAGGGTAATCGCGTAGACGCATTTGCCGATCTCGCCCGCATTGGCGCGGCGAACGAAATCCACCGCATGATCCTTCGTATAGGGGTGCGGCATGCGGGAAAGCATTTCGGCCACATGAAGGTTATCGGCGAGACGGGCAATTGCATCCACGTCCTCTTTACGAGGCGCGCGCAAAACAAGGCGTTCCGTAACGAGAACCGGACAGTCTATCAGATCCAGCCGTTCTTCATCGTCTTCCAGTATTTCAGCAACCATTTGTCGTTCCTCCAGATACGAAAGGGGAGATGGGTGGTAATCCCATCTCCCCTTTGATCTTTTGGCTTGGTTGCCATACACCGGGTCCGATGGGACGCCGGTGCTTCAAGCAGGACCGGCTATTCTGCTGCTTCGGCGATCGGGTTGACGATCGACACGTAGCTACGGCCGTTGGCTTTGGTGCGGAAGGAAACAGTGCCTGCTTCAAGTGCAAACAAAGTATGATCCTTGCCCAGGCCAACGTTGACGCCGGGATGCCATTTGGTGCCGCGTTGACGGACGAGGATGTTGCCAGCGAGCACGCGCTCGCCGCCGAACTTCTTCACGCCAAGGCGCTTCGATTCTGAATCACGACCGTTGCGTGACGAACCACCAGCTTTTTTATGTGCCATCGGATTGCTCCTTTAAACCTGTTCTTATTCGCCCGAAGCGGGCTTCTCAGCCTTGGCAGCAGCCTTCTTCGGCGCAGCCTTGGCCTTTGGGGCGGCTTTCGTCTCGGTTGCGGTTACGTCCGCAGCGGCAGCTTCTGCCTTCGGAGCAGCTTCCTTCTTGGCCGACTTTTCAGCGGCCTTCTTGGAAGGCTTCGCACCACCGGTGAGAATTTCCGAGATACGGATCGTCGTCAATTCCTGACGATGACCACGCGTACGCTTGGAATTCTGGCGGCGACGCTTCTTGAAGGCGATGACCTTGCGTGCACGGCCCTGCTCAACGACTTCGGCTGTGACCAGCGCGCCGCTTACAACAGGAGCACCGATCGTTGCATCAGCTCCGACGCCAACCATCAGAACTTCGGCAAATTCAACGATATCACCGGCATTGCCGGTAACTTTCTCGACCTTCAGGAGGTCATTGGCGGCAACGCGATACTGCTTACCACCGGTCTTGATGACTGCGAACATTTTTTCCCTTTCGGAGTTCGGTTCGGTTTTGTGCCGTTTTGCGGCAATAACCGTCTTTTTGTCAGTCGTGACAGATTGATCGAAAGGCGCCTTGACCCGTAAGAATAAAGGCACCCGAATTCAAAAACAAACGGCGCGGAGAATCCCCCCACGCCAGTCGTCGGGCGCTTATAAGATCAGCTTTGTCACAGAGTCAAGAAATTTAACGCAAAATTGCTCTTGTATCCTGAAGCTTTGCCCGCTATCTAGCACGCCGCACGCTCAAGCCAAGTCCTTCGGGGCATCGCGGCACCGGCAGGATATAACTTCCCGCCATTATTATAAGGGGTCTTTACAATTGATCCCACACGCGGAGAGGTGGCTGAGTGGTTGAAAGCACCGCACTCGAAATGCGGCATGGGGGCAACTCCATCGGGGGTTCAAATCCCTCCCTCTCCGCCAGTTCTTATTAGTTATTTATACATATCAGAAACTTAGCGACTGAACCAGCGGCCGCTGGAGTTTGTACGTGGATCATGGACGCAGTTGAAATGACCTGTACATTCTATTCTAAATCTGGCGAACAGCTGCTCGTAGATGACCTTTGAATTAATTTCCAGCATCGAGTGACGACTGAGGTCAGAAGCTGGCACTACGGGAATTCAGCCAAGGAGCGGACGAGAGAGGCGCGGCATTTCACTACTGAAGCGTAAAAACCGCGCACGGCGCCGCAATGCCGCGCAGCCTGTGCTCGCCGAGCGGGATCAATCGCTGCGTCGTTGCGGCCGCAAAGGTGCCGGAGAGCAACACCGTGTGGCCGAGCGGCTTGCACAGGCCCTCCAGTCGGCTCACCAGATTCACTGCAGAGCCGATCGCGGTGAAATCCAGCCGGTCGGCAGTGCCGATATTGCCCCACAGCATCTCGCCAAGATGCAGCGCCGTCCCGAACGACAGAGGCGGCTCGCCTTGTGCGGCGCGGGCGCGGTGAAGGTGGTCCATCCCGGCACGTGCGGCGGCGACCGCGCGCAGCGCCGCATCACATGCGCCGGCGGCGTCACGCTCTCCAATCGGGAAGATCGCCAGCACGCCGTCGCCAATGAATTTCAGTACCTCGCCGCCGAAGGCATGGACGGCACCGGCGATACGGTCGAACCAGGCGTCGAGTGCGGCAATCACTTTCCTTGCCTCAGTCGACTCTGACAACTCGGTGAATCCGCGTAGGTCGGCAAAAAGCAGGACCGCCTGGATGGTCTCACCGGGCTCGCGCCGCAAACGGCCGGCCAGCACCTGCGCCGCGCTGCGCCGACCGAGGTAGGTCGTTAACAGCGCAGCCATGGTTGACCGCGCGGCCAGCAGGTTAAGCGGCGCAGCGGCAAAGCGCGCAACCTCACGCAGCAGTTCCGATTCGGATCCGCTGAAGGGCCGGTTCGCGATCCAGCCAAGCACAGCACTGTCAGATGCGCCGCCGGCGAAATCCTCCTGTACAACACCTGTGCCGATGCTGGTCAGCCAGTTGCGAGCGACGTGGGTATGCTCGGGATCGGCAGGCATGGCCAAGTTCAGCGCCTCTATCACTCTCCCCGTATCGGCGCGCCACAGCCAAGTGCGCCGCTCGATGACCGGATGCGGCGCCGCTTGGGTGAGCGCACCGCCGGCCAGCGGCATGCCGTCGGCGATGAGCCCTGCTGCAAGCGCTGTGAGGAAGGCGTCGCCACCCGGCGCGTCGATCGCCTTGTCGACCAGGAAGGAAAGAGCGGAAGGCAGTCGCATAACCACCATCATGCAGCGATTTCTGGCGCCTGTCATGAGATTTTGTTTCTTGCGCGAAATCTCGATTGGCTTACATTGCGCCGATGCTGGAAATGACATTGCGTCCTGGGAGGGAATCGTCGATGACCGAGACGTTTCGCAGTGAGATCGAGATAGCAGCTCCACAAGCAACGGTATTCGCCTTCCTCACCGATCCCGACAAGATTTTGCGCTGGATGGGTACGAAAGCGACGGTCGAGCCATATCCAGGAGGCATCTATCTCCTCAGTATGAACGACACGCACACTGCCCGCGGCCAATTCACGGAGGTAATCCCGGTCCATCGCCTGGCCTACAGCTTCGGCTGGGAAGGACACGAGAATGTGCCGCCCGGGTCAGGCTTGATCGAGATCGATCTCGTGGAGAAGGATGGAGGCACGCTGGTGCGCTTCACCCACGGCGGACTGCCCGACGAGAAGGAACGCGCCAGCCACGAAAAGGGCTGGAACCACTATCTGCGCAGGCTGGCCGTAGCCGCGGCTGGCGGCGACCCGGGACCAGATACCCCTCCCGTTGCATGAGGGTTCAGAGACAATCGTGATCGTGCAGCGACCGGCGGCGGCCGAGCGACTGCTCGGTATGGCCTATCCGGGGCGCGCTGCAAACGGATCGTAGTTAAGCCTGCAGCAGTTTGACCAGCTCCATGGCCGCAGAGGCAGACGAGGCAGGGTTCTGGCCGGTGATCAGTCGCCCGTCGACAATGGTAAAATCAGCCCAATCGGCGGCCTTTTCAAAAATGCCGCCCAGACGCTTGAGCTCGTCCTCGACAAGGAATGGTACGACTTCTGTCAGGTGCACGGCTTCTTCTTCGGTGTTTGTAAAGCCGGTGACCCGCTTGCCCTTGACGATGGGCTGTCCTTGGTACGTGACTCTATGAAGGACACCCGGGGCGTGGCAGACCGCGGCGACCGGTTTGCCGGCATTGTAGAAGGCTTCGATCAAGGCAATCGACGTTGGATCTTCGGCCAGGTCCCACATCGGTCCATGACCACCCGGATAGAAAACGGTGTCATAATCATTAGCCCTGACCTCGGCGAGCCTGGCGGTACTGGCCAAGACTTTCTGAGCTTCCGCATCTTTCTTGAAACGCGCCATGGCCTCGGTCTGGTTGCCCGGTTCGTCGCTCTTCGGATCGATCGGTGGCTGGCCACCTTTCGGCGAGGCCAAGGTCACCTTGGCCCCTGCGTCCTTGAACACATAGTAGGGTGCAGCGAATTCCTCGAGCCAGAAGCCGGTCGGCTTGCCGGTGTTGCCAAGCTGGTTGTGCGAGGTAAGTACCATCAATATGTTCATTGTCAGTTTCCTTCATTACTGATGGCGCGTGACCGATAAGCGTTTGGCGCAGTTGTAGAATGACGATTGCAGCCGGCTCCGTCTATAATGGAAGCTCTTGTCCGGCCTGCTCCCGGACCATGTACTCGGCGTACCAGTTCGGCCAATTCTCGTCGTGCTTTCCGCCCTCCCGCTTCTCGTGCTCGCCGTGAGCAGTCGCGGCGCGGAGAAGCGCGGACGCGAGCTCTTTCGATGAGGTGAAGGTCGTTTCGTTCGCGTCCACGCGTCCGGGCAATCGCGCTGTGACCTCCTGGAACAGCCAGCCATTGCCGTCGGGATCGCTGAACGAGGCGAACGAGCGGTAGCTACCGCGCTCTGGCGCCAGACCGCCAGCCCGGACTCGTCCAAACAGATAGGGCTCGTCCGGGCCTGTATAAACGTCGCCTTCAGGGTGGAACACCTCGCTGACCTTGACGCCGCGGTCGAGCAGCTCTTTGCGGGCGGCCTCGATGTCGGACACGATCAGATACAGTCCTTGAGCGGAGCCCGGGGCGGCGGCTGTGACATTCTTGCCGAAGATGACCGAGCACCCGGAGCCAGGCGGAGTGAACTGCATCACGCGGAAGTCGGTGCTGGCGAAATCGGCGTCCAGCCTCCATCCGAGGCTCGCGTAGAATTCCTTCGAGCGATCGGCGTCCGAAACAGGGATGACGACGATTTCGAGCTTCATGTCGATTGTCCGCGAACTAGGTGTCTGTGCAGTTGGCATGGCATGGTCCTCCTTGATGCCTGTGAAGGTTGGCGCAGCGCGCCGTGTATTTCTCAAATCGACTTACGCAGCGACCTGAACGCTGCCCGGCGCTCGGCACTGAAGAGTTCTGGCTCTTCCCAGGCGGCAAAGTGGCCGCCATTGTCGACCCGGTTGAAGTAGAGCAGTTTGCTATAGTCGCGACGGCCTGAACAATTCAGGGCAATATTGGCTTGATCAATAACCGGCCCGGAGCTCTCGAGGTCAGTGTGGACTTCTTACCGGCAGCGATGGAATTGGTCTCGAAGTCGGCAATACGAAAGCAGCCGGCGTAGTCCACCTTGCGTTTCGGACCAAACAGAATTCCCGCTGTTCTAACTCGGGGGATGAGGATGGGCCTTTTCCCAGTCCCTTGCCTGCACGAGGATTCTTAACGAAAAAATAGCAATCATTCAAATGAAACTCCTGTTGCGATGCGGCAGAACGCACCACCCCCGGGCTGCCATTGCCGCTTGGGGCAACGGCAGCCGCAGTACGGGCTTAGTCGCCGCCCGCTGCAAGCCGCTTGCGGTATTCTGGCACCGGCAAGCCGCCCCAGCCCCAATTCTCCAGTTCAACCTCCTCGATGACGACGAAAGTCGCTTCGAGAGGCTTGTGAAGCACGTCGAGCAGGAGCTGGCTGACGCCGGCGATGAGTTTCGCCTTTTCTTCAGACGTGACGGAATCGCGGCCGGGACCGAAGCCTTCCTTGGTTACTTGGATTGTGACGATTGGCATGACAGCCTCCTTTAATGACCAGCACTCTGGCCGCCGTCGACATGAAGGATTTCGCCCGTCACGAAGCCGGCGGACTCCAAATAGAGAACGGCGTCAACGATGTCGCGAATTTCGCCCATGTGTTTTACTGGATGCAGCCCGGCAAGAAACTCGTGGGTCTCCGGGGCGTGCATAGGGGTACTGATGATGCCAGGCGAGACCGCATTCACGCGTATGCCCCTTGTAGCATATTCGATGGCGAGTGACTTGGTGGCCGAGTTGATGCCGCCCTTGGTAAGATTGGCGAGTACCGAAGGAACGCCTGCGACCGGATTATCGGTCAGGCTTGTTGTTATGCTGACGATGTGGCCGGACCCCTGCTTGAGCATTTCGGCAACCACACCCTGTGTGATGTGGAAGAAGCCTGCAACGTTGGTTGCAATTTTCGACGCGAAGTCCTCTGCTGTGTACTCGGTGAAAGGCTTGGCGATGAAGATACCGGCATTGTTGACAAGCGTGTCGATCCGGCCGAAACGCGAAATTGTCTCTTTCACCACACGCTCAGCTGTTTCAGGATCGCTGATGTCACCAGAGATGGCGAAAATATCAGGGTCGCCGCTCTGCTTGATCGAGCGGGAGGTCGCCACGACCCGATAGTTCCGATCGCGATAAGCTTTCACCAGACCGGCACCAATTCCCTGCGATCCACCGGTGATGATCGCTACTTTCCGTTCATTACTCATGATAGGCCTCTATTTATTCCGGCTGGCGGAATTGCTGCCGGCGGTCCGCATTGGGACAGGCCGTCAATTTAGGACCCACCATTGATTGATAGAATAGCCGTTATACGGCATTGATTGTTCCTTAAAGTGGAATAATCTGGGTTCGGCGGTGTTGACTTCGCAGGGTCGTACCCTTGCTGAAATCAATCGAATGTTCGATCATCGGCGTTCAGTGCTCCGTCCTGCGAAAGAATAAGTATGGATCGCATTGAAGCGATGAAGGTGTTCGTTGCGGCTATCGATGAGGGTAGCCTTGCCGGTGCGGGACGCCGTTTAGGCCGCTCGCCTGCCGCCGTCAGCCGGGCGATTGCATTTCTGGAGACCTATGTGGGAGCAGAGCTCCTGCACCGGACCACGCGTTCGATCAAACTCAGCGAGGCCGGCGAGCGCTATGCTTCGGCCTGCCGGCGGGTTCTGATCGATCTCGAAGAAGCGGACATGAGCGTCGCAGGCGAGCGTACCGCTCCGCGGGGGACACTCACCATAACGGCACCACCCATCAGCGGCGAAGAGATTTTGCGCCCAATCGTTGATGCTTATCTTGACGCTTTCCCTGCCGTCTCGGTGAACCTGATACTACTCGACCGCCACGCCAATCTTGTCGATGAGGGGATTGACGTTGCCCTCCGTGTCGCTCAACTCCCGGATTCCTCGATGGTTGCTGTTCGCGTTGGGGGCGACGTAAAGCGGGTCATCGTTGCGTCGCCGCGATACCTTGCCAAACACCCTCACATCAACGAGCCGTCCGACCTCGCCAAACACCAGATTGTGACCACCACGCACTTTGGCCAAGACACCTGGGTCTTCCCGCCGGCGGCTGGCAGCTCGATCGCGCGATCGGTCCACTTCAAGCCCCGGCTCGTCGTCAACAGCGTTCGGGCTGCTCTCGCGTCAGCAATCGACGGGCGCGGCGTTACTCGGCTTTATACCTACCACGTAGCCGAGAGTGTGCAGGACGGTTCGCTCAAACTTGTACTGCGAAATGCGGAGTCTGCTGCTCTGCCAGTTCACCTCGTAACGCCTCACGGTCGACTGTCAGTGCCGAAAGTGCGAGCTTTCATAGATTTTGCTGCCCCGCGCCTGCGCGCAGAGTTCGCTAGGCTGTCTGCGGAAGCCGATTCACTAAAGTGATGCACATTCCGTTGGAACAATGGTGAGCGTCTCTGATCAGGCCAGAGAATGCTGCTAGTTTTGTCCTATTCGTGCGCGGTATCGCCATGTCCATCACATAAGACGTAGTTCACCCATCCGGTCACCGCGTCGAAGTCGATCGGCGTCGTCGTATCGACGGCATGGTTTGGCCCAAGGCCAGTCGGTTCAGCCTTCTTGGAAAGCTCGATGAGTTCGGGAATGTAAGCCGCACCAGGATGACCGGCAGGCCGCTCGTGCAGCCGCGCAGCGTAACGTTCGGCAAGCACCTCTCCGGGCGCATGGCACCAGATCTCCGCAATATGTTCCACGCCCGCCGTCGCGAGGTGTTTTTGCAATAGAGCGAGAGGCTGAAACCCGAACCATGCGTCGACGATGAAAGTGGAACCGTCCGGCGCATCACGGACGATAGACCAGATCGCCTGATAGCTTGCCTTGCCAAGCGTCCGGTTAAATTCGCGATCCGCGCCGCCAAGCTGCTCCAGGAACGGGTTCTTGATCGTGTCTAGCGTGAGGATCGGCCAGCCAGTCCGATCCGAAATTGCCTTTGACATCTGGCTCTTGCCGGCCGCCGGTATCCCATTGACGAGCACCGCCCGCTTACCGCTTCGACCGGTGGCTGCCGATGCATGGACTGAAACCGCGCCAGGAAACGAGAGTGCTGCAAGACCAGCGCCGATCACGCCGGCATCGTCTGCGAGTTCTGCCGCCCGGACTGACGTCTGAAACCATGCTGCCTGTGCTGGAGCATATGCGAGCGCGCGCTCCGCAGCTTTGCCAAGTCCGCCACCCAGCAGCACCATATCTGGATCGAGGGTGGCGGATATCGTATCAATCGCCGCCCGCAAGGGTCCGGCCCAGGCACAAAGCACCGCTAGCGCTTCTTTGTCGCCCCTTTCGCCCAAGGCAAGGATCTGGTCTACCGGTGTGTCTGCTGCATATCCTGCTTCGGCTACATGACGCCGCCACGCTGTGCCCGAACTCTCCGCTTCGACACAACCGCGCCGCCCGCAAACGCATTCCCGCCCATGCCGATCGACCGTGATATGTCCTAATTGCCCGGCAGCTCTGCTACCTCGCACAATCGTTCCATTCTCTGAAATGGCACCGCCAATGCCCGTACCGATCGTGAACATCACCACATTGCCGTGACCTCGTGCAGCTCCAATGGCAATTTCGGCCATGAGCGCCATGCTGCAATCATTGTCGATGATCACGGGGCGGCCGGTAGCCGCTTCGATATGATCGGCGACTGGCACGCAGGAGAGATCGAGATACCCACCCGATAATACCTGGCGCTGCCGCTGATCGACACGCCCGGGAATACCGATACCGATGGCCTTTACAGCGGGCCGGTCAACCCTCCGGATAAGATCGACAATTCGCGCTAAGGCGATTTCAGGATCTGGGTGGCTCTTCTCCGAGACCTTTTCGAGAATTTCCCCGTGAGATGATATGCGCGCGGCACGCAGATTAGTGCCACCGATGTCGACTCCGATAGCCATTGCACTGTCCGGCATAGGGATCATCCGATGGGTCAGGCCGCTTTGTGAACGCCGACGTTGCGGTACCTGGCAATAACAGCCTGGATTTCGCGCAGCCGCGGTACGGCGACAGTTTCAAGTTTTTCGCGGGTGACCATGCGGTCCAGCGAAATGCAATCCTTCCAGAGCGACCGTCCTGCAATCACCCCGGACGCCCCGTTCTGCATCGCGATCTCGACCTGTCCAAGAAATGTTTCATGATCAACACCAGCCGACAATACCGCCCAAGGGACATCTCCGGCAAGTTCGGTGACAGTGGCGCAGGCCTCCGGTGAGCCCGGATAGGGCAATTTCAATACCTTGGCGCCGCAATCCAGTGAAATCCGGGTGCCTTCCTCGACCAGCCATGGAACCTTTGCCGCATAATCCTCAGCGCTTTCGCTATCAAGCCGATAGGTCAGGAACTCGACGACCAAAAGCAGGTCCTCCCTGGCAAAGTCTTCGATGCTCTGGCGCAGGATCGCGATGTTGTGTGTATTGGCTTCCGGCTTGTCGGCGCGCAGATAAACCATGATCTTGCCGCCGGTCGCTCCCAGTTCACGTACTCGGCGTGCCGTGATGTCGGGGACGAGCTTCGACAGCCGGTAACCTTCTGGCGAAGTATCCCAGCCCGAAGCATCGAGACCAATCAATAGCGCCGTATCGCGAGCAATTACACCGTCATCAACGAGATGGGGTACGGCGCAGATGGGATCGACCAACACACAGGAGGCCTTGCTTGCAAGATAACGGGTGATATCAGCCTTTGTCTGGCCAAGAACATCATTGCCGATCTGAGCCTGTGCCTCCGGATCAGTTGCCAGCAGGGTGCGCATGCCGCCGCGCTGATCGCAGGCAATCACCATCATTGCGCCATCCGGACCGCAAATCTGTTGATATCCGCGTAATTCCGCTGTTGTCATCGTCGCCATAGCGCTCTCCTTATGTCGGCCTTTCAGACGAAAGGTGTTTCGAAAAATGTTGCACGTTGCCATCAAAGATCGGGTCCGCAGGGCATGACAGGCACTCACAGCCCCACGATCCTCCATCTGGCGGGTCACGGGGCAATAGTGCTTCTATCGGTGCCGCATTGCGGATTTTGGAATTTTGAGCGACAACATCTTCAACGCTGATTATCGTGTAACACGTTGCAGAAAGGAATTGCAAGCTGTCAACGCAATCTATCCAGGATACGACCGCCGCATCCAAAACAATGCTGCATATGGTCGCCAAGCTGCATTACGAGGCGGAGATGTCGCAGGTGGATATCGCCAAGCGCCTCGGTGTGTCGACGGCGACAATATCGCGCCTCCTTCAGCGAGCGCGTGCCTTGGGCATTGTGCGCATCGAAGTGATTGATCTGATCTCTCCAGAGGAAATCACCGCGGAACTGGTGGATCGCCTGGGTCTCAAAACGGCCGCCGTGGTCGAAACGCCAAGCGCGGGCGCACTCGCTTCCCTTGCGACACCGCTTGGCGCGATGCTTAAGGAAGCCGGCCTTGGAGCCGGTTCCGTTTTCGGTATCGGTTGGGGCCGGGCCATTCGCGAAGTGGTGCGCGCCGGTCTGCCGCGCATTCCCGACATTATTACGGTCCCGGTCACGGGCGGCATGCAACTGTCAGCGCCGCATTTTCAGATTAACGAATTTGTCCGCCTGGCGGCCGAGCAAATGGGCGGCACACCACATTTCCTGCACGCGCCCTACCTTTCTTCGCAAGAATTGCGTGAGGCGTTCTTGAACGACGCGTCGGTGAAGGAAATCCTGGCGCTTTGGGATCGCATGGATGTAGCGATCGTCGGTATCGGACTGCCGCACGCCATCAACCCGCCGGAAGCAAGTGCTGCTACTCCAAGCGAACAGGCGCTGACAAGGGCCGTCGGTGACGTCATTCGCCACTATATTGACGAAAATGGCGCGGTACTGCACTGGGACGGCGAAAACAGCATGATAGCCGCATCTCCAGAACAATTGCGGGCGACACCGCTGGTCATCGGTGTCGCAGCCACTGCGGAAAAAGCACCGGCAATTATCGGCGCGGTTCGTGCCAGGATGATCAATGCACTCGTCACTGACACCAAAACAGCACAGGCTATTCTCGACAGCCTTCCCGCCGCCTGAAACCTCCAGGGCACGGAATGATGATGGTGGGTGGACCCGACACCATCTTCCGGTACAAGTGGCAATCAAAAACGCTTTATAAAACAGCAAAAAAGTGCAAAAAAATGCACGAAATTATTTTCTGGAACGAATTGCACTTGACGAGTGGATAGTATCGACATGATGATGTGCTACCGGACAGATCGAGGAATTGTCAGGGAATTGATGTCAGTTTGAACTTGCTCACCCAGGGAGGAAACCATGGAGCGCCGTTCATTTGTCAAGGCTGCCGCAGCCTTGACGCTCGTTTCTGCATTTGCATTGGCGGGCGCACCTGCCAATGCGCAGGATAAGAAATTTACCATTGCACTTGTTCCGGGTCTGACAACGGACGCGTTTTACATCACCATGCGAAAGGGCGCAGAAGCCGCCGCAAAAGCCATTGGTGCTGAAATCGTCTTCCAGGGCGCTCCGGATTTCAACCCGGTCACCCAGGTGCCAGTGCTTGACGCCGTTATCGCGAAAAAGCCCGATGCCATCCTGATTGCGCCGACCGACAAAGACCAGTTGGTCCAGCCCCTGAAAAAAGCGGCTGATGCGGGTATTCCGGTTATTACGGTTGATACATTCATTGGTTCCGGTGTCTACCAGACCGGAGCAGGCGACTCGGATTTCCCCCTCGCCTATATCGCTTCCGATAATATTCTCGGTGGTGAAATCGCCGCCCGTGCGCTCGCCAAGGCCGTGGGCGAAAAGGGCAAGGTCTACGTATCCAATGTGAAGCCGGGCATCTCGACAACCGACCAGCGCGAGGAAGGCTTCAAGAAGGAAATGGCAGCCAATCATCCGGGTATTCAGGTGTTGGAAACACAATACAACGATAATGATGCCAACAAGGCTGCTTCCCAGCTTCAGGCCGTGTTTGCGCGTAATCCGGACCTCGTCGGCGTCTTTGGCGCCAATCTGTTCTCGGCACTTGGCGGCGCCAATGGCGTGCAACAAGCCGGTGAAACCGGCAAAATCAGAGTCGTTGCATTTGATGCCCCGACCAGTATCGTTGATAATATCAATAGTGGTCTCGTCGATCTCGCCATCGCCCAGCATCCAGCCGAAATCGGCTATTTTGGCGTTATGTCGGCCTATGCGCATCTGACAGGAAATTCCATTCCGACCTCGATCGGCACGGGATTTACCGTCATCGACAAGACGAACGTAACCGACCCGAACGTCGCGAAATACATCTACTCTGACTAATTCGGACATGGCGACCGGTGCTCTTTGAATCCAGAGAGCATCGGCACCTGACAACATCCTGTTTTTAAACAACCATGCTGCGGCTACGCACCGTGTATTGTATTCGGATATATCGATGACATTGACCAGCCTTGAACCGCCGCAAGCGGAAAAATACGTAGCGCCGCAAGCAGATCACGCTGACCAGACCAAGACCTATCTGGCGCGCGTTGCCCAGTTGCGTGCCTGGCTTTTCCTGGCCGGATTGCTCATCACCTTCGAGATATGGTCACGTATCGCCTTTGGCGGGACCTTTGTCTTTTCTTCGTTCAATTGGCAGTCCGTAGCCGTTTTCGCCGTCGCGCCGCTTCTGCTTGCCGTTGGACAGACTTTCGTCATCATCTCCGGCGGCATCGATCTGTCCAGTGGGTTCATCATGGGACTTGCGGCGGTCGTCGCGGCCCATATGACGAATATTGCCGGCCTCTATATGCCGCTGCCCTTCGCCATGCTTTTCGGCATTCTGGTCGCTGTCCTTGCTGCTGGTGTCCCTGGCATTGTCAACGGGCTCCTGATCTCGCGCCTCAAGGTGCCCCCCTTTATTGGCACGCTCGGCATGTTCGGCGTCGCCCGTGGAACGGCTTTTCTCCTGGCGGGAGGCACCACCGTTCCGGTGAAGAACGAGCACTTTGCCATGCTCGGCAATGGCCGCTTCTTTGGCATTCCCTATCTCGTGCTGGTCACGGCGGTCTTCGTCCTGATCATGCATTATCTTCTGAGCCAGACGCGTTTCGGCCAGCATAATTATGCGATCGGGGCCAATGCTCAGGCGGCGCGCCGTGCCGGTATCGACATCAAGGCGCATCTCCTCCGTCTCTACATTCTATCGGCCATGTGCGCTGGGCTCGGAGGCGCTCTCTATGCCGCCCGCTTCACCGCCGGCGCCGCTCAGGCGGGTGAGCCGCTGCTGCTCGACAGCGTTGCCGCGGTCGTCATCGGCGGGGCAAGCCTCTTTGGCGGTTCGGGCTCGATTCTCGGCACGGTCGCCGGAGCACTTGTCATCGCCGTTATTCAGTATGGCCTCGTCTTCCTCGATGTCGAACCGTTCTGGCAGTTTATCGCCGTCGGTATCGTGATCATCATTTCCGTTCTTATCGACCAGGCGCAGCGCCGGTTCAGCGGAGCCAAGCAAGATGAATAGCACCACCCCTCTTCTCGAAGTCCGCAATCTTTCCCGTCACTTCGGTGCAGTCCGCGCGCTCGACAATTGTTCCATGATCGTACGCCCAGGTGAAGTCGTGGCACTTGCCGGTGATAACGGTGCGGGCAAGACCACGATGATCAAGGCGATCTCGGGCGTCTATCCGCCGACATCGGGAGAAATCCTCATCGAGGGCAACCCTGTTTCCTTTTCCTCACCTCAAGATGCGCGCGGCAAGGGTATAGAGACGATCTATCAGGACTTGGCGTTGGCCGACAACCTTACCATCGGAGCCAACATATTCCTTGGACGCGAGCCCATGCGTAAAGCCTTCGGCTTCCTGCCGGTACTGGACCGCAAAGCCATGGCGGAAGCCGCCAAGAAGACAATGGCCATGCTGGACTTCCATGTGAAGCGGCTCGATGCACCGGTCAGCAATTTTTCCGGCGGCCAACGGCAAGCGGTCGCAATCGGCCGGGCCGTTTACTGGAACGCCAAGATTCTGATCATGGATGAGCCGACCGCCGCCCTTGGTGTACCTGAACAGCGCAAGGTAGTAGCACTGATCAAGTCGCTCAAGGCACAGGGCCGCGGGGTGATTTTCATCTCCCACAATCTCCAGGATATTTTTGCTGTCTCAGATCGCATTGTTGTTCTGCGCCGCGGAATTGTCGCCGGGGAAAGAAAGATCAGCGAAACGACCCATGACGAAGTGGTCAAGCTCATGATCGGCGGTTAGGGGCCGCCGCTAACATTTCCCCATGAGTGTTGGCGTGGCCCGCGCTGGTCACGCTTGGGAGTTCGCCGCTTTCCAGGCTGTGGCAGCATCCTCGATCGTGCTTTTAGCTTCCGGGATGTAACGTCCCATGCTTACAAAGCCATGGATCTGATCCTGCAAATGACGATGCGTAACGAGAACGCCCTCAGCTCTCAGCCGATTGGCATATTCCATTCCTTCGTCGCATAGCGGGTCATAAGCTGCGGTCACGATGTAGGTGGAAGCAACACCCACAAGACTGGCAACGCGCAGCGGGGAAACGCGCCAGTCGTCAATATCGGTTGCATCGCGAATGTAATGGTCCCGATACCAGCGCATGGTTGATGCCGTCAGCCCGTATCCCTCGCCCTTTGTCCGGTAGGAGGTATGTTTTTGAGCAGCATCGGTGTTGGGATAAAACAGTATCTGATAATTCACCGGCGGAACATCGCCATTGCGCGCGGTGAGTGCAACGACGGTCGCAATATTGCCGCCGGCACTGTCACCCCCGACGGCAATGCGCGCGGGATCAATTCCCAGCGATCCTGCCTGATCGAAGACGAACCGCATTGCGGCAACGGCATCATCGATACCTGCAGGAAATTTGTGCTCGGGCGCCAGCCTGTAGCCGACCGAAATGACGATAGCGCCGGCGGCATTAGCCAGGGCACGGCAGACAACATCATGCGAATCGAGACCGCCGACAACCCAGCCACCACCGTGAAAATAGACAAGAGCAGGCAAAGGCTTTTCGACCGCCGCGTCCCTTCCGCGATAAAATCTTATTGGAATCGGTCCGTGGGGACCCGGCGCCGTTAGATCATACGACGTGCCCACCTCTGGCGCTTCGGGCTGCCACAGCGGATTGCCCGCGTTGAAGGCCGTGCGTGCCGCATGCACCGTCAAGGTCTCGAATGGTGCACCGCCGATTTCACGCTGCATGGCGAGTACGCGTTGCGCACCTTCATTCAGTTCCATGATCACAAGTTCCTCCCTCGTACCGGCTACACAAGTTCAGGCACCAAGAGCTGCTGCTTCATCTTCGGGAAGTGCCGCCGGTTGCACTCCACTTCCGGGAATATCGATTGCCTTACCGGTTGCGCCCGCTTCGAGGATTGCTTCCATGACCTCCAGTACGTGCAGCGCCAGATCCCCGGATGCACGCGGTTTGCCGCCAGTCGCAATCGCATTGGCGAGGTCAGCGACACCAATCATGCGGTAATTTGCGCGATCAGGCGCGTTGAATGGCCAATTGATCTGACCGTGCAGGCTGTCCGCTGTTGAAAACTCCTGCCATTCGCTGCCCCGTTCGCTCAGCGCCAGCACGCCGCCAAACGTATCAGGATCAGGCAAACGCAGCGAGCCCTCGGTACCGTGTAACTCGATCGGATGATTGGAGTGCTTGAACACATCCCAGCTCATGCCAATGCTGATAACTGCACCGTTGACGAATTCGACCACTGCTTGAATCGTCGTTGGTGTACCAACCTTGAAACTTGTACCCTTGAACGGTCCGTCGGCTGTGATCAGGCGCTCGGCTGAAGCTATACTGGACATCGCTACAACACGTTTTGCCGGGCCAATGAGATTAACCAGCATGGTGATGTAATACGGCCCCATGTCGAGAACTGGTCCGCCGCCAGGCTGATAGTAGAATTGCGGGTTTGGATGCCAATGCTCCATTCCGCGGCCCATCATGAAAGCGGTGCCAGTAACGGGGCGGCCAATCCTGCCGCCATCGACAAATCGGCGCGCCAAGCGGCCGGCGGCACCAAGAAATGTATCCGGCGCCGAACCTATCAGCAGATTACGGCTGCGGGCTTCAGCCACGAGCGTGCGCCCCTCAACGGCGGTGACAGCCAGCGGCTTTTCGGTGAAGACATGTTTGCCCGCTGAAAGCGCCGACATCGAGATATCGAAATGGGCTGTCGGGATCGTTAGATTTAGAACCAGATCGATATCTTCGGATTTCAGGAGCTCATCCACCGATTGAGCGCGTATGCCATATTCGCTGGCGCGAAGCTGCGCCATGTCTGTCGAAATATCCGCGCAGGCAGCGAGCTTAATACCGCGAAAAAGTGCGGAATTGCGCAAATAAGTCATGGAGATATTGCCGCATCCAACGACACCGATGCGAAGGTTTCTGCGTGAAGTGCTCATTGCAGGCTGTTTCCTCTTGGCTCTTGAGCCATCCATTTGAAAATGGATTCAAATAATTTGGATTTATGCGCTCTTTTGCATTCTTGCGCCAAGCCGCGCCATCACTCAAGTCAAAAATGCGACTTTATGCAATTTTATGCAGCAATATGCTTGACTAATGCGCACATTACCGCATACTCCCGTTCCGGTGACATTTCACCTTACTCTGGGAGGAGAGGACTATGTCTGACAAGAAATCCGATACGATTCTGAATAATTTACCGAAATCTGCATCGAAGCTTTTGACCGTTGAAACTGGCAGACGTCAATTCCTGCTTGGCGCGGGGGCATCCGCCGGTGCCCTGGCGTTCGGGCTCCCCCGGCCCGCTCGTGCACAAAGCCGCACGGAGATCACCTTTGCCAGTGCAAAATTCTTCGGCAAAGAAACCATTTCCGATGTGGTGAATGCCTATAATGAGGCGCAGAGCAAGGTTCATGTCACCTATGTCGAGCTGCCACCGCCAAGTGCATCTACCGAAGTGCACCAGGCCCTGGTGCAGCAGCTTGCCCGCCGCACAGGTACACCGGACGTCTTTACGCAGGACGTGGTCTGGATTGCCGAATTTGCCGGTGCCGGCTGGGCACTGCCGCTCGACCAATACTTTAATGCAGACACACAGAAACAATATTTCCCCGGCACGATCGCTGCCTGCACCTATGGCGGCAAACTGACTGCTTTGCCCTGGTTCGTCGATTCCGGCATGTTGTTCTATCGCAAGGATCTGCTTGAGGGCGCCGGTGCGAAAGTACCGGAAACCTGGGACGAGCTTGCAACGGCAGCTGCCGAGATCCAGAAGTCAGGCAAAGCCAAGTTCGGCTATCTCTGGCAGGGCAAGCAGGCTGAAGTTCTCGTTTGCGATGCCGTCGAGGTGATCGCGTCCAATGGTGGATCGATTCTCTCGCCAGATGGAAAAACTGGCATTCTAAACGATGCAAAGTCCATCGAGGCCATTCAATTCCTCTACGACACGATCAACAAGACCAAAATCAGCCCGGCGGACGTTCTCAGCTGGGACGAGGAGCCTTCTCGTCGACCATTCACAGCCGGCCAGTCAGCGTTCCTGCGTAACTGGTCCTATGTTTACGGAATCGCGCAGGACAAGAAGGAATCCCAGGTCGTCGACAAGGTAGGTGTCGCTCCCCTGCCGCACTTCGCAGGCGGGAAGAGCTCGGCCTGCCTCGGCGGTTATCAATATGGTGTCAATGCAGCGACCAAGAACCCCGAAGCTGCCATCGACTTCCTGACCTGGATGTCTTCGGCTGAAACACAGTTGCGCTACGCCCTTCAACTCGGCATCGCCCCAACCCGCCCCGACGTCTATGAAGATGCGAAGCTCGGAGCGGAACAGCCCTTCATGAAGCAGCTGAAAAGCGTCTTCACTGGAGCAACGCCACGGCCCGTTACACCAACTTATGCCCAGGTGACACTTGCCATCCAGTCCGGCGTATCGCGCGCCCTCGTCACCGGTAAGGTCAAGGAAGAACTCGACGCAGCCAATGATCGCATAACCAAGATCGTAGGATGAACACGCGCAGCATCTCCCCCGCAGCCGGCCCCCTTACCGGGGCCGGCTTGTGGCCAGCATCATGGACGCCGATCCTGCTTCTGGTACCGGTGTTCGTCGCCTTGGCGACCGTGTCGGTCTATCCGATCATCAACGGGTTCTGGCTCTCGTTCACCAACACATCCCTGGCTTTGCAGCAATCGGATTTCGTCGGCTTCGAGAATTACGTGTCGATGTGGGGCGATCCTCTATTCTGGAACGCATGGTATCACACGGTCTATTTCACACTCGTTTCTACCCTGCTGGAAACCATTCTCGGCCTTGGCATGGCACTCTTGCTATACGAACCCTTCACGGGCCGCTCGATCGTACGCGCAGCCATGCTTGTTCCCTGGGCGATGCCCACAGTCGTGACATCCAAGATGTTCGGCTGGCTCTTTGACGGCCAGCACGGCCTGATCAACTATCTCCTCCGCTCCGTTGGGCTGATCAGCGAGAACGTCAACTGGTACGGCTCCGTCGACAATGCACTTGGCACGATCATTTTCGCCGACGTGTGGAAAACAGCGCCCTTCATGGCACTCCTCATTCTGGCTGGCCTCCAGACCGTTCCGAAATCGCTGATCGAGGCGGCACATATGGATGGCACCAATGCCTGGCAAACGTTCTGGCATATTCGTCTGCCACTCTTGCTGCCGACCATGCTCATCGCAGGTCTCTTCCGTGCGCTCGATGCCTTCCGTGTCTTCGACCTGGTCTATGTGCTGACAGGCGGCGGTCCTGGGGATTCCACCGAAGTCCTGTCCACACTCAGCTACAAAACCATGTTTTCGACGCTGCAATTCGGCTACGGCTCGGCACTGTCGACGGCCATGTTCATTACGGAAGCGCTTCTCGCCCTCGGCTTCGGATTTTTCATTGTACGTCAGATGCGGAGGCAGGGATGATGCGCAGCGAGACCTTCCGCAAATTGTTTGTCTATGCTGGCGCAATCCTGATCGTCGTCTGGTCGGGAGGGCCCTTCATCTGGCAATTCCTGACGTCATTGCAGCAGGATGCCGCGTTGACGGCAGAAACGCCTTCCTTCTGGCCTTCACCGCTGACCTTCGAGCATTATTACAATGTGTTCTTCGTCAAGCAGTTCCAGTACTATATTCTGAACTCGATCATCGTGGCCGGGCTCACCACGCTGCTTTGCTTGGTAGTTGGTGCGCTTGCTGCTTTCTCCTTGTCACGGCTCGAGGTCAAGAACCGCTTCGGCATTCTTGGACTCATCCTCTCCGTCTCGATGTTCCCGCAAATCGCAATCGTCGGTCCCCTCTATCTGATCGCGTCCAATCTTGGGCTGCTCGATACCTATCTTGGTCTCATCATTACCTATCTGGCGCTTGGTCTGCCCCTGGTGACCTGGGTGCTGTTTGGCTACTTCGAAACCTTGCCGCGCGAGATCGACGAGGCAGCGCGCATGGATGGCGTCGGGCCAATCGGGCTGCTGGTACGCATCATCCTGCCCATGTCCCTGCCAAGCCTTGTAACCACTGGGCTGCTCGCCTTCATCGCTGCCTGGAACGAGTTCATGTTCGCGCTCGCCTTCACCTCGACTATTGATCATCAGACGATCCCGGTCGGCATCGCGAATTTCACCAATCTCTACTACCAGCCGTGGGGCGATATTTCCGCGGCATCGGTTGTGGTCACCGTGCCCCTGGTCGCGCTGGTTCTGATTTTCCAGCGTCACATCATCGAAGGGCTTACGCAAGGAGCAGTCAAGGAATGAATGGCGTGTCGTCAATCCAGAACAAAACGTTGAAGGTTGGCTGCCAGACCTTCACCTGGGAAATGCTGGGCAACAAATGGAGCGGCGGTCCCGACGATCTTCTCCACGCCATCGCAGGTGCAGGCTATGCAGGCATTGAGATAACCGACACGATGATTGGTGATTATTTCGGCAAGCCAGCCGCCTTTGCGAGCGCGCTCAAATCTCACGGCCTGACCCTTGTTGCCTATGCATGCGGCAGCGACAGCGGCTTCACCGAGCCGTCGGCGCTTGCCGACGATCTGGCTTCCGTCGACAGAGCATTGGAATTCGTTGTCCAATTCCCTGGAGCACTGCTCTCCTATGGCAGCGCGACGATCATGAATCCCGGTCCGATCGATGACAAATTCAAGGTCGCAGCGGAGTTCTACAATAGTGCGGGCGAACGTGGAAAACGTGCTGGCGTCGAGGTGGCCCTTCATCCGAGTTCCCACCACAATACACTTCTTGGAACGCGCGCCGATTATGATCGCATCATGGCTCTGACCGACCCGGCGCTCATCGGATGGGTTCCGGACACGGGCCACATCCTGCGCGGAAGGATGGATATTCTCGATACCATCCGCACCTATCTCGGCCGCGTCCGCTACCTGCATCTGAAAGATGTCGATACCAGCGGTAAATGGGCGATGCTCGGTGAAGGCGTTTGCGACACCCGAGCTATTGTCGATCTCGTCGCCGGTGCCCCCAACTTCAACGGCTGGCTAGTGCTTGAAGAGGAATCCGATACGGCAGCGGCTGATCCCGCCGCAGGCGTCCGCCGCAACCGTGAAACCATGCGTCGCCTGGTCGCCTAAGAGTAGAGGTTTGTGAAATGTTGACAAAGCAAGAACGCCGGCTGCGGATTGGTGTCCTCGGCGCCGGGCCCATAGCCCAGTTCGCCCATCTGGAATCCTGCGTGAAAGCACGCAACGCCGATCTTTACGCAATCTGCGATGCTGCTCCCGATCTTCTGGCGCGTATGGCTGCGACATACGAGCCTGAGCGCACCTTTGACGACTTTGCGGCAATGCTGGCCGATCCGGATGTGGAAGCCGTGATCGTTGCCACTTCCGATCCCTTCCATGTACCGATGTCGATCAAGGCCCTCGAAGCTGGCAAGCACGTACTCTGCGAAAAGCCGCTCGGCGTCAGCGTCGAGGAGGTGGAGGAACTGCGTGACGTTGTCAAACGCACGGGCCGTATTCTGCAGGTCGGGCACATGAAGCGTTTCGACCCGGGGCTCGAGGCCGCACATGATTTCATCCAGAACGAGATGGGCCAGCTTCTCGCCTTGAAAGCCTGGTACTGCGACAGCACTCATCGCTACACGATGACAGACGCAGTGCAACCGCTGCCTGTCACCAGCAATCGGCAGCGCAAGCCCCATGGCAATCCAAAGGCCGATCTCAGGCGTTACTATATGCTCGCCCACGGCAGTCATCTCGTCGATACAGCCCGTTTTCTTTGCGGGGAAATTGTTGAGGTCCGCGCGAGATTGCTCGAACGTTTCGGAGCCTATTGCTGGTTTGTCGAGACCGAATTTGCCGACGGCACACTTGGCCATCTCGACCTGACTGTGGCCGTGCGCATGGATTGGCACGAAGGGTTTCAGCTCTACGGCGAAAACGGCAGTGTTTTGGCCAAGACCTATAATCCCTGGTACTACAAATCGAGCGATGTCGAGATATTTTCGGAGAAAGACGCGACATATCACCGGCCGCTCGGCGCGGATGGACATTTCTTCCGGCGCCAGGTCGAGGGTTTTGCCGAAGCCGTTTTGACCGGCAAACCAATGCGCGGAGCTGACATTGAGGATGGCCTTGCCTCTGTGCGCGCCATGGCCGCAATTGCCGAATCCGCTCGAACGGGCAAGGCTGTCAGTGTTGCCAGCATGACCGGAGCCGTCTGATGCAGGTGGGCATTTTCGCCAAGACCTTCCCGGGTACGGAACCTCTATCTGTACTGAACGCAGTGCGCTCGGCAGGGTACGATTGTGCGCAGTTCAACATGGCCTGCTGCGGCTTGCCCGCAATGCCCGATGCGATCGCCAACGAGACAATCATGGCAATAGAGGAGGCGGTAAAGACGTCAGGGGTCAAGCTCGTGGCGCTCTCCGGGACCTACAACATGATCCATCCGGACAAAACCGTACGGAACGAGGGACTACGCCGCTTGCAGGTGCTGCTCGAAGCTGCGCGCAAGCTCAATATCCCGCTGGTGACGCTTTGCACCGGTACGCGCGATGCCGAGGATCAGTGGAGACACCACCCCGATAACGCCGCGCCGGAAGCCTGGTCGGATCTCATCAGCGAGATGGAAAGCGCCGTCCGCATGGCCGATTTGCTGGGTGTCGATCTGGGCATCGAACCCGAACAGGCGAATGTCGTTACGTCGTCAGAGGATGCAAAGAAATTGATCGACGCGATCGGGTCAAAGCGTATTCGCATCGTCCTCGACCCGGCCAATCTGTTCGAAGTTGCGGATCGTCTGCAAGCACAACGGATTATCGCCGAGGCGATCGATGTCCTCGGTCCAGCCATCGCCATGGCACATGCGAAGGATCGTCATCCGGATGGAAGTTTTGCGACGGCCGGCACCGGCGTGGTCGATTTTGCTGATTTCGTCGCGCGCCTGAAAGCCGCAGACTTCAAAGGCGCGGTGGTAACCCACGGTCTGTCAGCGAATGAAGCTCCGGGCGTTGCCGCCTACCTCCATGGGCTGACCGGTCGATGAGCACGACAACCTTGATCCGCGACGACGTCAAACTCAACCTCCTCGATAGTGGCAGCGGCTTTCCGGTGGTCTTTCAGCATGGGCTTGGCGGCGATGAGGCGCAAGTTGCCGGAAATTTTCCTGATGGCCCCGCCTATCGCCGCCTTACGCTCGAATGCCGTGCCCAAGGCATGTCGGAGCCCGGCAATGCGCGGCCATTTTCAATCTCGATGTTCGCAGCTGATATCCTTGCTGCCTGCGATGCGCGGGGCATCAACCGCTTTGTTGCGGGCGGCATTTCGATGGGTGCGGCGATTGCCCTGCATCTTGCGGTTTACCATCCCGAGCGGATCGTCGGGTTGGTGCTGGCCCGGCCTGCATGGCTTTTCGACCCCGCACCAACCAACATGCGCCCGTTCTCGGAGGTTGCAGCCGTGCTGAAAACCGCGTCGTCTGACATGGCGCGTGAGGATTTCGCGGAGTCGGCGACGGCGCGCGATCTCGCGTTGGTAGCGCCCGATAACCTTGCATCTCTGCTGAAATTCTTTGATCGTTCCGACCCTGCCATAACCTCTGACCTTCTTGGCGGCATCGCCAATGATGGCCCAAACGTAGCACGCCATCAGGCTGCTGCGATCAATATCCCAGCTTTGGTTATCGGTCATGAGATCGACTACGTTCATCCCATCGCTTACGCGCGGGAGCTGGCATCTCTCATTCCAGGTGCGAAGTTCGTTGAAATAGCACCAAAAGCCACGCAGAAGCCCCTGCATGTCGCCCAGTTTCGCCACGCGCTCGACACTTTCCTGCAACATATTCTTGCATCCGAGGAGCATCCTTCATGACCGCGAAAACCGCCCCTGCACGCGACTGGCTGAAGGCCTTGCCGCGCGACCGCCTGCTTGGCGAATTCTCCCTGTGGTCAGCCGATCTTGCCAATCTCGAACGGGATGTCGCGCGCACGGAACCCTTCGTTGACCTCTATCATATCGACGTTGCCGACGGGCGCTTTGCACCCTCCTTCCTGTTCTTTGCAGATCAGGTGGCGCGCATCCGCGCCTTGACGACGAAGCCACTGCATGTCCATCTCATGGTCGAAGGCGACATCGTGCTTGAACAGATCCGCCAGTTCGCGGAAGCTGGAGCTGATCTCATCACCGTTCACGCCGAGAACGGCACGGTAACCGGCGAGGCATTGGCGCTGATCAAGCAGCTTGGCGTCGAGGCCGGCATCGTCCTGCGGCTGGAAACACCGGTCGAAGCGCTCAAGCCCTGGCTTAACGATGTTGCCTTTATCACCTTGCTTGGTACAGCGATCGGCGTCAAAGGACAGGGGCTGTCCGATGAGGCCTGCCCGCGTCTCCTGGCCGCACGCAGATTATTACAGGATGCCGGCCGCGAGGATGTTCGTCTTGCAGCTGACGGTGGCATTCGCGAGACGACGGTACCAAAGCTGCGGGCTGCTGGCGCGGAAACAGTCGTGCTGGGCTCGTTGGCTTTTGGCGATCCGGACCTCAAGGCTCGCACGGGCTGGCTGCATGGGCTGCCAGTTGCAGAGGCGGCACAGTAAATGCACTGCGCGCTCGCCATTGATTTGGGTGGAACGGAGCTGCGTGCAGCTATCGTCGACAGAAATGGCCAGTTGATCGCCTTCGCGGCGACACCTACTGATGCGAGAGGCGGCCCGAACGCTGTCATCGCACAAATCGTCTCATTGGTCGACCAAGTGCGGGTGGAAGCGGGTTCCTGCTCAATTATGGGCTTGGGGATTGGTTCAGCTGGCCCGCTTGATCCGTTAACGGGTACGGTCATTGCACCGCCCACATTGCATGGCTGGCGTGACGTACCTCTGGCGGCAATTCTGCGCGATCGGCTGGCAATGCCGGTGCTCCTGGAGAACGACGCGAATACGGCGGCGCTCGGCGAATGGCGTTTCGGTGCGGGGCGCGGCACACAATCGATGGCCTTTGTGACCGTTTCGACCGGCATCGGCGGTGGCATCATTGCGGATGGCAAGTTGCTGCACGGCCGCCGAGGCCTCGCTGCCGAAATCGGCCACATGACAATTGCGGCTGATAGCGATGAGCTCTGTGCCTGCGGCGCACGCGGCTGCTGGGAAGCAATGGCCTCCGGCACGGCGCTATCGCGCGACGCAACTCGATTGGCTGCATCCGGCGAGGCGTCCCTGCTCAAGAAACTGGCGGGTTCCGGGCCGGTTACGGGGCATCATATTGCCCAGGCCGCGCATGAAAGTGACAAGATTGCGTTGTCGCTCCTTGCCGATGAGGCGCGATGGTTGGGGATCGGTCTTGCCAACCTTCTGCATCTCTATTCACCGGAACGGCTCATCATTGGCGGCGGTGTCGGCAACCTGCTTGAGCTGATGCACGAAGGTATTGAGCGTGTCATCAACGAACGCGCGATGTCGGCTTATCGGGATGTTCCAGTCATTGCGGCCGAACTCGGACGCAATGCCGGTCTCATTGGCGCGGCAAGCATGATCTTCAACGGGCAGCACAAGCCCGAACCAGAAGCGATTCAATAGGAGGGAACCATGGCAACGCTGACACTGAACGACATCAAGAAGACCTACGGTACGGTTCAGGTGATAAAGGGCGTTGACCTCGAGGTTGCAGACCGTGAATTCGTCGTTTTTGTCGGCCCGTCCGGTTGCGGCAAGTCGACGTTGTTACGCATGATTGCTGGGCTCGAGAAGATTTCTGACGGTGAACTTCTGATCGATGGCATTCGCGCCAATGAGGTTGGCCCCGCCGATCGCGGCTTGGCCATGGTGTTCCAGTCCTATGCGCTCTATCCCCACATGACGATTGCGGAAAACATGGGCTTTGCATTGAAGATCGCCGGCACACCGAAAGCAGAACGCGAGGCAAAGGTGAAGGCTGCGGCGGAAGTGCTGCAATTGGGCCCACTGCTGCAGCGTCATCCGAAGGAGCTTTCCGGTGGCCAGCGGCAGCGTGTTGCCATTGGCCGGGCAATTGTCCGCAATCCCAAGGTGTTTCTGTTCGATGAGCCGCTGTCGAATCTTGATGCCGCTTTGCGCGTCCAGATGCGTATCGAACTGATGCGCCTGCACAAGAGTCTTGATGCCACGATGATTTATGTCACGCATGACCAGGTCGAAGCCATGACGATGGCGGACAAGATCGTAGTCCTCAACGCGGGCGAAATCGAACAGGTCGGATCGCCGCTCGACCTCTATCATCATCCCAGGAATCTCTTCGTCGCTGGATTCATCGGGTCGCCCAAAATGAACTTCCTGAAAGCCGAGATAGCTCAATTTGACCCCAGGGGCGTCACACTGACTTTGCCCGATCGCGCCCCGCTCAACGTCCCGGTGGAGCCACGCGGGGTAACCCCAGGAGCCGAGGTCACCATCGGCATCAGGCCTGAGCATCTGCGAATCGATCCGAAGGGCGAGCTACACGGGCAAACATTGATTGCTGAGCGGCTTGGTGGACTTACCGTTCTGCACGTCGATGTTGGGGGGACTATGATCCTGGTCCAGACCGAAGGTGACAATCCAATCCAGCCTGGAGAAGCAGTGCGCCTGTCCTTTGAATCCGATTCTGTGCATGTCTTTGATGCGAACGGAAATGCGCTGCCCCATCTCGCCAGGCACCCACTCCTGGCCGAAAAATTAAGGGTGTCTTAGGACATTGTTCGACCAATTGGGGTAAAGTTGCGTAGTGGGATCAGCCTTCGCAAATCAGTATCTGGACTCCCGCCTGATCGAGAGCCTCCGCTATTTCCTCTGGCGGTTTCGCATCGGTGACGACGTATTGAATACGATGAAGCGGCGCAATATTGGCAAATGCCGTGACGTTGAATTTACTGCTATCAACGAGCACGATGGTTCGCTTCGCGACATCGATCATACCTGCAGTCGCCGTAGCTTCCTCAAGGCGTCCCATTGAAATGCCGGACGGCGAGATTCCGGTAACCCCAATGACCGCCGAGTCTGCGCTGATACCCGAGACTGAGGGAAATCCGATCGTCCCTATCGTGACCTGCGAGACGGACCAATAGGTGCCGCCGATAATATGGATTGAGCTGACAGATGGTTCAGGTGTGATCGGTGGCAAGCGCAGATTGTTCGTCACGACCGTCAGATTGCGCCGCTCCGTCAGCGCGGCGGCAAAATAACACGTCGTTGAGCCGCCATTGATAATAAGAGTTTCGCTGTCACGCACCAGATTTGCCGCAGCCTGTCCGATACGGCGTTTCGCGTCGACATGCTCGTCCATTCGCAGGCCGAACGTTGTATCCACCCGGACAAGCTTGGCGTTGTGAACAGCGCCGCCGTGCGTGCGGACCAGAAGGCCACGTTGTTCGAGCAAATCCAGATCCCGGCGGATTGTGTCGCGCGATACATCGAACAGCACCACGAGTTCGGCAACCGTGACTTGCCCATGTTCCTGAAGGAGTTCGATCAAGCGGTTCTGACGCATGGCAGGCAATGCGTTGCTGTTCGTCTCGGAAACGCCTTGGGAAGGGTTGCGGGAATCATTGTATGCCATGGCGAATAGTTTACAGCTTTGGCCCGACAACGCCACCCAGCAGTCATTTCCGCTCGCTGTTTTCCGTTATGATCTCAGAAGCGCGACGCGGTGCTGTTCCGCCACAATTCAGAATCTGTATTGACGAGCTTACGTGCGGGAATTCGGCATTCTAATGCGTGGCTTCGGCATAGATATCAAGAACACGTGTGATGCTGGCGATCAGAAGGTTATGCGCTGAGGTCTTGAACGAACCGTCAGCAACAGTGGAATCCAGGTGGCCCAGATATTGGCTGATCAAAGGACGGGGGATGTCTACGCCCTCCAGAGCCGTCATCAGCGCACTGGTAGCATCCTGCGCGATATGCGACGGCCAATAGTAACGGATGCGATCGCTGAAGGAAAAATGGCGTTGGATCCTCTGTTCGGCCACTGATCCCGGATAGTAATTCTGCCAGTTGCCGGGCAGTGCCAGCATCGCCCGCTCCATCGCCGATGGCAGGCTTTCGCGTGCTGGATCGGGCACGAGTATATCGGCGATATGACTGAGGCCGTAAAGCGCTTCGCGCAGCGCAAACGTCAGCCACGGACCGACTTTAAGGATCGCAAACCCATCCCCGACAAGCGCTTTCAAAGCCTCAACTGACTGGTAGTCAGTTGAGTGGGCCTCGAACACGAATTGAGGCATATCATCAAGTGCAGCGACGAGTTCTCTGGCATTTTCGGGTTTATACGCGACGACATCGGCATTGCCAAATTCTACACCCGGCTGGACCACGACACCTATTGCGCGCGAAAAGGCCTCGTTCAAACCCAGCTTTGCAAAGGCGGCGCGATGAATATCGACGGTTTTGAGGGCACTCTCGGGCGTCGTTACGTGAAGATGGTCGAGCGCTTCAAGAGCACCGCCGGGAATCGGAACCTCTGTTCCTATGATGTAGACAGGTTTCTCGCCACCTGTCCGCTCGACCGCAACTTCAGCGATGCGTGCCAGATCGGCCGCACGTGACGCGATTATTTGATCGGCAAGACCTGCAAGCTCGCCCGCACAGGCCATACTGGTATCCAGGTGAATCTTGGTGAAGCCCGCGGACGCGAAGGCGTCCATCATCACCGATGCTTTTCGCATCGCTTCATCCGGAGCAAGATGTTTCCAGGGATTAGGCCCAAGATGGTCACCACCGAGAATGAGGCGATCGACCGGGAAGCCCACCTTTTCGGCAATGTCCTCCACAAAGTGTCGAAAACCAGTGGGGGTCATTCCCGTATAGCCACCGTCCTGATTAACCTGATTGCAGGTCGCTTCGATGAGAACGTCCCTATTGTGGGTCTTGCCGTGCAGTAAAGCCGCCTCGATAACCAATGGATGCGCCGAGCAGATCGACGTGATGCCACATCGTTTCCCAGCATGCCGCCGTGCCGGTATGCGCAACATGTTTTCCAGCGCGGCGCTCATGGCTCTGTCCTCCGTGCCGCGGTTTTGATAAAGGTCTCGACGCCTGCAAGAGGAAAAATACCTTCCATCGGCCCCTTGCACGTAACGGCCAATGCTCCGCAAGCCGTCGCAATTTGCAACGCCTCTTCCGTCGCCGCACCACGCAACCAGAACGAAACAAAACCTGCACCGAAGCAGTCCCCCGCGCCGGTCGGATCGATTTCTGTAACGGCAAACCCAGGCGAAACGAGACGTCGGGCTTTGTCATAATAGACCGCGCCCTCCGCACCTTTCTTGATGACAACCGCCGACGGTCCGCGATCCAGCATCTCCTTGACGGCAGACGCCTCGTCGCTCGCGCCAGTAAAGATAAACAACTCTTCCCCGCTCGGCAGGAAGACGTCAGTCAGCGCCAGGACATGATCGAGCGCTGCCCGCATGCCGGGCAGATTGATCATTTCCTTTCGGATATTGGGATCAAAGGAAACAGTGCCGCCCTTCGCCTTTACCGCGTCAATCCCAGCTCGTACGGCGGCAATGGCACCCTCGGAAAACAGCGAGGAACCCATGACGTGAAAATGGTCGGCTCCAGCAAGCAGCATCTTCGCGGATGGACCCACCTCGATCAATCCGGCGGCGCTGTTCTTGATATTATAGACGAAATGACGACTGGAATCGACGTTGTAGGTGACGAAAGCCGTACCGGTAGCGCATCCGGGGTGAACTGCGATCGCTGAGACGTCCACGCCGCAGCTCAGGAGTCGGTTGATGTTCAACTGGCCGAAATCATCGTCACCCACCGCGCTGATAAGACCGGCCGGCTGGCCAAGCCGCGCTGCCTGCGCGATGAATATCGCTGGCGCTCCTGACGGGAAAGGCCCGATCAATGGCCCTGGCTCAAAAAAGCTCTGCCCAATGCGCTCCGCCATGATCTCGACAACGATTTCTCCGGCACTCAGAACTTTTTTCATGGACTCCGGATCTTCTCCCTATAGCCGGTTTCTCGACTCTTCCCGAGAACGTGCCCGCCAGATCTCAAGAAGTTTATGCCTATGCTCCATCTTTTATCGCGTCAATAAAGAAATTAGCGCGCGGAATTTTCCATCGGCTTGCCGCGCATGATCAAGCCCACGAACTGCGGACCCCCCATCAAATTTGCGGCGTGAGAAGACCACTCTGCTCGTCGATTGGCTCAGCGTCGTTGGCCGTATGAGTGGCGTGTGTCAATTTGCATTCTGGATTAAGACGCTGTTTCGCGATCAGGGCACCACTACTACATAACATGAGCCTTCAGCAGCGCCTTGCGCCCCTCACTGTATGAGCAGACGAGCGCACCGAAGACGGCAGCAACGGTCACGGAATAAGGCAGCATTGGTGCCTAATAGGCAGATGTTTCGCCGTTGGCGTCCTGCAGGTCGAACAGTCGCGAGAGCTCCAATTCGACTGCGGTGAAGAAGGCCCCGACCTGCTCATCCTGCTCGTCTTCCGGAACGCCGATCTTGGCCAAGTGCCGGAACAGCCCATCTGCAACCTGGTTTCGGTAGGCTTCTGCTTGCCGGTCTGTCGCCTTGTCCATGATCTTTGCCGCCACGTCGCGGACCTTTGTTACTCGTCGTGTCAGAGGAAATGGAATGACTTGGCATGGCATTGAGGATTCGGCTTCGAACATGCTCATTTTTCTTCCCGGTCCGGCAAGACTTTGCCTGGCAATTGATTCGCCTGACGATAGCGGAAATTATCCTAACAATTTGTTTCGACAGGCCTTTGGCCGGGTTCGCAATTTCGCTACGGCACAGTTACGTAACGAATTCCGCATCGCAAGCTGGCAAACAGATTGTGCGTAACGAGACCATAATGTTGCCGGTTACGGCATGCACGCTTATCAAGTTGGGGTAAAGTGATTCGCATTCGTTACGGCGCAGACAAGCAGACATGGCACTCAGCAATGCAGAGAGGCAGAGGCGGCACCGCGAACGGCAGAAGCAAAAACTCGCCGCTGCTGCGCCCGACCTTGCCGCGCAATATGAAAATGTAGGTGCTGACCTGCGTGAGAAACTCTACACTCTCATCGAGGCGGAAAATGCCCGCCGCGGGCGTTACGTAACTGGACGACCCGTAGAACAGACGGACTTCCGCCGCGTCATTCTCGACATTGCCCTTAATGAAAATCGCTCAGGCATCGCCGACGCGGCACGCATGGTCCTGTTGCAGGCGCTGTGCATGGGCGAAAGTTCGGAGAAGGAAATTCTTGAAGCACGCCGGCACAAGGAAGCCCTGGCCGCCAGGAAAACTGAAAATCGCGAAGTAAAGGAACAGGTGACACCCCTCGTCCATTATGTGCGTGTTCCAAATTTCGGCTGATGCCTTGTTTTACTTCTGTTCCCGTCTTCTGTTAGCCTGATGAGACACAACACTCTCAAACGCTGCAACAACCATGAGGACAAACCCCATGACGCATCCGGCCTTTTCACGATCCAATGTGGCAGTCGTCACCGGGGGTGCATCCGGTATTGGCCTTGCCGCGGCCAAGCGTTTCGCCGCCATGGGGTTGAAGGTTGCCATGGCTGATCTCGCCGGCGAAAAACTCGAAAAAGCCCATGGCCTGGTCGCTAAGCACACCAAACCGGAAAGCGTCATCGCCATCGCGACAGATGTAACCAGCGTCGATAATTTGCAGCACCTGCGACAAACGGTCGAGAAAGAATTCGGCGGCGTCGATATTCTGATGAACAATGCCGGCATTCAGCCCGGCAGCGGCATATTCAACACAGACAATTGGGATCGTATCATCGCGGTCAACTTGTTCGGTATCATTCGCGGCTGCCAGGTCTTCGGCCCGAGGATGGTCCTTCGGAAAAAGCCGGGCCTCATCATCAACACCGGTTCAAAACAGGGCATCACCACGCCGCCCGGCGATCCCGCCTATAATGTCTCGAAATCCGGGGTGAAAACCTTCACCGAGGCGTTGCAACATGAGTTACGTAACACCAAGGATTGTCAGGTAACGGCTCACCTGTTCATTCCGGGCTTTGTCTACACGCCACTGACTGCTGGCGTTCGCACCGAAAAGCCTGCTGGCGCCTGGACGCCTGAACAAACCGTCGATTTCATGCTGGACCGTGTGTCAGCTGACGATTTCTACATTCTCTGCCCGGACAATGATGTGGTCCGCAGTCTGGACGAACGGCGTATCCTCTGGTCGGCCAATGACATCATCCAGAACCGCCCGCCTTTGTCGCGCTGGCACCCCGATTATGAAAGCGAATTTGCCGCTTTCTTGAAAAAGGATTTGTGAGAGGCGACCCCTGGATCTGGATCGGAGCTCGGAGGATTGATGTCGTAAGCAAACCTTGCGCCTTGAAGTGGCGGATGGTCCGGTTCTATGTTGAGGCATCGTTCCGTTGAACAATGTGGATTCACCATGACCTCATCACCCAAAATCCCCTCCGTTGATCCCGTCAAGCTCGATCGCCTTGCGGAAGTCGCCGTCAAGATCGGCCTGCAGCTGCAGCCCGGCCAGGATCTTCTGATCACCGCCCCGCTTGCGGCACTGCCGCTGGTACGCCGCATCACCGAACACGCCTACAAAGCGGGGGCAGGACTGGTGACTCCCCTTTACAGCGATGAAGAAGCAACCCTCATGCGCTACCGCAATGCGCCGGATAACAGTTTCGACCGCTCCGCCGGCTGGCTCTATGAGGGTATGGCCAAGGCTTTCTCCGCAAATACCGCGCGTCTTGCCGTTGCCGGCGATAATCCGATGCTGCTTTCCGCGGAGGATCCGGAAAAGGTTGCTCGCGCCAACAAGGCACAGTCGCGAGCCTATCAGCCAGCGCTGGAGAAGATCGCCGGTTTCGATATTAACTGGAACATTGTGTCCTATCCGAACCCATCCTGGGCAAAGCAGGTGTTCCCCGATCAGGATCCGGAGGTTGCGGTCACCATGCTGGCCGACGCGATCTTTGCCGCCTCGCGTGTCGATATTGACGATCCGGTCAGCGCCTGGCGCGACCATAATGCGTCCTTGCGCAAGCGGACGGAATTTCTGAACGCACGGACATTCTCGGCTCTGCATTTCAAGGGGCCGGGCACGGATCTTACCGTCGGCCTTGCAGATGAACATGAATGGCACGGCGGCGCTTCCGTCGCCAAGAACGGCATTACTTGCAATCCGAACATCCCTACCGAGGAAGTGTTCACAACGCCGCACGCACTTCGTGTCGATGGCCATGTGTCCAGCACCAAGCCGTTGTCACATCAGGGCACATTGATCGAGAATATCAAGGTGCGCTTCGAGGGCGGCAAGATCGTCGAGGCCAAGGCCACGCGCGGCGAAGAAGTCTTCAACAAGGTCTTGGGAACTGACGAGGGTGCGCGGCGTCTCGGAGAAGTGGCACTTGTCCCGCACTCCTCACCTATTTCAGCCTCGGGCTTGTTGTTTTTCAACACGCTGTTCGATGAAAACGCCGCCAGCCATATCGCCCTTGGCCAGTGCTATTCGAAGTGCTTCGTCAACGGCGGGGAGCTGACGCCTGAAGAGGTTGCAGCGCGCGGCGGCAACAAGAGCCTCATTCACATCGACTGGATGATTGGTTCCGGCGAAATCGACGTCGATGGTATCAACAAGGACGGTTCGTCGGTTCCGGTAATGCGCAAGGGCGAATGGGTCTGATTGTTCATTTTAGGATATAAAAAATCGCCACCGCAGGTGCGGTGGCGATTGGTTATTTCGGCCTATTTTCAGGCGACGAGACGTCCAGCTGATTCTGCCTGAGCGTAAGCCTTGCCAAAGCGATTGGCGAGGAATGCATCGAGTGCGATATCTTCCTGCTTGATGAAGCCCTGCTGTGACAGGTCGCCCTTTGCCAGCATGTCGAGCACGGCACAGATGGCCGATGCCGTGGTGATCTGGATGCCGCTATAGAGCTGCGCACCTATGTGGCCACTATAGACCTTGTTCGCATAGGTCTCCTGCAGGAGACGGCCCTTCTTGCGGCCGCTGACCGTGACGAAAATCACGACAACGTCCTGCAGGGTCGATGGCAGGGCGTTTTCCAGAATGTCCTTGAAGACGTCGCGACGGTCGCGCAGCCCAAGGTCATTAAGCAGCGCCTTCATGATGGCCGCATGGCCGGGGTAACGGATCGTACGATAGTTGAGCGTACGCACCTTGCCGAGCAAGGTTTCGCACAATGTGCCCAGACCGCCGGAGGTGTTGAATGCCTCATAGGTCACGCCGTCAAGCGAGAATTCCTCGCGTTCTTCCAGCGGCGGCACTTCCGTTAATTCGCCATCGACGATAGCTTCGCAGGGCTCGCAATATTCGTTGATGACGCCGTCCGTGCTCCAGGTCAGGTTGTAGTTGAGCGCATTGGATGGGTATTGCGGCAATGCGCCAACGCGCATGCGGACGCTTTCCAGCGTATCGAAGCGCTTGGCCAGATCATTGGCGACGATCGAGATAAAACCTGGCGCCAGACCGCACTGGGGAATGAAAGCGGTCTTTGCCGTAGCCGAAAGCTGCTTGACGATGCGCGTGCTGGCCACATCTTCCGTGAGATCGAGATAATGGACGCCTGACTTGGCGGCGGCTTCAGCAATGCGGGTGGTCAGGTGAAAAGGCGCAGCACTGAGCACGGCGAATTTGCCATCGAGAACCTGTTCCAGCGCGCCAGCTTCTGCGATTTCGATCTGCTTTGTCGCAACAACAGAAGAAATCTCAAGCGCCTCGAGCTGGCTCTGTGCCCGGTCGACAACGGTAACGTGGTAATCTCCGGTGTTCGCAAGAAGATTGGCGATCGTCCCGCCAATTTTCCCTGCCCCTACAACAACGATCTCTTTCATCTGATTCCCCTTGGAAATAAAAACTTATATGAATTTCGCAGATTGCTCGGCGAAATGAAGTATGTAAACTGACGATATGACACTCTAATTTTAAACAATATGCCGAGTTAATTTGTCATTATGCTGACAGAAGCCGATCATTCCCTGCTCTCGTTGCTGCGGGAGAACGCCAGGGCCTCGACAGCCGATCTTGCACGCAAGCTCGGTGTATCGCGTACCACTGTGCAAAGCCGCATCGAGCGACTGGAAAAGCGCGGCATGATCCGTGGATACAGTGTTCAGCTATCGCCGGAATATGAGCAAAACCTGGTCAAGGCGCATGTGCTCGTGACCGCTGTGCCCAAACTGGCGACCAAGGTTGAAGCGGCTCTGCGGAAAATCCCATGGGTGAGGACCTTGCATTCGATCAGTGGCCAATTCGATATGATCGTCATCGTCGAAGCGCCATCAATCCAGGAACTCGACAAATTGCTGGATGAGATAGGGGCCCTGGAAGGCGTCGAACGCACCATGTCGTCGATCATTCTCTCCACCCGCATCAACCGCTAAGAACACCTTCGTACATCCTTCTTGACTCTTGCCATCATAGGATTCCATAATAGAACATATCATGAACATTGAAAGGCCACCGTAGTGACAACCGTCGATCTTGCGGCGTTGAGGCGCGACATTGCGTCTCTGAGTGAGCAGAATACGCTGGCCGCGCATCGCTCCGCCTTTGACTTCGGTGACGATGCCATTGACCGCGTCTTCCGGGATGGCCTGCAGCGCGGCGCCGTACACGAAATCTTTGCGGACGAATCCGGTGATGCTGGCGCCGCAACGGGGTTTGTCATTGCTCTTGCCCTGCGCGCCTCTTCGGATCAAAGCCCAATTCTGTGGGTGGAAGAAGATTTTACAGCGCAGGAACATGGTTTCCCCTACGCACCCGGCTTGCAGAATATCGGTCTTGATCCGCAGCGCCTCATCATAGTGCGTTGCACCTCGCCGCAGGATGTTCTGAAAGCCGCCTCGGATAGCCTCGGCATTCGTGGCACGGGCGCCGTCATCATCGCGCCATGGGGCAATCCGAAGTGCCTGGATCTCACTGCCTCACGCAAATTGCTCCTGACAGCACAACAGACGGATGTGCCCGCCTTCCTTCTGAGGCTGGGCGCTAGCCCGGGTGAAAACGCGGCGGTCACTCGCTGGCTGATCCGCGCCACCTCTTCTCAATCAAGCGGGGCCAATGCACCAGGTCATCCGGTGTTTGACGTCACGCTCATTCGTAACAGGCAAGGCATGACCGGCCATTGGACCCTGCAATGGGAAAGTAATGTTCATGTTTTCAAACAGGTCGAACCGGTTTCTGGCGCTGTGGTTTCCACACCTGCCTACCGACCGCCTCAAACGCGAAAATCCTGGGCGCAGCCATACTGACCAGCACCTGATCGTGGTGGACAAACTCGCCAATGCCCTGCGGCTGACCGCTGTCGATGAAAAAGCCGCCAAGGCAGGCCTTTACAAAGGCATGGCCTTGACCGATGCGCGTGCGCAATTCGAGCATCTGGATATCGCTTTCGCCTCGCCCCGCAAGGATGCCGCGCTATTGGAAAAGCTGGCCGATTGGTGCGACCGCTATACACCGCTTGTCGCGCTTGATGAGCCGCATGGCCTCATCCTCGACATGACTGGCTGTATCCATCTTTTTGGCGATGAGATCTCTCTTTTAAAGGACATACACAGGAGGTTTCACAAGCTTGGCATTATCGTTCGCAGCGCGTTTGCTACCAATGCGGCCGCTGCAAGAGCGCTCGCCCGTCATTCAGCGGGCGGCATTATCAGCGAGAACGATCAAGGGTCTAGATTATTCGCTTTGCCGCTTCACAGCCTCGATATCGAGGAAGCACATCTTGCCGGGCTCAAGCGGGCCGGCTTGCGGAGTATTGGCGATGTGGAGGTGCTGCCCCGTGCAGCTCTCACTGCTCGTTTCGGTGTAAATCTGGTGAACCGCCTCGATATACTGTTCGGACGGGCTGGCGAGCCCATTTCCCCACGCCGCCTTGTCCCGGTTTGCATGGTCGAGCGACGCATGGCCGAGCCGCTCATCGCCATGGAAACCATCGAGCATGTGCTTCTATCCTTGAGCGACGAACTCTTCCGCCGTCTGCAGCAACGAGTGGAAGGTGCGCGCGAGGTCGAAGCAAGTTTCTTTCGCGCCGATGGTGATGTGCGCCGGATCAGCATCCAGACCGGGCGGCCTGTAACCGAGACGAAGACCCTCTTCCGATTGCTAAAGGAGCGACTCTCCACACTTAGCGACCCGCTCGATGCCGGTTATGGGTTTGACATTCTCCGGCTTGCAGTAGTCCGTGTCGAGAGACGCCAAGCCATCCAGAAGAGCCTCGACAACAGTGCGCAGGAGACAGAAGAAATCAACACGCTTGTTGACCGGCTTTCCATACGGCTTGGCAACGCCCGTGTCCTTCGCCCTGTTCCTGTCGACACGCACATTCCCGAACGCGCTGTTTCGCTCGAACCCGCTGCCAGGACAAAACAGGATAATGCACTTGAATGGTCGCCGGATTTTCATCCGGGCAATCCGCCAGAGCGCCCCATAAGGCTGTTCCAGCCTCCGGAACGTATCGATGCCACCTTTGAAGTGCCAGACGCCGCGCCGGCGCAATTTGTCTGGCGTCGGGTCCGACACACCATCGTTCTGGCTGAAGGACCGGAACGTATAGCGCCAGAATGGTGGCGCGAACATGCGGGTGCTCTGACTCGGGATTATTATCGGCTGGAGGATAGTTCCGGGAAGCGCTTCTGGGTCTACCGTGAAGGATTGATTGAACGCGGAAACCCTAACCCCCGCTGGTATCTGCACGGGCTTTTTGCGTGATCACCATGCCGGATTACACCGAGCTTTCCGTCACCAGCAATTTTTCTTTTCTGGAAGGCGCCTCCCAGCCGCAAGAACTGGTGAAGGCTGCCGCACTGCTCGGCCTCAATGGCCTTGGCATCGCCGACCGCAATACATTGGCCGGTGTGGTGCGCGCCTATTCGGCCCACAAGGAACTTAAGGAAAAGACAGGCAGCCCCCTACAACTGTTCATCGGGTGCAGGCTGGTGTTCATCGACGGCACACCCGACCTTCTCGTATATCCGCGCAACCGCTTCGCCTATGGCCAGCTCTGCCGTCTTTTGAGCGAAGGCAAGATACGCGCCGCCATCAAGGGCGAATGCCATCTAATATTCGAGGATTTCCTATTTCGTGCAAAGGATTTTCAGATAGCAGTTATGGCACCTGCCAATGCAGATAAGAACCTCGCTGCGTTCCTCAAGAAACTCTCTCTTGCAGCGCCGGGAGCTGTTTGGCTTGGCCTTGCCATGCCGCATAAGGGGGCAGACAGGCGGCATGGCGAACGATTGGCGCGCCTTGCTGCCGAGGCCAATGTTCCTCTTCTTGCCCTCAATGATGTGCTCTATCATACCCCGGCCCGACGGCCGCTCCAGGACGTGCTGACCTGCATTCGCGAGCATGTCACCATCGATACGGCCGGACGCCGATTGGAGAAGAATGCCGAACGGCATTTGAAATCGCCAGATGAAATGCGGCGTCTCTTCCGGCATTTCCCCGCTGCTGTTTTGGAAACGAAGCACTTCATTGAGCCAATCAACTTTTCCCTCGACCAACTGAGATATGACTATCCCGACGAGCCGGTGCCGCCCGGCAAGACACCGCAACAGCATTTGATTGATGAGACATGGAAAGGTGCGGCAAAGCGCTATCCTGAAGGCATTCCTGATAAGGTTTGTGAACTTGTGGAAAAGGAACTGGCACTGATCGGGAAGCTCAATTACGCGCCCTATTTTCTGACAGTCTATGACATCGTCACCCATGCCCGTTCGCTGAATATCTTGTGCCAGGGACGCGGGTCGTCCGCCAATTCCGCCGTCTGTTATTGCCTCGCCATCACCGCCGTTGATCCGGTCAAGATCAATCTACTGTTCGAGCGCTTTCTTTCGGCGGAGCGCAAGGAACCACCGGATATCGATGTCGATTTCGAGCATGAAAGGCGCGAAGAAGTGATGCAATGGGTATACGAGCGCTATGGACGCGACCGTGCTGCCATTGTTGCAACCGTCATCAGCTATCGTCCGCGCAGTGCCATCCGCGATGTTGGCAAGGCTTTGGGATTGACGGAAGATGTCACCGCTGCGCTTGCCAACACAGTTTGGGGCAGTTGGGGAACGACAGTTGAAAAGAACGAAGTGCGCCAGGCCGGGCTGGACCCCGATAATGTCATGATACGCTGTGCCGTCAGGTTGGCGACGGAACTGATCGGCTTTCCGCGTCACCTTTCCCAGCATGTCGGTGGTTTTGTCCTGACCCAGCAGCGGCTCGACGAAACCGTGCCGATCGGCCCCGCTGCCATGGCAGATCGCTCCTTCATCGAATGGGACAAGGATGATATTGATGCGCTCAACATCATGAAGGTTGATGTGCTGTCGCTCGGCATGCTGACCTGCATCCGCAAGGCCTTTGATCTTATTCATCTGCATGGTGGTAACCGCTTTGAATTGGCGACGGTCCCTCAGGAAGATTCAAAAGTTTACGATATGCTTTGCAACGCCGATTCTCTCGGCGTTTTTCAGGTGGAAAGCCGCGCCCAGATGAACATGCTGCCGCGGCTGCGACCGAGAAAGTTTTATGATCTTGTGATCGAGGTAGCCATTGTCCGTCCCGGCCCCATTCAGGGCGACATGGTTCACCCCTACCTGCGCCGGCGCAATAAAATAGAAAAAGTCGACTATCCCTCCCCTTCTCCCAAACATGGCGATAAGGATGAATTGCGCAACGTTCTCAAAAAAACCCTCGGCGTTCCCCTGTTTCAAGAACAGGCAATGCGCATTGCCATCGAAGCGGCAAGATTCACCCCTGACGAAGCGAACAAATTGCGCCGTGCCATGGCGACTTTCCGCAATGTCGGAACCATTCACACTATGCAGGAGCAAATGGTGGAAGGCATGGTTCGCCGCGGTTATGAGCGTAGCTTCGCCGAGAACTGTTTCAACCAGATCAAGGGCTTTGGTGAATATGGGTTCCCCGAAAGCCATGCGGCGAGCTTCGCCATCCTTGTCTACATTTCCTCCTGGATCAAATGTCACCATCCAGCGGCCTTCGCGGCTGCATTGTTGAATTCGCAGCCCATGGGCTTCTACGCTCCGGCACAGATCATCCGCGATGCGCGCGAGCACGGCGTCGAAATGCGACCCGTAGACATTAATTTCAGCGAGTGGGACAACACACTGGAACGCGTTGAACCTGCAAAGCTTGCGTTGCGTCTTGGTTTTCGTCAGGTCGAGGGATTTTCGAAAGTCTGGGCAGACGAAATCTGTGCAAGACGCGAACATCACTACACCGGCATTGAAGAATTGCGCCGTCTGACGCGGCTGGAAAGGCGCGCCTTTGTTCTTCTAGCCGATGCTGATGCGTTTCGTTCGCTCGATATTGACCGGCGCGAGGCGCTCTGGGCAGTCCGCCGTTTTCCTGACAATGAAACGCTGCCCCTGTTTCAGGCTGCTGAAACAAATGAACTGGCAAAGGAAGTCGAGACCAGATTACCGCTAATGAAAATGTCGGAGCATGTAATTGCCGATTATGAGGCGACGCGTCTTTCGCTCAAGGGTCATCCAATGCAATTCCTGCGTGAGAGGTTTATCGCGCAAAATGTCTCGACCTGCAGGCAAGCAAACAGTTTGGGCAATAATCGTCGGGTAAAGCTCGCCGGCGTGATCACCGTCCGCCAGAGGCCCGGCAGTGCCAAGGGGGTTGTGTTCATGACCATCGAGGATGAAACGGGTATCGCCAATATCATAGTCTGGCCAAAATTGTTGGAGAGATATCGCAAGGAGGTCATGGGGTCACGCCTGATATTGATCGAAGGCACAGTCCAGAGCGCTGAAAATGTCGTGCATGTTGTCGCCAGAAAGCTCTTTGACCGCACCGAGGATCTTTATCGTCTTTCCGAGCAGCGCCCCGCGCTGCCTGTGTCACGTAGCGACGAAGTACTTCACCCTGTTCCGGATCAGCCGAGGGCCAGTCATCCACGCAAGGTGCGCATTCTGCCGAAATCGAGGGATTTTCATTAATTCAAGCCTGCTTGCTCTCCTTGGCCAGCGCCGCCCTGTCAATGGCCGTGATCATGCAGATTTCGAGATCGCCCAGGCCATCCTTGATCTCGGACACCGAAATACCAGCAGCTTCCGCATCAGCCGCACACTTTGCGGCCAGTTGCTTCGGTCGCCGGTCGTGATGCGCCATATCCGCCGGACGGCTGGCATCCACATTGGTCGAGATCCAGTTATTGACGAAATCGATCGCTCTTTGGCTCATATTTTCCTCCTTGGCATAGCCAATCCCTTCCGGACAAAACTTCCGGAAGCCGAGAAGGTTGCAAAAATCGCCAACTAGGCGGCTTCATCGGCCCATACCTTGAACTTCGTCAAGAGGTTTGGGCCAAATATATTCGTCAGAGGCACATCCGCCGCGTCGCGCCCATGCGCAACCTTGATCCGGCCTATACGCGGCTCATTATTGCGCGGATCGAAGGTGTGCCATTGCCCACCGAGGTAAACCTCCATCCATGCGCAGAAGTCCATTTCCGCGTGCGGCAAGGGTATGCCGATATCGGTAATATATCCAGTGCAATAGCGTGTTGGGATGTTCAGGCATCGGCAAAAGGCCACCGCAAGATGGGTGAAATCACGGCATACACCACGTCCCTCGAAATATCCCGACGAAGCGGTGCGTGTGGGATTCGAATGTTCGTAGCCGAAGACAATATGATTATGTACAAAGTCGCATACTGCCTGAACACGCCGCCAACCCTCGGGCTCATTGCCGAACAGGCGCCATGCTTCTTCGCTCAGCAAATCGGTTTCGCAATAGCGGCTGCCCATCAGATAAACGAGAGTATCATCGGGCAAATCCTGAACGCGATGTTGGACGGCATCCAACACAATGGGATCCGGTAAACCGCTATCGTTCACAATGGCATTTGTCGAACACATGAATATGCCGGGTGCCGCGAGGACGCGATTGCACCAATTGCCGAACTGGTCGTGATACCCACCGACACTGGCGCCAAAAGTGGCGTGGAATACCTCCACGCCTTCCAAATCCGCAAATCGTGAATGATGGACGTTCAAAATGGCAATCAGAGGCGTTTCCTGCGCAAACTCGAAAGTCAGTTCACACCCCACATTGATTCTCATCGGCAGGTCCTCTTAAAAGTTGGAATTCTGATCTCGATACAAAAAACACAGCACGACAGACTATTGGATAAAAAGCAACCGGCCCAAAATGGACCGGCTGAATCTGACGGCATCAAGGGTATCAGGCCCTGTCGACAACCTTTTTCACAGCATCCTTGGCTTTGCCTTTAGCCTGCTGGGCGTCACCCTTGATTTCCTGCATTTTTCCTTTGGCCTGCATGCTCTTTGAGCCGGTCATCTTCCCGGCGGCCTGCTTGATGTTTCCCGCCGCCTTGTTGGCCATTCCGGAAACTTTGTCACTTGTGCTGCCCATGGGTAGCCTCCCTGAAACGTTCACTTACCAGAGCTAAACGGCACAAACTTTCTCTTGGTTCCGCTTAAGTGAATTATTTGCAAATTATTGAAAAAAATGGAGGAAATCATAGTAGCAGAGACGGCCCGGCACCCACGGGGGAACAGGTACCGGGCCTCATGCTACTGATCAACGCTTCGATCAGCTTCAGGAAAACGTAACAGGCATGTCTTGGTTCCGGTGAAAGAGAGGCACTGGTATAAAATGCGAAATCAAGCTTTTGTCATTCGCAAACCCGCTCAATCGCCGCCTGAATCGACGATTCAACATGGCAGTTGCGTGTCGCTCCTACGATCTTCTCACCATCGACCTTGTCTGCGCATTCCGCCCAGAAACCGATGATGATCTTGATGCGCGCGTTGCGCCGTCTTAACCGGCGGACAAGATAGCGTGCATGAGCGACCGAGGACGTATTGAGATAGCTCACATAGATGGCACTGACGCCAGCAAGATCGAGCTTGCCGATATTGGCGGCCTCGAGCTCATCGTGAGTAATATCGTGGACATCGAAGTCTTCGCGCTCGAGAATATCGCCGACGATCACCGCGGCCGCATCGTCGAGATCGCCGCGCCCGCCGGCGGAGATGATCGTCTTCTGCTTGTCTGATTTCGGCTTTTTATTCGCTGGTGCGTCGTTCTGGTCAACTTCCTCAGCGTCCTCTGCCTCGTCTACTACGTCCTGGTGATCGGAAAGGTTCTCGACCAGCAGGATCATGCTTTGTGCCACACGCGCCCGCCGCGCCGCATCGAGGACACCTCTTCCCCTGTCATACTCGGCTAGGAATAGCGCCGGAATGGCGACCGCCGCATAATAGTCCGCGATTGCTGACGATTGCAGATATTCTTCGGCCTTCTCCGTCGCCTCATCCGGATCACCAGACAAAAGCCGTTGATAAAGCTGTTGTGGCGGCAGCAGCACCGGTTCATTTCCGAGCAATACATCGAGGAATTCGAACGTTGGTACATGCCGTCCGAGAACCACGAGGCAGACCGTAAGGGGCGTGGAAAGAATGAGCCCGATTGGCCCCCAGATCCATGTCCAGACAATCGCCGCCATCAAAATGGCAACGGGTGAAAGGCCAGTCTTCGAGCCATAGAGCAGCGGTTCCATGACATTGCTGCTGATCAGCTCAAGTACGACGAACAGCGTGGCTGTCCAGACCAGAAGCATCCAGCCAGGGTCGACTGCAAGCGACAGAATCAAGGGAAAAGAAGCTGCGATTATTGGCCCGATATAGGGCACGAAACGCAGCACGATCGCCAGCATTCCCCACAACATCGGATTGGGTATGCCGATGAACCACAGTCCGATGCCGATCGGGACGCCGAAGCTGATATTGATGATCAATTGCATCAGCAGATATTGACCAACGCGTTTTCCCGCGTCGTGCAGCGCCGTCGTCGTCCGGTGGATGTCGCTCGCCCCGACCAGCTTGATGAAGCGATCACGCAAATCTTCCCGGCGCATCAACATGAAGATGACGACAACGATAACGATGCCGATTGTCGCCATCGGCTGGATCAGTGGCCCCGCAAATGTCTGTAGGAGGCTCAGCGGATCAGGTGGCGGATAGCGGATCTCCACAGGAACAGGCTTGTTTGGGTCCTGTCCGCGCAAAGGCGGCTTCTCCTGCTGCGTTTCAACATTCTGTGGGGGTTGCCGCTGTGGGTCGGGATTCTTGACGTCATCGCCTAGGGTGAATCGCTCGACCTCATCGGAGCGACCTATTTCCTCACTGAACCGCTTGAACATGCGCGCGCCTCGGTCGAAGATGCTGTTGCCCGATTGCGCATCCTTGATCGTGCGAATCTTTGTCTCGATATTGTACTGATAACTGGGCAAGTTCTGCGCCAATACGGTAAGCTGGCTCACCACGATGCTGACGAAAATGAAAATCACCAAAAATGCTGTCACGACCACGCTTATAACCGCAACAGCCTTTGGGACGCCGGAACGGTACAGACGAGTGACCAACGGTGACAATGCAAACGTCAGAAGCAGCGCCAGTGCCAGCGGCACGAAGATATCGCGGGCAAAATAAAGCGCCGCGACAATGGCAATTGCCACAACGACTGGCGGAAACTGCGTCCGGCTGCTCGCGTCCCCGGAGCTAGTTGTGTAAATCGACCTTTGCGTGACCCGCTCGACGGCGCGCGGCGACTTCCCTCCGACATTCTCAGAAGGCATGAAAGTCCCCCGGCATGAAATTCATGGATACCCGTCTCCGTTGAAACCGGGACAGGAACGAAGTCGGCTCAGTTTGGTTGCATCTGCTTCGCGAATCTTCATGGCGGCCCAATGGGAACCAGTAGCCGGTTGGAACCAAAACTCAATTGGCGTGTTTCGGCACTGTACAGTTTCCCAATGGGAGGAAAAAATGCCCATTACGACAATTCTGATTATCATTCTTATTTTGGCGTTGGTTGGCGTCTTACCGACTTGGCCGCACGCCAGAAATTGGGGGTATGGTCCGTCCGGCCTGCTTGGCATCGTTCTTGTCGTGCTTTTGGTACTGCTCTTGATGGGCCGCATTTAGCGGGACCGTTTTAAACCTCCCCCTGATGCTCAGGGGGATTTGTGAAGGAGTTTTCTGACATGATGCGTGGTGCTTTGCTTTGGCTCATTGGCTTGCCGCTTCCGATCATCCTCATTCTATGGCTTTTGGGCTATCTGTCGTAGAAGTTGTAAACGCGCGAGCCGCTGCAACCATGCAGTGGCTCTCGTGGCATGGAACAAATCACTGCAACTGGCGTTTCCGGACCCTATACAGCTGTTTTCTCAAGGAGTTCTCCCATGGCTACTGCCACTTCAAAAATTCGCAAGGCAGTCGATGATGCGACTGACACCAATCCCGATTTGCAAGCGCAGGTTGCTGCGTTGAAGGAAGACATTGCGAATATTGCTGCAACACTCGCTAAGATCGGTAGAAATTCTGCGAAGGACGCGACACGCAGTGCAGCCAACTCCTATGAAACCGCGAAGCTCCGCGGCGAGGAGACACTGGATGATATTCGTTCGCAAGCACGCGAGCTCGAAGATCAGCTTGCCGAGACTGTTCGCGAAAACCCTTTGACAACGATTGCTGTCGCCGCCGGTGTAGGCTTCCTTCTGGCACTGATTGCCCGCCGCTGACATGTTGAAACTGTTGACACCGTTTTTGACCAGCCTGGCGGCCGGCGAGGTCGGTCTAGCTGTAACCAGAGCCAAGCGACGGGCGATCTTCATGGCTGCCGTAGCGATCCTTGCGGCGATCGGCGTGTTTTTCCTGCTAGTCGCCGCCTATATCATTCTTGCCGAGCGGTATGGGGAAATGCGCGCTTCCCTGACCCTTGCCGGATGCGCTTTCGGTTTGGCAATTTTTGCCTATATCATCATGAAGATTTCCGAAGCCGCTACGCGCAAGCATCAGCGTAATCGCAGCGCGATCGACACATCTACCCTTCTGACAATCGCCGCACTTGCGGCTGCACCAACCGTCCTGCGTTCAAGGGCGCTGCTCATGCTTGCGGTTCCGGCGATTGCATTTGGCGGTCTTTCCCTGCTGACCAAGAAGAAGAGGCCACGGCCAAGGGATACCTCGTCAGCGGGCGACGGGATTTAAATGGTCGCGATCGGCATGGAGATCAAAGCCTCCATACCGGTTTCGGGATAACTTAACCTGACGCTGCTCGACAAAACCTTGTCCAGGCTGCGCTCGATCAGTCTCTCCCCCAGCCCCCGTATCTGCGGCGGAACCACTGGTGGACCGTTGGATTCGATCCAATGGATAACAACGCGGGATTCGTTCAACCCTGTCTCCAATTGCCAGGAAACCCGTACACGCCCGCTAGCAATCGAAAGAGCACCATGCTTGGCAGCGTTGGTGGCAAGTTCATGCAACGCAATGCCCAGACCAAGGGCATGGTCGGGTGGCAGCACCATATCCTCGCCGGAAAGTTCGATCTGTGCGGGATCATAAATGGCATAGGGCTCCACTTGCTTGGCGATCAGATCGACCAAGCCAATACCGCTCCACTCACGATCGGAAAGCAATGTATGGGCTTCGGAAATCGCGCGTAAGCGTCCTGAGAACGCCTCCATGAACTCCGCGGGATCCGATGTGCGATTTAGCGTCTGTCTTGCCAGCGATTGCAACATCGCCAGTGTATTCTTTACCCGGTGATTCAACTCTCGCAGCAGAAGCCGCGTTTTCTCGGCTGCATTCTTGGTGTCGGTTATATCGATATTCACACCAACCGCGACAACCGGCTTCCCCGCCGCATCCCGCTCGAAAATGCGTCCGCGGCCAAGAAGCCATCGACCTGATGAAGCTGCGCGAAACTCACCGACATAATCTTGATTATGTACAAGCGCCCGGATGAAGGCAGATTTCATCCTGGGGAAGTCGTCTGCGTGCATTGCGCGAAATACGTCTTCGCCAGTCATGGGTTCGTCGTCGCGCAAACCCAACATGGAATAGGCCATCCTGTTACCTGTGAATATTCCTGTGCGCAAATCCCAAACCCAACTGCCGACATTGCCCACTTCAAGCGCCATCGCGCTGCGATCTTCGTCCAGATGCAGTGTTGCAATCGCATCAGCACCCAGGCGGGAATCTCGTTTAAGCTCGATGAGAGATCCTGCAAGTTTGGCCGATTGCACAAGCTGCTTCTGCTGCATCAGGCCGAATTCAAGTCTCGGCTCATCCGACATCACACTCAACGCGCCTATGCATTCACCCGAAACACAAATCGGCGCGACGGCGACAAATCGTATCTTTGGTGAATGGGTAACCGCATCGATTTCAGCAAAACGAACATCTTCAGCGGCATTGAGGACGACCAGACAATTCGGCTCAGGAGCAATGAGTGAACTCGCCTCGATTATCCAGATGTTCGCGGCACCAAGGCCACCAGTGCGAGATAATACCCGGCTCTGCCTATCATGGACCAGCGAGATTTGCGCGCCACCTGTACCAGACATGGAGAGTGCCAGTTCCGTCAAACTGCTCAGGTCACTGTCTTGCTGGACCTCAAGCGTTCTCAACGTCGAAAGAACATCGCGACGAGACGCTCCTGATAAATATTCGAACGTGTTTTCTGAAATGTCCCTTGCTCTCATATCTACGCGACGTCCCTCAATGAGGCGCCCTATACTCAAAATCGAAACGCTTTCCCCATCAACGCAACCATTTCGGCTTTGTTCCTTGTGGGGAACAATTAATCGGCAGCTTCGTTTCTGTTCAGCGACCAAAGGAGACCGACATGCAGGAACCCAACGACATTCTTTCCGACGAAAGTCTGAGCAGAATTCAAAAGATTGCCAAACTGGAAGAACTCTTGAGCGAAGCTCGGGGCCTGCAACGCGCGGCCACGGAAGGCGGCATGGATCCGAACGATGGCGTGACTAGGAATTTGCGCGATATCGAATTGGCTCTTGATCAATTGAACGCCGCGACACCTGAGACAGGCGCAGCGACGCTCTGACTGAACTGATTATTCATCGACTTCTGCATCGTCTGGGGGCTCTACCTCAGTGAGCGACGGGAAATCGAGGGTCACTATCGTGCCGCCACCGGGATTGGCAGAATAGGTGGCCGATCCGCCGAACTGTTGACAAAGCTGATTGACAATGAGCGACCCCAGACCGGGTGACTGCCTGTGCGGCCTTTTCGGAATGCCAACACCGGTATCTGCAATCTTCAATCGCAATATGCCATCATCGCCGTGCCAGAGATTGATTCTTATTTCTCCTGATCTCCTGCCCGGAAATGCATGTTTTATGGCATTCATCGTCAATTCTCCGATGATAATTCCAAGTGTCGTTGCGTCGCGAGAGCTGAGGTTGATTGGCGCAAGGTCGGCTTGAATACTGATATCGCGATCATGGACGTTAGCTTCTTTGATGTCTGCGATAACATCAGGCAAATACTCATCCGCTCGCACTGTTTCGTGATCCGCTCCAAGCCGCAAGCGCCTATGAGCGGACGATATTGTTTGGATTCGGTCGCGAGCCGCTCCAAGTGCACCGCGGATTTCCTCGGAGGACACGTCGCGCATCTGGATACCGAGCAGTGACGATACCGTCGCAAGCGAATTTCCGATGCGGTGATCCGAGTCCTGCAGCAATGCTTCCACACGCGCTCTTTCCCGCTTTGCGACAAGCATGGCCTTTTCCAATTCCGCCGTCCGGCTCTGCACCATGTTTTCAAGAAGGGATTTTTCGGAAAGCAGGGCTGACTGACCTTCCGTCAGCCTGCGGACATAGCGGCTCGTGCGGCTTGCAAGAATGAAAGCCAGGATGAGCGCGCCGCCAAGCGATGAAAGCGATGCGATTGTGAGCCAGCTTCTCATCCCGTCCATTGCAATATTTCGCTCGATTAGCCTTCGATCTTCTTCACCAAGGAAACCGTCGATAGTCTTGGTGATCTCATCAAGCTGGCCAATGCCGAAACTCGGTCCAAGAGAAGCCAGAGCCTCGGCGTCCTTGCCTGTAAGGGCAAACGAAACCGCCGTCTCAACCGTTGCTTGCTTTTCCTTCACCATGTCCCGGATTTTGGTTACCATGGCCTGCTGGCGCAGGTTGTCCCTGGTCATTTCCGCAAGGGTATTGAGATTCTCGTCCAGCCGTGCCGCCGAATTCCGGTAAAGATCGAGAAATTCCGCATTCTTGGTCAGGAGGAATCCGCGCTGGTTGCTGTGAGCCTCATTCACGAAAGCCAGCAAACTATAGGCCTGTTCGCGTACCTTGTAGGTGGCGACGACATCATGGATCTGATTGTTAAAACTGCGGGCGAGAATAATGGTCGAGCCAGCCGCACCAATGATCAGGCCGAGCGATAGCATAATCGCCAATCCCCTCAACGGCCTTTGGGAAAAATTCAGAACAAGTTTGCGCCACCAAAGCAAAAAATATTCCTTCCAATCCATGAACGGCCCATACCCATTCAGAGGTTCGCGACTGCCCGAAGCAACGGATCGTTTATTGAACATCCTTTGTTTCGGGTCGCTAACCATTCAAATATACGGTCGAGGCGTAGCCGGCAGACCTTGCCATCCCGATATATCCATCAGTATTTGTTCATCAAGAACTTCGCACCCCCGGTCAAGCCAGCGGAGCGCGCCTCGGCTTGCGAGTTTTTTCAACGTCTTGTTGGTGTGAACGATCGACAGGCCAAGCGTATCCGCCACATGCTGTTGCGTTACCGGTACCGTCAACTTGCCGCTTTTGACCATTCCCACTGATTGGGCGCGTTGAAAAATAAAGGCAAAGAGATAAGCTGCCCGTTCCAGCGCAGTGCGTCTGCCCACGCTCAACAGAATTTCGTCAAGCATCTGCTCCTCGCGGGAGGCAAGCCAGGTAATGTCATAGCCAAGGGCGGGGAAATTGCGAAACAGATTTGCCAGGTTGTCGCGCTGGAACATGCAAAGGATCATCGGCGACAACGCCTCGATAGAATGCTGCATTTTTTTCATCACAGACCCTTGCAACCCGATGAGGTCCCCGGGCAAGACATAGTTGAGAATTTGCCGACGGCCGTCATCCAGTGTCTTGTAACGAAAGCCCCAGCCAGAGAGCACTGTAAACAGGTGCGCGCTGTTGGCGCCTTCCACGAGAACAGTGGTACCGGTATCCGCAACAAGTTCCCCCATCTTGAAGCTGGAAAGGAAAGACACTTCGTCTTTCTCGTGCCGCTGGAAGTGCGAAAAATCCTGCAATGGACATTTTTCGCAGGGAAACTGCCGTGCCGCTGCTGTCGTTTTCATCCTAGCTGCTCAGTTGATCATTGTGCGACACGCTATCATGTCACTTGCAATTTGCTTCAGATTTCTTTGCGATTGATATGTCTTAGTTAAATGACACAATGACACGGGTGCGCGCATAGGTGTTTCTTTGGTCGTGAACGCGGCCTTGGGAGTATCACCTATGGAATTGACCGGCCTGCGGTTACTGGCCCTGGAAGATGAATACCTGATCGGGCTGGAACTGGAACGCATCGCCGAGGAGTGCGGGGCGAAATCCATTCATCTGGTCTCGGCCATAGATGAGCTCACCATCTGGATCGACAGCAAAGCTGAGTGCGACATTGCAATCCTTGAGGTTCAGGCACGCCGCGTTTCCTCCTTGCCGCTAGCCTCGATTTTGCAGCAGCGCGGCGTCCCTATCGTGTTTGCCACTGCTTATGACCAGCAAAGGGATGGCGTTGACGGATTTACCGGCACACCGGTCGTTGTGAAACCTTACGGAAAAAACGAGATAATGAAGGCAGTGACTTCCATCCTGGGCTCCAGCGAGCCAACTAGGGTCAGGCAAACTTGTTTGATGTAACCTGTGTCGCTATTGAATCAGGGCCATAGTCGACTTCGCCCTGTACCTCGAGCAGTTCCTGCAAGCGCGTCCTGGCACGGCTCACGCGGCTCTTAATCGTTCCAACTGCGCATTCGCAAATTTCAGCCGCCTCTTCATAGGAAAAGCCCGAAGCTCCAACAAGAATTATCGCTTCACGCTGGTCATCGGGAAGCTTTTCAAGGGCTTTGCGGAAATCCTGAAGGTCAAGCGCCCCATATTGCGCTGGGTGAACGGAAAGCTGTTCGGTAAAGATACCATCCGAATCCTGAACTTCGCGCCCGCGCTTGCGCATCTGGCTGTAAAATTCATTGCGAAGGATGGTGAACAGCCAGGCCTTGATATTTGTACCGGGTTCAAATGAATCCTGCTTGGCCCAGGCCTTCATGATCGTGTCTTGGACGAGGTCGTCCGCCCGGTCCGGATTACCGACAAGCGAAACCGCAAACGCCCGCAACTTGGGCAGAGACGCAATCAGGCTTTTCTTGAAATCGCTCGATTCATGTACCATTCGGCGGCCTGTTTATTTGGATGATTGTGCATGATTGCGTTCAGCCTCATCAAGCTTCTCCAGAAGATCCAGAAAACGAGCCGGAATTTCCTCCTCCTGTACCGATGCAAAAAGCGCGCGTAGCTTCAAACCAATTTCTGTCTCCGCATTCTTGATGTCGCGGCGACGGACACGCCCCCTTTCGGGAGCGGCAAGGGAGTTCTTTTTGGCGTTCATCATCTAATCTTTGCTGGTGGTTCGTCGCTGCGTTGTTCATGAATTTACGGCCGGGGCACATTAATGACGACAATACCTGACCAAAGGAAAAGTTCCGTTACGGGGAACTTTTTTTTTGCGAATGTGTTCTGGTTGTGAACTCTTTCGTCATCTTGATACCCCCATCGATAACAGGGAACTCGCCATAATGTCATTGTCCACCAGGATAGCCCCACATCTGCCCTATCTTCGCCGTTTCGCCCGCGCCATCACTGGCTCCCAGTCTTCGGGCGATGCCTATGTAGCGGCAACACTGGAAATCCTTATTACGGATGTTTCCCTCTTCCCCAAGACAGCATCGGATAGGGTGAGCATTTATAGATTGCTGATTCAGCACTTCAACTCCGTCAATGTTCGCCCCCTCGAACTAAAATCGGAGTTCGGCTGGGAAAAACACGCAGCTGCCAACCTGACGGCCATCGCGCCCAAGGCCCGTCAGGCCTTTTTGCTGATCAGCCTCGAAGGCTTCAGCCAGGCAGAGACGATGGAAATCCTCGATGTCACGGAGAGCGAACTTTATGAACTTCTCGACGAGGCATCCGTCGGCATTTCGAAGCAGATTGCCACCGATATTCTGATCATCGAAGACGAACCACTGATCGCCATGGATATCGAGCACATGGTCGAAAGTCTCGGGCACCGCGTGGTCGGCATTGCCCGAACCCGCAACGAAGCGTTGAAAATCTATTCCGCCACCCGCCCAAGCATGATCCTTGCCGATATCCAATTGGCAGATGGAAGTTCCGGCATCGATGCGGTGAACAACATACTTAGCCAGGACTCAATACCTGTCATCTTCATCACAGCCTTTCCCGAACGCTTGCTGACAGGCGAAAGACCAGAACCCACATTCCTCGTCACGAAACCCTTCAATCCGGATATGGTCAAGGCTTTGATCACACAGGCCTTGTTCTTCAAGGAAAACAGCAAGGCAAAGGTGTAAGCAACAAGCATCACTTCCGTCGGGTGAGGGAACAAAACGGCGCTCCATCCGTTTCGAATCTGACAGAACAGGGAGATGATAAATGCTTTACTACGCTGTAATTTTTCTGATCATAGCACTTGTTGCAGGCGCTTTGGGATTTGGTGGTATCGCCGGTGCGTCGGCAGGTATCGCGCAAATTATATTCTATGTGTTCCTGGCACTGTTGCTGATCTCGCTTATCGCTAGCATCATTCGCCGGGCATAAATGCCTGCTATCGGAATAAAAACCGCCAGCCCTGCGCTGGCGGTTTTTGTTTCCTGCACTTCAAGCTCGGAGAAACCGAACTTGGGATTGCGGCAAATTATATTTTCGTAGTAGGTGACCATGACACGAAGCGCGAGGCCCAAAGTGTTCTGGCGAAATTTCAGCAGTGCCTTGCTCGACGGCCCAGCGATCAATTGGACCTCCCTCGCCCGGCGGGCACCTCGGGCCATCATTGCCTATGTCGCAATCCTCATCGCCCTGCGTCTTAGCCTTTCACCCTTTATGGAAATTGACGAAGCGCAATTTGTCGGCGAAGTGGGATTTGCCTGGAATTATGGCAACTCCCATCCGCCCCTCTACAACTGGCTGGTCCGTCTGGCGCTGGAACTTACCGGATGGAACTGGGTTCTCGCTGTAGCTTTGGTAAGGCTTTCCTTACTTGGACTTTATCATTGGCTTTGTTTCGACTCGGCACGCCGACTTGGAGGTGGCCGCGCCGGCATTCTGGCGTTGGCTGCTTCGGCGCTTCTGCCTCAAATTGTCTGGATGTCGATCCAAACCACGGCCCATACGATTCTGGTTATTGTCGCATCGGTTGGTATCATCCATTCCCTTGCCTTGATGCGGTCCGGCAAGGGCATTGGTGCCTATGTCTGGTTCGGTATCTGGACTGCTGTTGGCGCTTTGGCCAAGTATAATTTTTTCATTTTCCTGACCAGTTTTTTGATTGCGGCGTGGATGACAAAAAGCATCCGCCGGCAGCTGTTTCGCCGGCCCATCTGGATTTCGATCGCGATCTTTGTGGCCGCCTTCACCCCCGTGGTCATTGCGTCCCTTAACGCTCCATTGGCAGCTACGGCCGGCAGGATGGCCAAGCTCAGCAACGCAATTGGTTACCTCGAATCCCTTGATCTGCCGCACCTCGGAATTGACGGGCTTCTCAGTCTTCTGATTTCGACTTTCCTCTGGTCGGGACCGGCAGTCATCGTCTTTCTTATTGGCCAGGTAAGAGACCATCCGCGTCCTGCACCAGATGGCGACGCCGATGTTCGCAAGGTTCTTTTGCGCACGGTACTCATAGGTCTCGCCGCCTTCGCCGTGCTTGTTTTTGCGGCCGACTACCATTCCGTCGCCGAGCGCTACATGGCGCCGATCCTCGCACCCACAGCTATCCTGATTGCACTGTACCTGCCGCAGATTCTCGGCGCACGAAACCTGTTGGCTATATCTGGCGCGCTCTATCTGGTTGCTCCGGTTGCCGTAGCAGGCATTGCGCTCTTTGGCACTGAACGGTTCAATTTTCCGTTTGATGCGGTCAGCTTGGCCATTCGCGCCCAGAACCCCTCTCCCGCAAGGATTGTCTCCAATCGCCAGGACGATGCAGCGAATGTAGCTGCCCTGCTCCATTGGCCGCCTGAGCGGGGCGGCGCACAGGATATTGTTCTCGTCTGGCAGGGAGGCGATGCACCTGGCGACAATGCCCTGTCGCACCTGCCCGAGGATGCAGAGCCGATCGGACCGGTGACGCGGGTTACCGCGCCAACAAGAAACCAAAGCGGCAAGCTCAGAACCTTCAGCTTCCAGCGTTATTCATCTCAACTACCCTTACCGGATCAGAGTAGCGGCGGATAAGCCAGAACACGCCAACCGTATCCAGGAATGCGACGACAGCACGATCAAAGAAACCGTACTTCGACACACCTGCAAGGCGCGGTCGATCTTCTACATCGACTTCGATCACCGGAAGACCGGCCCGGCGCGACAAGGCCGGAAGAAAGCGGTGCATATTGTCAAAATAGGGGAGGCTCTGCGCTACACTGGCAGGCAGTATTTTGAAACCACACCCGGCATCCCTGCAATCATCTTTCAGCAATCGCCTGCGGACGAAATTGGCAAATTTCGATGTCAGCAATTTCACTGCACCATCATTGCGTCGCTTTCTTATACCCGCGAAAAGCGCCGGCTTTGAGCTCTGGACCCGTGGCCACAAACGAACAATATCCACCGGGTCGTTCTGCCCGTCACCGTCCAGCGTTGCGATCCACTGCCCGTTTGCCGCTTGAAAGCCGCTGACAAGCGCCCGCGACTTGCCGGTACGTTTTTCATGGCGGAGCACGCGAACATGGTTGCCGCCATTCATCGCCTCCTCGGCAGATTCATCTGTGGAACCATCGTCGACGACAATGATTTCATAGGTCGGCCCGGAAACCAGGGCTGAATTGATTTCCTTGACGAGGGAGCCGATATTTCCAGATTCGTTGTGGACAGGAATTACGATTGTCAGATCGGGCATATTCAGAACCATTGTGAGCCGGTGAATCACTTGCGAATTGCGCTTGGCCGGTCTGTATTCACTATAGTGCAAGAAGATAGGTGGACAGCAATTTTACGCAAGAGTACGGTCGCGCCGCAATTCCGCCATGCCGATCGATACAAAAATGAATGGCTTTCGACCCGGCTGGTTTATGGTTAATGCTTCATTAATCGAACTTTTCTTAAAGTCGGGATCAAACCATTCCTATGCTCCGGTCCGGCAATGAAATTTGAGGCACACAAGGCAATTTTGGATTCAGGTAAACACGCCCTCTCATGTGTCGTTGTCCTGACGCTTGCCCTTGTCTGTGCATCCCCGGCCCGGGCACAAGAAATGGTGCAGCCGCCGAACCAGCAACTTGCCCCGGAATCCCTGGACGCGAAGCGGGCGCAAACGCTCAAGGAGCTTGAAGATCTAACGGGCCAGATATCCCTGTCGTCAGAACGTGTAGCCACGCTCGACAACGAAATTGCCGCCCTGAAAAAGGATCAAACGTCAATTACTGCAGCGCTCATCCAGTCTGCCAAGACGGAGAAGAAGCTGAGCGAGGACATTGCCAGCTTCAGTGAAAAACTGACTGGCCTCCGCGAGCAGGAAGACGGGATCAAGAATTCGCTGAAAGAGCGGCGGGGCGCACTCGCCGAGGTGCTGGCTGCGTTGCAGCGCATGGGCTTGAACCCGCCGCCTGCTCTTCTCGTTCGTCCTGATGACGCCCTCGCCTCGGTCAGAAGCGCGGTTCTGCTCGGCGCCGTGGTCCCTGAAATGCGCCAGCAGACGGAGGTCCTGATAGCCGACCTTGAGGAATTGACCCGGATTAGAACCTCGATCTCCGAAGAACGGGGCCGCCTGACTGCAGCACTGTCGAGCCAGGCAGAGGAGAAGAAACGCCTTGATCTTCTCCTGACCGAAAAACAGAAACTGCAGACAACATCGGAAGGAACGCGGCAGGCAGAACAGCAACGCGCCGAAGATCTGGCCAAACGAGCCACTTCGCTCCGCGATCTCATTGCGTCCATGGAACAGGACATGCAGGAAGTCAAACGAGCCGCCGATGCCGCCAGTGCCCAGGAACAGCAGAAACTGGCAGCGAGTCAGCAACGTGCTGACGATTTTGCCTCCAACCAGGACCGGCTTTCGGCGCAGGTTAATTTCGCGTCGCTGAAGGGCCATCTTTCCATGCCAGCTGTGGGCAAACTGGTGAAGCATTTCGGCGATGACGACGGATTGGGCGGCGCCGTGCAGGGTGATACACTGGAAACGCCTGCCGGTGCGACAATTACGTCACCGACAGATGCAGTTGTCCTTTATGCTGGCGCATTCCGGTCCTATGGACAGCTCTTGATCCTTGATGCCGGGAACGGATATCATGTTGTTTTGGCAGGGATGAAAAAGATCAATGTCTCCCAGAATCAGTTTGTATTGGCGGGAGAGCCGGTCGGTGTGATGAACGAGCAACTTATTGCCAGTACCGCACCTGTTCCGATGGGAAATGGAGCTCCAATGCTTTACATTGAGTTCCGAAAGGATACAAAACCTGTTAATCCCGCTCCCTGGTGGGCGGCACGGCTTGCTGGAAGGACCGCAAATGATACGTAGGTTATCGCTTCTTATGGCTGGAGCACTGCTGGGTGCGACGGCAATGGTCGTTGTGCAGGGTGCTCTGCCCACAACCGCTGCAGAAGCTGCGGGCACCGACACCTATAAACAGCTATCAATTTTTGGTGATATTTTCGAGCGCGTTCGCGCCCAGTATGTCACGCCGCCGGATGACAAGAAGCTGGTCGAAAGCGCCATCAACGGCATGCTGACCTCGCTTGATCCCCATTCGTCGTACATGAACGCCGAACAGGCTCAGGACATGCGCGTCCAGACCAAGGGCGAGTTTGGTGGCCTCGGCATCGAAGTCACCATGGAAAACGAGCTGGTGAAAGTCATCGCTCCAATCGAAGATACTCCCGCATCCAAGGCCGGTGTACTCGCCGGCGACTACATTTCACAGATCGACGGCACCGAAGTGCGCGGCCTGACCCTGACAGACGCCGTCGACAAGATGCGCGGTGAGGTCAACACGCCGATCGAACTGACGCTCATTCGTCAGGGTGCCGACAAGCCAATCAAGCTGACCATCGTCCGTGATGTGGTCAAGGTCAAAGCCGTCAAGTACCGGGTTGAAAATGACGTCGGCTATGTCCGCGTTATTTCGTTCACCGAACAGACATTCGACGACCTGCAGAAGGCAATCAAGGATATTGAGAGCAAGATCCCCGATGACAAGCTGAAGGGCTTCGTCCTCGACCTGCGCCTCAATCCGGGTGGTCTGCTCGATCAGGCAGTTGCCGTTTCCGATGCTTTCCTCGACAAGGGCGAGGTTGTGTCGACGCGCGGTCGCGATCCGCAGGACATTACCCGCTTCGATGCTCGCGCAGGAGATCTGACCAATGGCAAGCCATTGATCGTTCTGATCAATGGCGGCTCGGCGAGTGCTTCGGAAATCGTGGCAGGTGCGCTGCAGGATCATCGCCGTGGCACAGTCCTTGGTACCCGCTCATTCGGCAAGGGTTCGGTGCAGACGATCATTCCGCTGGGTGAAAACGGCGCGCTGCGTCTGACGACAGCGCTGTATTACACGCCTGCCGGCAAGTCCATCCAGGGCAAGGGCATCGTACCGGATATCGCAGTCGAGCAACCATTGCCAGATGAGCTCAAGGGACAGGATATTACCCGCGGTGAATCGGATCTGAAGGGCCATATCAAGGGCGCTCAGGAAGATGCGGAAGGTTCTGGCTCCATCGCTTACGTGCCACCGGATCTGAAGGATGATCTTCAGCTCATTCAGGCTTTGAAGCTTCTGCGCGGCGAGCAGGCGAATGCAGCCTTTCCGCCGGACCCCAAAAAGGGTGTACCTAACTGACATGCACAAGGGGATCAGACTTTCACATTTTAGTCTGGTCCCCTTGGCTTATCGGCCTTTTGAATACCCATCCTTCATCTCTCCCCGCATCGGCCAGAACGCGTGAATTCCGATATTAACCGGCCGCTGGGGCAAAACAGCCAAAGGCCCAGCAAGAAAACTGACAAAAAGACGGCAATCCGCTGGCTTCTGCCTTCCGCGGCTGTTCTCGGCATTGTCGGTCTGGCTTCGCTTATCGCCTTCACCAGTCACCAGGGTTTTCGCCGCCCCGTTCCCGAGGCGCCGAAGCCGCAGGTCGCCGACGTTCCCCCAGCGGCACCTAAAGCCGAAGCCGCATCCGGACCGGCAGGTGATACCAGCAGCTCGCCCGGAAACATCGCTGCTCCCCAAGGCGGCCCCAAGATCATCGTTGTCGGCGACCCGACGAAACGCGCGCAGGATCCCCGCACCGCGCATCTGCCAGAGCAGGATATGCTCGAGCAGAGCCCGCAAGGGCCGCTACCGGTCGTCGCGCCTGACGGACGTCGCCCCCTCGACGTCTATGCCCGTCCCTGGTCCGGCGCACGCGGTGCCCGCGTTGCCATCGTCATAGGCGGACTCGGCCTGTCACAGACTGGCTCACAACAGGCAATTCGGGCGCTTCCGGCGGAGATAACCCTGGCTTTCTCGCCGGAAGGCAACAGCCTCGGCCGCTGGATGCAGGCGGCTCGCCAGGACGGCCATGAAATCCTCATGCAGATTCCGCTGGAGCCGTACGACTATCCACGCGTCAATCCAGGCCGCAACACGCTGACCGTCGATGCGCCGCCGGCAGCGACGCTGGAAAATCTGCACAGGGCCATGGGTCGCATCACGAATTACACCGGCGTGATGAATTATATGGGAGCCCGTTTTACCGCTGACGCCAACGCAATGACGCCTGTTATCCAGGATCTTTCCAAACGCGGCCTGCTTTATCTCGACGATGGTACCTCCGCGCGCAGCCAGGCCGATGCTATTGCTGCGCAGCAGGGCACGCCATTTGCCGCCGCCGATGTGCTGATCGATTCCACACAGAATCGCGGCGCAATCCTGAAGAAACTTGACGAGCTGGAGCGCATAGCCCGCGCCAAGGGTACGGCAATAGCAACGGGCTCCGCTTTCGAGGTCACAGTGGAAGCAGTCACTTCCTGGGTTAATGAAGCCAAGGCCAGAGGCATCGAGATTGTGCCCGTGTCCGCCCTTGTACGTGACCCCGAAAGAGGTTAGCACCGGCGCAGCCAGCGATTTGGAGCATCTACATGAGCAAAAACACCAAGCCTGCCGATCCGCAAACCCTGCCCTATCGGCCCTGTGTTGGCATCATGGTGCTTAACCAGGAGGGTCTTGTCTGGGCCGGTCATCGCATCGTCATTCAGAATGACGAAATGGATGGAGCGACGCAGCTCTGGCAGATGCCGCAAGGCGGTATCGACAAAGGTGAGGATCCTGAACCTGCAGCGCTGCGCGAACTCTATGAGGAGACCGGTATGAAGACCGTCACTCTTCTCGCGGAAGCGCCAAACTGGATAAATTACGACCTGCCACCCCACCTTGTCGGCTTGGCATTGAAGGGTAAGTATCGCGGCCAAACCCAAAAGTGGTTTGCCTATCGCTTCGAGGGCGACGAAAGCGAGATCGCGATAAACCCGCCGCCCGGTGGACATACAGCCGAGTTCGACCGGTGGGCCTGGAAGCCCATGTCGCAACTTCCTGATCTTATCGTGCCCTTCAAGCGCAGGGTCTACGAAGAAGTCGTCGCTGCTTTCCAGCATTTATCGGGCTGAATCCGGCAATAAAAAAGCGGGCCCAAAGCCCGCTTTAATAATAAAATCGATTCTGATCTCAAGCAGCCTTGATGGCTTCCTCAAGTGTCGTCAGTTGGCCGAGAAGATCTTCTGCCTTGGCCCGGTCTTCGCGAGTTGTCGCGTCTTCAAAGTCTTCCTTGGCGTCCTGTATGCGGCGCTGCAATTCATCAGCCTTTATATCGGTGACGTGTACCGCCGATTCCGCGAGGAGCGTGCAGCCATCCGGCGTCACATCGACGAAACCACCGAATACGACGTAGCTGTCCGGCTTGCCGTCAGGCGTCTTCACGGTGACAACACCCGGCTTCACGGTTGCCATCAGCGGTGCATGGTGCGCCATGACCGTCATGTAACCTTCCGTACCCGGAACCACGACTTCAATGACCTGTTCCGAGAGGAGTAGGCGCTCTGGTGACACGAGTTCGAACTGGAAGGCTTCTGCCATGATATTCACTCAATCCTAAAGGTCTTGACCAAGGTGGACATGGCGGGCCGTAGCCCGCTTGTCGTCTTAAGATCAGGCAGCCTCTGCTGCCAGACGCTGTGCCTTTTCAATCGCTTCGTCGATCGAACCGACCATGTAGAACGCTGCTTCCGGCAGGTGATCATAGTCACCGTTGCAAAGACCCTTGAAGCCCTTGATGGTGTCCGCAAGATCAACCAGCTTGCCCGGTGAACCGGTGAAGATTTCAGCAACGAAGAACGGCTGCGACAGGAAGCGTTCGATCTTGCGGGCGCGAGCGACCGCGATCTTGTCTTCTTCCGAAAGCTCGTCCATGCCGAGGATGGCGATGATGTCCTGAAGCGACTTGTAGCGCTGCAGGATCGACTGAACCTGACGGGCTGTCTGGTAATGCTCGTCGCCAACGATCAGCGGATCGAGCATGCGCGATGTCGAGTCGAGCGGATCAACAGCCGGATAAATACCCTTTTCAGAGATCGCGCGGTTGAGAACCGTCGTCGCATCAAGATGCGCGAAGGAGGTCGCAGGTGCCGGGTCGGTCAAATCGTCGGCGGGCACGTAAATGGCCTGAACCGAGGTGATCGAACCCTTGTGCGTCGTGGTGATGCGTTCCTGCATCTGACCCATGTCGGTTGCCAGCGTTGGCTGATAACCCACGGCGGACGGGATACGTCCAAGCAGAGCGGACACTTCGGAACCGGCCTGCGTGAAGCGGAAGATGTTGTCCACGAAGAACAGAACGTCCTGGCCCTGATCGCGGAAATGCTCGGCAACAGTCAGACCCGACAGCGCAACACGGGCACGGGCCCCTGGCGGCTCGTTCATCTGGCCGTAAACGAGAGCAGCCTTGGAGCCTTCGCCGCCCCCTGCCTTGTTCACGCCGGATTCGATCATTTCGTGGTAAAGATCGTTGCCTTCGCGCGTACGCTCACCAACACCAGCAAATACCGAGTAACCACCGTGCGCCTTGGCGACGTTGTTGATCAGTTCCATGATGAGAACCGTCTTGCCGACGCCGGCACCGCCGAAGAGGCCGATCTTGCCACCGCGTGCATAAGGTGCGAGCAGATCGACGACCTTGATGCCGGTAACGAGGATCTGGGCTTCCGTTGACTGTTCGACATATTCCGGAGCTGGCTGGTGGATACCGCGGGTCAGCTTGGTGTTGATCGGACCAGCTTCGTCAACCGGCTCACCGATAACGTTCATGATGCGGCCGAGGGTTTCCTCACCGACCGGAACCATGATGGGCGAACCCGTGTCATAAACCACCTGGCCCCGAACCAGACCTTCGGTCGAGTCCATGGCGATCGTGCGGACGGTGTTTTCACCGAGATGCTGCGCAACTTCAAGAACGAGGCGGTTGCCGAGATTGTCGGTTTCCAGCGCGTTCAGAATCTGCGGAAGCACACCGCCATCGAACGAAACGTCGACAACCGCGCCGATGACCTGGCTGACGCGACCAGCAACGCCGGTTGCCTTGAGCGCAGTCTTTGGCGTAGTAGCCTTTGCTGCCGGAGCGGCCTTGGCGGCTGCCTTTGGTGCCGCAGCTTTGGCTGCTGGCTTGGCAGCGGCTTCGGCCTTTACGGCTGCCGTTTTGGCGGCGGCTGCCTTCGGTGCAGCGGCCTTGGCGGCTGCGGGTGTTTTCGGGGTCGCTGCTTTTGCCATCGATCCTTACCTTCGCGATTAGAGCGCTTCCGCGCCCGAAATGATTTCAATCAGTTCTTTGGTGATCTGGGCCTGACGCTGGCGGTTGTACGACATTGTCAGCTTGTTGATCATGTCACCGGCATTGCGGGTTGCGTTGTCCATGGCGGACATGCGCGCACCCTGTTCCGATGCCGCGTTTTCAAGGAGAGCGCGGAAAACCTGGACGGAAATATTGCGCGGGATCAGATCGCCGAGAATGGCTGCCGGATCCGGCTCATATTCATAAACTGCATCGCCAGCAGTTTCTGGCTCGGCATCACCGATGGCGCTGGCCGGAATCAATTGCTGCGCAGTCGGTATTTGTGCAATCACCGACTTGAATTCCGAATAGAACAGCGTGGCGACGTCAAACGCGCCTTCGTTGTAGAGGCCGATGATCTTGTGACCGATCTCGTCGGCGTTGACGAAGCCAACCTGTTTGACTTCACGCAGGTTGACGTGGTCGATGATATTCTTGCCGAGATCGCGGCGCAGAATATCGGCGCCCTTCTTGCCGACAGTGATAATCTTGACTGTCTTGCCGTCCGCAACCAGCCTGCGTGCGTGATCACGCGCCAGACGCGCGATCTGCGCGTTGAAGCCGCCGCAAAGACCGCGTTCGGAGGTGCAGACGACGAGCAGATGCACATCGTCCTTGCCGGTTCCGCTCATCAGCGCAGGCGCATCATCGCCATCCACATTGGAAGCGATGTTCGCCAGAACCGCAGCCATGCGCTGCGAATAGGGGCGAGCGGCTTCCGCAGCTTCCTGCGCACGACGCAGCTTCGCCGCGGCGACCATCTGCATCGCCTTGGTGATCTTCTGCGTCGCCTTGACCGAGGCGATCCGGTTTCTCAGATCCTTTAACGAAGGCATCCGTTCATCCCGTCAGTGGTTTTAAGCGAAAGACTTGGCAAAGGCGTCAACTGCCGCCTTAAGCTTGCCCTTGATGTCGTCGCTAAGCTGCTTTTCCTTGGCGATCGCGTCGAGAACGTCCTTGTTCTCAGTGCGGAGCCATGTGAGCAGGCCCTGCTCAAACTTGCTGACCTGATTGACGGCAAGCTTGTCGAGATAGCCGTTGACGCCCGCATAGATCACAGCGACCTGCTCTTCCGTCTTCAACGGCGAGAACTGGGGCTGCTTCAGGAGTTCGGTCAGACGCGCACCGCGATTGAGCAGACGCTGCGTCGACGCATCAAGATCGGAGCCAAACTGTGCGAAAGCCGCCATTTCGCGGTACTGCGCCAGCTCACCCTTGATCGAGCCAGCAACCTGTTTCATCGCTTTGACCTGCGCGGCGGAACCGACGCGGGAAACCGACAGACCAACGTTCACCGCAGGGCGGATACCCTGGTAGAAAAGATTGGTTTCGAGGAAGATCTGGCCGTCAGTGATCGAAATCACGTTGGTCGGAATATAGGCCGACACGTCATTTGCCTGGGTCTCAATGACGGGCAGCGCGGTCAGTGAACCGGCACCATTATCGTCGTTGAGCTTGGCAGAGCGCTCGAGCAGGCGGGAATGCAGATAGAAAACGTCGCCGGGATAAGCTTCGCGGCCCGGCGGGCGGCGCAGCAGCAACGACATCTGGCGATAAGCCACGGCCTGCTTGGACAGATCGTCATAACCGATCAGCGCATGCATGCCATTGTCGCGGAAATATTCACCCATCGTGCAACCGGCGAACGGCGCGAGATACTGCATTGGAGCAGGATCTGAAGCCGTTGCGGCGACGATGATCGAATATTCGAGAGCGCCACGCTCTTCGAGAATTTTAACGAACTGCGCTACCGTCGAACGCTTCTGGCCGATGGCGACGTAAACGCAATACAGCTTTTCGCTCTCGCTTCCAGAATCGTGAGCCGGCTTCTGATTAAGGAAAGTATCGAGAATAATCGCGGTCTTGCCGGTCTGGCGATCGCCGATGACCAGCTCACGCTGGCCGCGGCCTACCGGGATCAGCGCGTCAATGGCCTTGAGGCCGGTCGACATCGGCTCATGCACCGACTTGCGCGGGATGATGCCTGGCGCCTTGACGTCAACGCGCGAGCGCTGCGTTGCCTTGATCGGACCCTTGCCATCGATCGGATTGCCGAGCGCGTCAACAACGCGGCCGAGCAGTTCCTTGCCAACAGGAACGTCAACGATGGCACCGGTACGCTTGACGGTGTCGCCTTCCTTGATGTCACGGTCCGAGCCGAAAATAACGACACCAACATTGTCGCTTTCCAGGTTCAGGGCCATGCCACGGGTACCACCCGGGAATTCGACCATTTCACCAGCCTGGACATTGTCCAGGCCATATACACGAGCAATACCGTCACCGACGGACAGAACCTGACCGACTTCGGAGACTTCAGCCTCCTGGCCGAAATTCTTGATTTGCTCTTTCAGGATTGCGGAAATTTCCGCGGCGCGGATGTCCATCAGCCGACCTCTTTCAGTGCAAGCTTAAGCGAAGAAAGTTTTGTGCGAAGTGAAGTGTCGATCTGGCGGGACCCCAACTTGACGATGAGACCTCCAAGGATCGACGGATCAACAGTGACATTGATTGTCACGTCTTTGCCGGCGACGCTTTTCAGCGTGGCCTTCAATTCTGTTTCCTGCGCTGCCGACAGGGCATGCGCAGAAGTAACATCGGCCGTAACCTCGCCGCGATGTTCGGCAGCGATCTGGCGGAATGACTGGATCATGGCGGGCACTGCGAACAGGCGCCGGTTCTGCGCGACGACGCGCAGGAAATTACCGACGAGGCCGCCAATCTTGGCTTTGTTCAGGATAGCGGAGATTGCCTTGACCTGATCGTCGGATGAGAAGACCGGGCTGGCGATCAGCCGCTTCAGATCGGCGCTGCCATTGACGAGAGCCTCGAACCCACCGAGATTCTTTTCGACCTCGGCAAGCGATTTCGTTTCCAACGCGAGGTCGAACAACGAACCCGCATAACGCTGGGCAACACCGGATATGAGCGACGAAGTTTCTGCCACGAACGACAAGCTCTCTGCGTTGGAGCCAAAAATCAGGAAACCGGAAGGAATTTTTCGGTCAAATCTTTGGCATTATTGATTTTTTTACCGCCTTGGACACAACCCGAGAGCCGTCTCCGACGAGATTTGATTGCCGTCTAGCATAGGAAGACGGGACTCGCAACACGCGAATCCGCTAAAACAGGCGGCAGAATCGCCGCAGCTCTGGATAATTATGACTAAGGGATTCCAGTAATGCCGAATTGGCCTAGGCGACAAAGCCGAATGCAAAGAGCAATGGGCCTGCAGCGAGCGCAAGCTCGACAATGACCCATATCCAATTGTAGGGCGTGTTGCCGCGATCCGACATCATCGAAATCAGGCGTCCGAACACCGTAAAGGCCCATGAAACCCCAAGTGCAATCCACAGGAACGGCTGCGCGAAAACAAGTGCGCTGAGGCCGAGCCCGAGATAGAACCCGGCGAATGTACCCCGGATCTCGGACAAGGCTTCTGGCCGTTCCGGCTTGGTCTGCAATCGCAAGATTCTCAGCGCAACGCGCGGCGCAAAGAACAGGATCAAGCCGAAGATCACTGTGACGGCTGCTGACAGCCAGGCGATCCACTCACCCTGACTGGCCGGCCAATAAAGTTCCATTTCATACCCCTTCCCAAGAATAGCTGTAATGCTGCTTTCGTAGCGCGGTCCCAAAACTCCTCATGGGTGGCGAAAATGGTGGTTTTCGAGCACCGGAGCGGAGTGTACTTTTGGGTGCATGAGCACCGGAGCACAGAAAAATGCCATTTGCAGCCCAACATGGCGGGTTTTTATAGAAAGCTTTGTGGATCGATATCAACCTGCACGCGCACCGATCCCCGTTCTTTTGGTCCGGCCGCCAGCGTGGCGCGGATAAAACCCTGAATATCTGCCTTGCGCGTACCGTGGATCAAGAGCCGGAAGCGATGTCGCCCGCGAACAAGAGCCAGCGGTGCCTCGGCTGGCCCCAGGACACTGATCTGCGGCGAAGTGGGCGCGGCGCGGCGCAAGGCGCGTGCATGGTTCTCCGCCTCCAGGCGTGTTGCTGCCGAGATGATCAATGATCCTAATCGTCCGAACGGCGGCAGACCCGACCGCTCACGCTCTTCGATCTCGCGTTCATAAAAGGCCTGCGCATCGCCAGAAACAATCGCTCGCATCACCGGATGATCCGGCTGGTAGGTCTGCAACAGCCCAAGGCTCTTCTTGCCCGTACGCCCTGCACGCCCTGTGACCTGGCTGAGCAACTGGAACGTTCGCTCGGCGGCGCGCGGATCGCCATTGGCAAGACCGAGATCAGCATCGACGACCCCGACCAGCGTCATATTGGGGAAATTGTGCCCCTTGGCGACGAGCTGCGTGCCGATGATGATATCTGCCTCGCCGCGTGCGATCGCGTCGAGCTCGAGCCTCAGCCGCTTGACCCCCATCAAATCCGATGACAGCACAATGATACGTGCATCGGGAAAGGTCTTCTCCACCTCTTCGGCGATGCGCTCCACCCCCGGCCCGCAGGCAACCAGATGATCGAGCGTACCGCATGACGGGCAGGCTTCCGGCCTTGCTTCATGGTGTCCGCATTGATGGCAGACGAGTTGGCCGCGAAAGCGGTGTTCGACCAGCCAGCTTGAACAGTCCGGACACTGGAACCGGTGGCCGCAAACACGGCACAGTGTCAGCGGCGCGTAGCCACGACGGTTGAGGAACAGCAGCGACTGTTCCTGGCGCTGCAGTGTCTGGTTGATCGCCTCGACCAGTGCGGGTGACAGGAAACCGCCGGGGCGTGGCGGGGACCGCCGCATGTCGATTGATTTCAGGTCGGGCATCGCCGCTTCCGCGTAACGACCCGTCAGCCGGATGCGTGTGTAGCGTCCTTGGTTCGCATTGACCTGGCTCTCGATCGAAGGGGTCGCGGAGGCCAGCACCACTGGAAAATTGCCGATATGCCCGCGCACCACGGCCATATCGCGCGCGTTGTAAAAAACGCGGTCTTCCTGCTTGTAGGCCGGATCATGTTCTTCGTCGACGACGATCAGGCCGAGGTCCTGGAATGGCAGGAACAGTGCCGAACGCGCCCCTGCAACAACCCTCACCTGGCCTTCCATCACCTGCCGCCAGACGCGCTCGCGCGTTCGCGGCGCAAGGTCGGAATGCCACTCCGCCGGCTTCGAACCGAACCGGTCGTGAAAGCGGTCGAGAAATTGCTGGGTCAGTGCGATTTCAGGCAGAAGAATGAGAACCTGCCTGCCCTTCTCTATCGCCTTTGCAACGGCCTCGAAATAGACCTCGGTCTTGCCGGAGCCGGTGACACCGTCAAGCAGCGAGACGGAAAACCCATCAGCCGAGACGGCCTCCGCGAGCTGCGCCGCTGCTACGGCCTGGTCTTCCGACAAAGCAGCTTTCGCATAGTCAACATCTGGCGCGGCTACGATCGGACGCGCCGGGATCATCACCTGTTCGAAGACACCTTGTGCGGAGAGCCCGTCGATCACCGTCGCCGACACCCCTGCGGCATGGGCAAGACCGGTACGTGTCCACGCCATGCCGTCTTCCGCCAGTTCGAGTACGCGCGCACGCGCCCCGGTCATCCGGTCGGGCTCCCGGCCCGAGAAACGCAGACCCGGTACCGGCGGCTCAGGATCGAAGGCAGCAGGGACACGCAGCACCATGCGCGCCACCATCCCCGGCGGCGAAATCGTATAGTCAGCGGCCCAGCGCATGAACCGCATCATGCCATCATCGACCGGCGGGCAATCGAAAAGTTCGGAAATCGGCCGCAGCTTCTTGGCGTCGATCGAGTCGGTAGAGCCCTCTGTAACGATGCCCGCTACCTCGCGTGGTCCGAGTGGTACCCGCACGATTGAGCCTGCTTTCACCTCCATGCCATCCGGCACGGCATAGCTGTACGGCCGCTCGGCCGGCATCGGCACAAGCACGGGAACTATTTTTTGCGGGATGAACGAATCCTGGCTCATATAGGCGTGACCTTGACGCGGCTTTGGGCTAAAGAAAAGCCACTTTCCGAGAGAAATATCCCATCTCTCATATTAGGCCACCGGTCACACCGGGCCATCTGTCATATCAGGAAGGACTGCACCGATGAAATTCTTTGTCGATACCGCCGATGTAAAGGAAATCCGCGAGCTGAATGATCTCGGATTGCTCGACGGCGTCACCACCAACCCCTCGCTGATTCTCAAGTCCGGCGGCAGCATCTTCGAAGTCACCAAGGAAATCTGCAGCATCGTCAAGGGACCGGTTTCCGCTGAGGTCACCGCGACTGAATACGAACAGATGATGAGAGAAGCCGCTGTCCTTGCGAAGATCGCTGACAATATCTGCATCAAGGTACCGCTGACCCTCGACGGCCTGAAGGCCTGCAAGGCGCTCCGTTCCGACGGCCACCTGGTCAATGTCACACTGTGCTTCTCCGCCAACCAGGCGCTCCTCGCCGCCAAGGCCGGAGCGACCTTCATCTCGCCCTTCATCGGCCGTATCGACGATATCGGTATCGATGGCATGGAACTGATTTCCGAGATCCGCACTATCTATGACAATTACGATTTCCAGACGGAGATCCTTGCTGCCTCGATCCGCACGGTCAACCATGTCAAGCAAGCTGCGCTGATTGGCGCCGACGTCGTAACCGCGCCACCGGCGACCCTGAAGGCGCTGGTCAAACATCCGCTGACAGACAAAGGCCTGGAAGCTTTCCTGGCCGACTGGGCGAAGACGGGTCAGTCGATCGCCTGATCGCAGGTCTGAACCGCTACAGAAACGCCTGTCAGTTTTTCAAACTGGCGGGCGCTTTGCTTGTGGACCGGCGCTACAACAGATCCGAATGATGGCGCCGTGCTACATCCGGATGCGATCGCAGTCGGCCCTTCAGGTAGTTGCGGCCAACTTCCCGGAACAATGGGTTATCCGGGTCCGTATCGGTACCGCCGGCCTCTTTCGCCAGATCCTCTGGCAGGTTCAGCAACGGCACATTAGCATTGAGATCGGCACCGAAAAAGAAGGCGACCGATAGCCGGTCCTTGCCCGATGGCGGTGTCACCACACGGTGGATCGTCGCCTTCAGATAGCCATTGGATGCAAGTTCCAGAATCTCGCCGATATTGATGACGAATGTTCCTGACACCGGCGTCGCATCGATCCAGCCACCGTCATTTTCCACCTGTAGGCCGCCCTGCACATCCTGCAAAAGCAATGTCAGAAAACCGCTATCCTTGTGCGCGCCAACGCCGCCCTGATCACTGCCCGTCGCTTCGCGTCCCGGGTAGCGGATGATCTTGAGATGCTGGTTCGGCGCATCCCGGTAGATCGGCTCGAATATATCCTTGTCCTGTCCGAGCGCGGCTGCAAAAGCTTGTAGCAGTTCGATCGCCACCCGCGTCAGCTCGCTTTGCCATTCGAGAACGGCCGGTTTCAGTTCCGGCAGGGCCTCCGGCCATTGATTCGGTCCTTGCAGGCGCGCCCAGGCCGGAGTCGTCGCATCTTGCTCGACGGCGATGCGTTCCGCACCGACGTCGAATTGCTCGCGCCAATCCGCCTGTCCCTTCGTCCGCTCCCAACCAGCGCGCGTATAGCCACGAAAGTGCGGCGAGCGGACCATTTCCACGGCGAGCTTATCCTCTTCCGGCAAAGCAAAGAATGTCTTGGAAATCTCTACAATGTCCCGTTGCAGCTTTTCCGGTACACCGTGGCCCTTGAGATAGAAGAACCCGAAAGTGCGCGCCGCATGGCGCAAATCCTGAAAGAAGACTTCGCGCTGTGCCGGGTCACGGTAGCGCGAAAAATCGAGGGTCGGCAGGCTGAGATTTTTCGACAAGTCATCCATTTCAACATTCTCCATCGCGAAGCACACTTCCTTCGCGTCGCTGCGTGCGTATCAGCGATTATAGAGCTGATCGAGAATCTGACGCTCGAAAAATGCGAGTTCCGGTGACGCATGGCGTCGCGGACGCTCAACCGGAATAGCCAGGTCGAGTGCAATCCTGCCGCTATCGATGACAACCACGCGATCCGCGAGTGCCACTGCCTCGGTGACATCGTGGGTAACCAATACGGCGGTGAATTTCTTGGCGAGCCATATCCGTTCGAGCAATTGCTGCATCTCGATCCGCGTCAGCGCGTCCAGCGCCCCGAGGGGTTCGTCAAGCGCGAGAATGGACGGATGTCCCACCAAAGCCCTCGCCAGCGCCACCCTCTGCCGCTGCCCACCGGAAAGCACCGACGGCCACTCGCCACCGCGATCGGCCAAGCCAACTTCCGCGAGGATTTCGAGACTTTTCTTCCGCGCCGCCTCACCCTTTTCTATGCCCGTCAGACCCACCTCGACATTGGCAATCACGCGTGCCCAGGGCAGGAGCCGCGGCTCCTGGAACATGATGCGTGTGCGCTTCCGATCATCCGCCCCAGCGAGTTCGCCGGATGTCGGCTTGTCGAGCCCGGCAAGCAGCCGCAGCAGCGTACTCTTGCCGCAGCCGCTCTTGCCAATAACCGCTACGAACTGTCCCTCGTAGACATCGAGATTGATGCCCTGCAGCACCGCCTTGCCGCCAAACTGCTTGGCCACATCGCGAAAGGAAAAGGCGAGCTTACCGGCCGGTTCCGGCGTATGGACCCGCGCGGATGGAGCGGTGAAAGCCGAATTTGCAAAAGAATGGCGGGCAGTGATGGTCGCTGCGGTCATCTTCGTTCCTTAAACGGTCTGGAAGGCTGGGTGCCATTGCAGGGAAATACGCTCGAGGAACCGTGCCAGCGAATCCGCCAGCTTTCCGAGCAGCGCATAGATCAATATGGACAGGACCACGACATCGATGAGCAGGAACTCGCGCGCCTGCATCGCCATGTAGCCGAGGCCCGACGAAGCCGAGATGGTTTCGGCAACGATCAAGGTCAGCCACATGATGCCGAGCGCATAGCGCAGTCCGACGAAAATCGACGGCAATGCTCCCGGCAGGATGACCCGCAGGAACAGTTCTCGGCGCGACATGCCATAGATGCGGCCCATCTCCACGAGTTGCGGGTCGACACCCTGAATGCCGAGCAGCGTGTTTACATAAATTGGGAAGAACACGCCGAGTGCGACGAGAAACAGCTTGGCCTCCTCGTCAATGCCAAACCACAGGATCACCAAGGGTATCAGCGCCAGATGCGGAATATTGCGGATCATCTGCAGGGTCGTGTCGGTCAATTCGCGGCTGAGCGCCGACAGCCCATTGGCAAGGCCGAGCGCAAAGCCGATGGTACCACCGATCACAAAGCCGCTGAGGGCACGAAGCGTGGAAATACGGATATTCTCAATGAGCTCGCCCGACCATAGCAGCTTCCAGAAAGCCTCGCCGACGGCCGATGGCGCAGGCAGCACGTTAGCCGGAATGAGCCCCGCGCGTGACGCACCCTCCCAGCCGGCCAGCAGCAGCGCCGGCAGAAGCCAGCCAAGCGCACTGCGACCAAGCGAGCGAAGCGCCCTGCTCACGAGGAGGCCTGCAGGCGTTTGGCTCCATGAAAGCCTACCGAAAACTCGTTCGCGATCACTTCGCGGGGTGCGCTGCGCTTGGTGCCTAGGCCAAGTTGCGGGAAGAGCAATTCGGCAACGCGGTAAGCTTCCTCAAGATGCGGATAGCCAGAGCCGATGATCGTATCGATACCGATGGCCTGATATTCACGGATGCGCGCGGCGATGTTCTCAGGCGAACCGACAAGCGAGGTTCCGGCACCACCGCGTACCAGCCCCACACCTGCCCAGAGATTGGGAGAAACGACGAGCTTGTCGCGGCGTCCGCCATGCAGTTCCGCCATGCGGCGCTGCCCGACGGAGTCCATCTCCTTGAGGAACCGCGCCTGCGCAATTTCGATCTGCTCATCGGTGATCTTGCTGATCAGCCGGTCTGCCGCTGCCCAGGCCTCGTCTTCCGTTTCGCGCACAATGAAATGCAGGCGAATGCCAAAGCGCAGCTTGCGCCCATTGAGGGCGGCCTTCTTGCGCGCACGCTCGATCTTTTCGGCAACCTGCGCCACCGGTTCGCCCCAGGTCAGGTACATGTCCACCTGCTCGGCGGCGAGATCCTGTCCCGCATCGGAGGAGCCGCCGAAATAGAGTGGTGGTCGCTCCTGCGCCGGCAGAAGGTCAAGCCTGCCATTTTCGACGCGGTAATGTTTACCGTCGAAATTCACCGTCTCGCCGGATACGAGCTGGCGCCAGATTTTCAGAAACTCGGCCGCCTGTGCGTAGCGTTCGTCATGTGGGAGGAACACTCCATCCCCGGCGAGTTCGGTCGGGTTGCCGCCAACGACAACGTTGAGCAGCAGGCGTCCATTGCTCAAGCGGTCGAGCGCCGCCGTTTGACGTGCGGCAAAGACCGGCGATGTCACGCCGGGACGCAGGGCAACGAGAAATTTCAACCGCTCCGTATGCGCGGCAAGGCCCGCTGCGGTGATCCACGAATCTTCGCAGGCTTGCCCCGTCGGAAGCAGGACGCCCGGAAAGCCGAGCCGGTCGACCGCTTGGGCCACCTCACGGAAATAGGCGAATTCCGGCGGCCGCTGCTGGCGCTCCGAACCAAGATAGGTGCCATCGCCATGCGTGGGAATGAACCAGAAGAAATCGAGCGGAGAATTGTTTGCTGGCTGTGTCATGGGCGTGTTTCCAGTCTGATCAGTTGCTCGGTGCCGTCCACACGGCATCGGAAACCTTGATGGCATTGGGGATGAGCTTCAGCTTGAAGAAACGGTCTGCCGTCTCCTGCTGGTGCGCGATGATTTCCGGCGTGACCGATCCGACACTGAAAACGGAGCGATTGGCGGCAAGGGTCTGTGCATCCAGCGGCACACCCGTCACTTCATGCAGGGCTTCAGCCACCTTGTCCTTGTTGCCATTGGCCCAAACGGCGGCATCCTTCAGCGCCCCAATCGTTGTCGCCACGATTTCTGGATGCTTGGCCGCAAAGTCACGATTGGCGATGAAATAGGTATTGACGTTGAGAACGTCGCTGCTTCGAGCCAGGATACGAGGATTGTAGCGTGTCTCGGCAATGGCGAAGAATGGATCCCAGACGGCCCAGGCATCGATCTTGTCGCTGGCAAAGGCTGCAGCTGCATCTGCAGGACTGAGATAGACCGGCGTGATTTCGTCGTAACCGACCTTGGCCTTTTCCAGCGCCGCAATCAGCAGATTATGTGCGCTTGTCCCTTTACCGACACCGATTTTCTTGCCCTTCAGATCGGCAAGCGATTGGACCGACGAGTCCGGTTTGACGAAGATCGCCTCACCCTTGCCATTCGGTGCCAGGGCCGCCGCGTAGACAATGGCCGACCCGGCAGACTGACCGAAGATCGGCGGCGCATCGCCAACCCAACCGACATCGATGCTGCCGACATTCAGCGCTTCGACCAACGGGGGGCCGGCGGTAAATTCCACCCATTTGACCGAAATACCCTTGGGTTGAAGCGCCTTTTCGATCACCCCTTGCTGGCGGGCGATGACTGGCAGCCCGGTCTTCTGGTAGCCGATCTTGAGCTCCGTCAGGGGCTCGGCAGCAAAGGAGATGGTGGTGGCAAACGCTGCGGCAGCAAAAAGGACAGCGCCAAATGCTCTGCGTGTCAGTCTGGACATGGTCCCTCTCGACGATACGGGCTTTGTTGACCTCTTGACGACCTTCCCGCCCGATCGGGAATTGAACCAATGCTATTTAACTCGACCAATCTTATAGAGAAAAGAATTTTCATAGAATCGCAGGCAACGGGATTAGTTTTCTGCCCCACCCGCAGGCTCACGCAAAGCCAGATAAATTCGCCTTATCGATTAGTATCGGTTGCCGGCACAGGGTGTTACTCCCGTCCCGACCAGGGGACAAGCTGACGTTCCAGCCGCCGGATGCCGATCTCCAGGACAAAGGCAATAATGGCGATGACGAAAATACCCATGATCACCACGTCGGTAACCAGGAACTGCGCCGCGGACTGGATCATGAAGCCGAGGCCACGCGTCGCCGCAACGAGTTCGGCGGCAACCAGCGTCGTCCACCCCGTACCGAGCGCGATCCGCAAACCGGTCAGGATGGACGGGGCAGCACTTGGCAGGATCACGTAGCGCACGACCTGGATCCGGGTAGCGCCAAGGGCGCGGGCCGCATTGATGCGCTCCAGCGACGCGCCCTTGACGCCGGAAGCTGTCGAAATGGCGATAGGCGCCAGCATGGCGATCGCGATGACCAGGATTTTCGAAGGCTCGCCGATGCCAAACCAGATGATCACAAGGGGTAGATAGGCGAGCGGCGGGATGGGCCGCAGAAACTCGAGGATCGGATCAAAGATACCCCGCCCGATGGCGCTGATGCCGATGGCAATGCCAACCGGAATCGCGACGAGAAGGGCAAACAGCAGCGCGGCGAAGACCCGGAACAGGCTGGCACTCAAATGCTGCCAAAGCGTGGCATCGACGAAGCCGGTCGTTGCCACTGAATAGAATTTCCACAGCACCGCCTGCGGCGATGGAAGAAAGACTGGCGAGACCAGCTTGAAATGCGCTGATAGTGACCAGGCAAGCAAAAAAACCAGAATGGTAACGCCGCTGATCACGCGCGTCGTCAAAGGCGAAGTCGTTACGATCCGCCCCTTTGCCTTGACGGGATCGCTGCTCGCAGCGGCCGTCATGTTGCTTTCTGTTTCGACGGTGAGCGTCATGCGGCCTCTCCCTCGAATATCGAGTCTTCAAGTTCCGCCCGCGCCAGCGCAAAAGCAGGATCTGCCTTGATTGCCCGCACAGTCTCTCCAGCGGCATAGCGCCGCCCGAAACTGGCATCGATCTGCCGGACAATCCGCCCCGGCTCCGGCGCGAGAACGACCACACGTGTTGCGAGAAGCAGCGCCTCGTCGATCCCATGCGTCACCATGAGAACGCCGAGATTATTGGCGGCCCATATGTCGAGAAGCAGCGTCTGCATCCTCTCGCGGGTCAGGGCATCGAGCGCGCCGAGCGGCTCATCCATAAGCAGGAAGGCTGGCTCTGCCGCCAAAGCCCTGGCAAGCCCAACACGCTGCCGCATGCCACCTGACAGCTCCCAGATCGATTTGCCGCCAAAACCTGCGAGCTTGACCAGGGAAAGCAACCTCTCCGCAATGGCCTCCCGCTCCTTCAAGGGGACGCCGCGCAATTTCAGAGAAAAGGCCACATTCTCCCGGGCACTCAACCAGGGAAACAGCGCATCATTCTGAAAAACCACGGCGCGATCCGCACCCGGCGCCGTGACCGGTTTGCCATCGACGGTCACCTTGCCGCCGGTCGGCGCGATCAGGCCAGCAGCCGCATTGAGGAGCGTGGTCTTGCCGCAACCGGAGCGACCGACGAGCACGACAAAATCCCCCGATTGCACCAAGACAGACGCGTTGGCGATGGCAGGCTGCGGCCGTCCGTCATAATGCACCGAGACATGGTCTAGACTGAGATGTGCCATGGGTTCAGGCGTCAGTTCGACGCCAGTGCAGCTTCGACGTATTTTGCCGTGACATATTTGCTGTAGTCCGGCAGGACCGCGTCGATCTTCCCCTGTTCCTTCAGGAATTGCGAGGTTGCAGCGACGGCCTTGACTGTTTCGCCGCCAAGAAATTTGCTGGAAGCCTGCTCGGTCAATGTCGGAAACACATAGCCCTTCAACAGCGTTGGCACCTCGTCCACTTTCGCGCCGGTCAGGCGGCCGATCTTCTCTGCCTGCGGCGATGATGCGGACCAGGCATCCGGTTTTGCCAGATAATCCGCATAGGCCTTGCCTGTGACCTTGACGAAATCCCGCACTGCATCCGGATGGGCTTCGGCAAACTCCGTGCGCACGATCCACGCATCGAATGTCGGCGCGCCCCAAGCTGCAACCTTGGCGGAATCGACGATAATCTTGCCGCTGGTGCGAATCTGGCCGAGCGCCGGATCCCAAACATAGGCGGCATCGATATCGCCGCGCTCCCAGGCGGCAGCGATTTCCGGCGGACGCAGGTTGAGAATATTGACTGTCTTCGGATCGACCTCGTCATGCTTCAATGCAGCCAGCAGGCTGTAATGCGTGGTCGAGACGAATGGAACAGCCACTTTCTTGCCGGCCAGGTCGGCAATCTTCGTCACATTGGAGCCATTGCGCGCAACCAGCGCTTCCGATTCGCCAATCAGTCCAACGACAAGAATGGTTTCGATCGGTAATTCGCGGCTCGCCGCAGCCGCCAGCGGGCTCGAACCCACATAGCCGATGTCGACGGAGCCGGATGCCACCGCGGCAATGACATCCGCGCCGGAGTCGAATTTCCGCCAATCGATTTTAGCCGCCGTGGCAGCCTCATAGGTGCCGTCGGCCTGCGGAACTTTCGACGGTTCCACGACCGTCTGGTAGCCGATGGTGATCTTCAAATCTTCCGCTTGTGCGGATCCGAGTGCGGCAAGGCCGATAAGGGCAGTGCTGGCGATGAGTATGTGGCGCCGATTGAACATTTTGATCCCGCGATTGTTGGATTGATGATTGCCCAACTCTCGCTATCTCTACTGATCTTGTAGAGTTATGATCTGCCAAGTTTTGCCGGCGAATCAAAAATAATTTCTCATAAAGGCCCTCAACTCGCCAAGAATGAGAAATAACGCCCGCTAGTCCTCCTCAAAACTCCCATCAAGTTTCGCCCCCTCGATGGAAGTGGCGCCGTCCTGCCGGACAACAGTCAAGGCGCGAACGCCGGTTCGTGCGGTGCTCTCATCGGCGAGCACGCGCGAATGCGTCACGATCCACAATTGCGTACGCTCGGCTGCCTGGGCGATCATATCGGCCAGCGCTGGAAGCATCGACGGATGTAGGCTGGTTTCCGGCTCGTTCAGGGCGATCAGCCGTGGCAGTCTGTAGGATAGCAGCGCCCCCGCAAGCGCCAGAAACCGAATCTGTCCGTCAGAAAGCTCTTCCGGCCGGAAGAGGCGCTGCGGAAATTCCGGCAGGCGCAGCCCGAATGTCGCCGTTTCGCCCGGCACCGGCACATCCAGCGTCGCCCGCCAAGGCATCGGCAATGCAACGGTCGAGATCAACTGTATCTTCGCGGATATGCACGAGCGTCGCGAAGACTGCGGCGAGGTTGTGTCCATCCTCGTCCAGCAGCGGCGCCGTGATTGCCAGCGACGGCTGGCGGACGGGCGAATCGCGATCCGTGCGGAAGCCATGGTAGAAACGCCATCCGAGCACGGTCGCACGCAAATCACCGATTTCCGGATAACGTCCGGAACTGCCAAGAATTGCCAGTGCCGTCTCGGAATCGCGAAGCCTGACCGGATGCTCGATGCGTCGCCCGGAGTCGTCGCGGGCGTAAACGGCAGGACCTTTGCGCCCCATCATCTCGACGGTCCTGCGGCCGCTGTCGATCGTCAGCGTTTCTTCCTTGATCTGTGGCTCGAACGCAAAACCGGCGGCGGCAGGCGGCCTGAGGCCCACTTCCACCTGATAGCTCGGCGCAAGACCGGTTTCGACCGAATAGGCCGACTGGATCGCCGTATCGTCATCGTCGAAAGAAGCGTTGAACACCATACGAACGGGACCGGACCTGCGCTTGCCAGTCCACAATGCCGATTGCATGCCGCCCTCGCGCGCAATCTCGTAGGAAAGCGTGCTTTCCGCTGAAGCCTTGATCAGTTGCATGGCGCGATAAAGATTCGACTTTCCAACGCCATTCTCGCCGACAAACAACGCAAGCCCGCCGATATCGAGCCGGATGGAACGCAGCGACCGGTAACCGGTTGCCGAGAGCGAGGTCAGGCGCATCGGAGGCCGAACTCAGAACTTGGAAAGGTCCTGCGCCACACTGAGATTCAATGCTTCAGCAAGCTCCCGCGCAGCGCGGTTGTTCGCGTCGCGCACAGCCCTTGTCACAGCGAATCGCTGTCTCGGCGCATCGTAGTCGGCCGTAACAAGCCGGGTTCCCCTGCCTACGACCTGACCATCGGACAGGCGCGTCAGGACATAGTTACCCGTCATGCGGACCGAGCCCGCCGTTGGCTGGCCCGATTTGTCATTGGTCGCATTCTGCACCAGCATCAGCGACAAGTTCTGCGGGATGACGCTGAGCTGCATCGAATAGACCGGGTTAGCCGGCTCGCCTGCCCCGCCGGCAAACAGGAAGATCAGATTATTGCGCACTTCCTGCGCTTCGCGGGAACCGGGCTGACTGACCGTGATGGTCGCAAGCTTCGAACGAACGCTGCCGGTCAAGCCTGCACCGGTGCTCCCAACCGGGCTGGGATCGGAATAAAGCGGGCGGACCTGGCATCCCCCTGCGATCAGGGCCATTCCAATAACGCAGACGGACAACAGACGCCTGGAACCCAGACCCCACTGAAAACGATCAGGCAACGACATTGATGATCCTCTGCGGTACAATGATGACTTTCTTCGGCGGATTGCCGTTCAACGCAGCCTTGACGAAATCAAGCGCGAGGGCGGCTTTTTCGACCGTCAATTGATCCGCATCGCGGGCAATTGTCAAATCACCACGCTTCTTGCCGTTGATCTGCACAGGCATGGTCACATCGTTCTCGACGATCAACGTCTCGTTGTATGCCGGCCACTCGTGATGCGCCACCAGACCGCTGCCATTCAGCGCTTTCCAGCACTCCTCGGCCAAATGCGGCATCATCGGTGCAATCATGGCGAGCAGCATGTTGGTCGCCTCGCGGCAGGCCGCGATGGTCGCCTTGTCTGCTTCACCAGCGGCAATTTTCTGCAAGGGACCGGAAAGCACGTTCACCAATTCGTAAAGCCGCGCAACCGCCTTGTTGAACGCCAGTTTCTCGATATCCTCACCGACTGCCTTGACCGTCTTGTGCGCGGTCTTCGAAATCTGCAATGCTTCGCCCTCGAAAGCCGGGGCTGCGTCAACGGTCTGTAGGACTTCCGCCGCCTCCGAGATCAGCCGCCAGACGCGCTGCACGAAGCGGTGCGCGCCTTCGGCGCCGGCTTCCGTCCAGATCACGTCACGCTCGGGCGGAGAATCGGACAGCATGAACCAGCGCGCCGTATCGGCGCCATAGGAAGCAATGATGTCGTCCGGATCAACAACATTCTTCTTCGACTTCGACATCTTTTCGATCGAGCCGATTTCGATTTCCTCGCCGCTATCGATCAGCACAGCACGGCGCTTGCCGTCCACTTCCTCAAGCCGCACTTCCGCCGGCGTGACCCAGCCATCCTTGCCCTTGTAGGTTTCGTGCACGACCATGCCCTGCGTGAACAGGCCCTTGAATGGCTCGCTGATATCGAGATGGCCGGCAACCTTCATCGCGCGCGTAAAGAAGCGCGAATAGAGGAGATGCAGGATCGCATGCTCGATACCGCCAATATACTGATCGACCGGCAGCCAGTGATTGGCGACCTTTGGATCGGTCGGCTCGTTTTCCCAGGGCGCGGTAAAGCGGGCGAAATACCACGACGAATCGACGAACGTATCCATCGTGTCGGTCTCGCGCCGAGCAGCCTTGCCGCATTGCGGACAATTGACATGCCGCCAAGTCGGATGACGGTCGAGCGGGTTACCCGGACGGTCGAACTCGACATCATCTGGCAGCTTCACCGGCAGATCGGCCTTCGGAACCGGAACCACCCCACAATCATCGCAATGGATCATTGGGATTGGGCATCCCCAGTAGCGCTGGCGCGAAATACCCCAGTCGCGCAGGCGGAAATTCACCTTGCGCTCGCCTTGCGGCCGGTTGCCGATCGTCTGTTTCTCCAGACGGTTTGCCACTTCTTCAAACGCCTCGGCCGGAGACAGGCCATCGAGGAAACCCGAATTGATCATCACGCCATCATCGGCATAGGCCGTTTCGGTGATCTGGAACGTTGCCGCGTCAGCATCCTTGGGCATGACGACAGCCACAACCGGCAGACCATATTTGTTGGCGAAATCGAGATCGCGCTGATCGCCGGATGGGCAACCGAAAATCGCCCCTGTGCCGTAATCCATCAACACGAAATTGGCGACATAGACCGGCAGCTTCCAGTCCGGATCGAACGGGTGCGCCACACGCAGACCGGTATCGAAACCCTTCTTCTCGGCCGTTTCCAGCGCAACCACCGAAGTACCCGCATGGCGGCATTCCTCGTTGAATTCCGCCAATGCCGCATTGGTCTCGGCAGCTTTCTTCGCCAGTGGATGATCCGCAGCAATCGCGATGAACGACGCACCGAAGAGCGTATCGGGACGCGTCGTGTAAACCTCGATCTCATTTTCGCCGCCAGCGTGCGACTTTTCGTCCAGTGCCCAACGGACCAGCATGCCTTCAGACTTGCCGATCCAGTTGCGCTGCATCAGGCGCACCTTGTCCGGCCACTGATCGAGATCATCGAGCGCGCTCAGCAATTCCTCGTTGAAGTCGGTGATCTTGAAAAACCATTGCGTCAGCTCGCGCTGCTCGACCAGCGCACCGGAGCGCCAGCCGCGGCCATCGATTACCTGCTCGTTGGCGAGAACTGTCATGTCCTCCGGGTCCCAATTGACCTTGGAGGATTTGCGCGTCACCAGACCCTTCTCGACAAAATCGAGGAACAGCATCTGCTGGCGGTGATAATATTCGACATCGCAGGTGGCGAATTCACGTGACCAGTCGAGTGACAGCCCCATGGATTTGAGCTGGCTGCGCATGGTCTCGATGTTCTGGTAGGTCCAGGTCTTTGGATGAACCTTGTTCTGCATCGCCGCGTTTTCCGCAGGCATGCCGAAAGCATCCCATCCCATCGGATGGAGGACATTGAACCCCTTGGCACGCTTGTAGCGCGCCACGACATCGCCCATGGCATAGTTGCGCACATGGCCCATATGGATGCGCCCCGACGGATAGGGGAACATCTCAAGCACATAATACGGATCGCGCGGATCGTCATTGGGTGTTTCGAACAGCTTGGCGTCATCCCAAACCTTCTGCCAATGCTTTTCGGCTACACGTGGATTGTATCGTTCGGTTGCCATGAACGGGATTCTCTTGCAAAGGATAGCGATGGCGGGACCTTCACCATGGATTGGTAAGACCGTCAACCATTTGAAGCTGAATGAAGCCGCGAAAACAGGCTCGTGTACCATAAATAGGACTTAACTGCGCCATGCCCAATGCCGTTGATCAACTTTTTGCCGTTCGCAACGCAATCAGCAAGGCGGAGGCTGAGGCCAACCGTCCAAAGGGCTCCGTGACGCTTGTGGCAGTTTCGAAAACCTTCGACGCGGACGCTATCCGGCCCGTTCTCGATGCCGGTCAACGTGTCTTCGGTGAAAATCGTGTGCAGGAGGCGCAACTGAAGTGGCCTTATCTGCGTGCTGATTTCCCGGATATCGAACTGCACCTGATCGGCCCCTTGCAATCCAACAAGACGCAGGAAGCCGTGGCGCTTTTCGATGTCATCGAAACTGTCGACCGCGAGAAAATCGCCGCAGCTCTCAGTCTCGAAATGAAAAAACAGAACCGGTTTCCGAAGCTTTACGTGCAAGTGAATACCGGATCAGAACCACAAAAGGCCGGTATCGATCCCAAGGAAGCGCTGGCCTTCGTCACACGCTGCCGCGATGTGCATGGTCTCATCATTGAAGGCCTGATGTGTATCCCACCAGCCGATGAGAATCCGGGGCCGCATTTTGCTTTACTTGAAAAGATCGCGCGGGCAGCCGGTGTTGAAAAACTCTCTATGGGCATGTCTGGCGATTACGAAATTGCCATAGGGTTCGGCGCGACCTCCGTCAGGGTCGGTTCGGCTATTTTCGGAAGTCGCTAAGGTAAGTCACCAGCTACGGCGCGGTCCGGTATCGATATGGTAGTAACCTGCCGGATAACGCTTCAGCCCACCGACTTCCTTGGTGGAAGAAAGGTAGTTGATCAGGCCGGATGCGCCGCCATGCACACGGAAATCAACCGCCTGGCAGCTGAGGTGATAGGACTGGTCGCGTCCGCCAACACTGCGGTTGCGTGATCTCGAGCGAACCGTCGAATTCACGGTAATCGGTCCGTATTTCGCCGAAACGCGATTGAGCACATTCTTCAACTGTTCGGGAATACATTTCGACGGAGCCTTGTAGTCGATATAGGCCTTGCCGCGCGGCATGGCCGCAAGCACCAAGGGGCTGATCTTGTCGAAAACGGAATCGTTCAGGAGATGCGCGTGTTCCTCATCGAAGAGATGGGCGCCGACGCGCTCCTGCGGGTTGGAAGGCTCGGGCAAAGTCCCGGCGTCCGCTGGGATGGCCAGGGCAACAACGAACAGGGCAAACGATAAGAATTTCGCGCGGGACGCAACGCTGCGCAAGGGTTGAATTGTCATTCTTCGATCCTTGGTGTGGCGCAGACTTTTTATGATGTGCGGCGCGCCTTATGTGTCCTCCCAAGTCAAGGCAGCGACCGTTGATGCTGAAATGTGTTCAAAATGGACCAGGTTCCATGACAAAATGTAACGGTATATTACAACGCCCGGTTGTGGCGTGCGACCGAACGCCGTTGGCAGCAACGCATTTGAGATATTTACGCATTGATTTGCATGGTGATAATGAGTGCTATTCGCCTCCCGTCCGGGAGGCATCCGGGTGGAGGCCCGTCATCTCAGATTCTGGAGGAAATTGATGTCCGAGAAGGTTTATCCCGTGCTGGCAAGCGCGAAGAAAAACGCGCTCATCGACAATGATACCTATCTCAACTGGTACAAGCAGAGCATCAAGGACCCGGAAAAATTCTGGGCCAAGCACGGGAAACGCATCGACTGGTTCAAGCCCTACACCAAGGTCAAGAACACTTCGTTCGAAGGCAAGGTTGCGATCAAGTGGTTCGAGGATGGTGTCACCAACGTCTCCTACAACTGCATCGACCGCCATCTGAAGAAGCGCGGCGATCAGGTCGCCATCATCTGGGAAGGCGACAATCCCTATCTCGACAAGAAGATTACCTATAACGAGCTGTACGATCAGGTCTGCCGTCTTGCCAACGTGCTGAAGAAGCACGGCGTCAAGAAGGGCGACCGCGTCACCATCTACATGCCGATGATCCCGGAAGCCTCCTATGCGATGCTCGCCTGCACGCGTATCGGCGCTGTCCATTCTGTCGTCTTCGGCGGCTTTTCGCCGGACGCCCTCGCGGGACGTATCGTCGATTGCGAATCTACTTTCGTCATCACCTCGGACGAGGGTATGCGCGGCGGCAAGCCTATCCCGCTGAAGGACAATACGGACAAGGCGATCGATATTGCCGCCAAGCACCATGTGATGGTGAAGAACGTCCTTGTCGTGCGCCGTACCGGCGGCAAGACCGGCTGGGCGCCGAACCGCGATCTCTGGTACCATGAGGAAACGCTGAGCGTTAAGCCGGAATGCAAGCCCGAAAAGATGAAGGCGGAGGATCCGCTGTTCATCCTTTACACGTCAGGCTCCACCGGCAAGCCTAAGGGCGTACTCCACACGACCGGCGGCTATCTGGTCTACGCCTCGATGACGCATCAATATGTCTTCGATTACCACGATGGTGATATCTACTGGTGCACGGCCGACGTCGGCTGGGTTACCGGTCACTCGTATATCGTCTATGGCCCGCTGGCCAACGGTGCCACCACGCTGATGTTCGAGGGCGTGCCCAACTACCCATCGGTTTCCCGCTTCTGGGAAGTCATCGACAAGCACAAGGTCAATATCTTCTACACCGCACCAACGGCTATCCGCGCCTTGATGAGTGCCGGCGACGAGCCGGTCAAGAAGACTTCGCGCAAGTCGCTGCGTATCCTCGGTTCCGTCGGCGAGCCGATCAATCCGGAAGCCTGGGAATGGTATTACCAGGTGGTCGGCGACAAGCGCTCCCCCATCGTCGATACGTGGTGGCAGACGGAAACCGGCGGCATCCTCATTACACCGTTGCCCGGCGCGACCGCGCTGAAGCCCGGCTCAGCCACGCGGCCCTTCTTTGGCGTTCAGCCGCAGCTCGTCGACAATGAAGGCGATGTTCTGGAAGGCGCTGCCGACGGCAATCTCTGCATCGTCGATTCCTGGCCCGGCCAGATGCGCACGGTCTATGGCGACCATAAGCGCTTCATCGAGACATATTTCTCCACCTACAAGGGCAAATACTTCACCGGCGATGGCTGCCGCCGCGACAAGGACGGCTACTATTGGATCACCGGCCGCGTGGATGACGTGCTCAATGTCTCAGGCCACCGCATGGGCACGGCGGAAGTGGAATCGGCACTCGTCTCGCATGATACCGTCTCCGAAGCCGCCGTCGTCGGCTATCCGCACGATCTCAAGGGGCAGGGCATCTATTGCTATGTCACGCTCATGGCCGGAATCGAAGGCAGCGACGAATTGCGCAAGGACCTCGTTGCCCATGTTCGCAAGGAAATCGGCCCCATCGCCTCGCCCGACAAGATCCAGTTCTCGCCTGGCCTGCCCAAGACGCGTTCGGGCAAGATCATGCGCCGTATCCTGCGCAAGATCGCCGAGGATGACTTCGGTGCGCTCGGCGATACCTCGACCCTTGCCGATCCGGCAGTCGTCGACGATCTGATCGCCAACCGGCAGAACAGGAAGGGTTAGGCTCCTTTTACCCTCCCCCTTTTGGGGAGGGAGGCTGCGTAGCAGCAGGGAGGGGTCTTTTTACTGAACGCATTCTTGCACGGATTGCGGATTTCAAGGGATACCCCTCCCGGACCCGGTCCGACACTCTCATCTATAAAGATCAGCTCTCGTCTGTGGCACGGCCGACAGCCCGCGCTTGCGTCGTGAAGCCAGCGTCTGGTTGATCTGCACCGTGCCCCGCTCGAACGCCAGCGCGCAGCCTGTGAGATAGAGCAGCCAGAGCCGCGCCTTCGGGGCGCCCACTTCCGCGATCGCCTCGTCAAACCGCGCATGCAGCCGATCGGCCCAGATGCGGCAGGTCTTGCCGTAGTGCTCGCGCAGGTTTTCGACATCGTGCACCTCGAAACCATAGCCTTCGAGATTCTCGACAGTCATGCCAAGGTGATCCAGTTCGCCGCCCGGGAAAATATACTTCACCAGTGCCAGATGCTCGGCACTCTTGCGGCCGAAAGTCTTCTTGTTGCGCTTCATCCGCCGCGTGATTGCATGGTGCAGATAAAGCCCACCCGGCTTGAGCAGCCGGTGCACGCTGGAGTAATACGTATCGTAATGCGCAATGCCGACCGCCTCGAACATGCCGATTGACGAAATCTTGTCGAACTGGCCTTCCAGATGTTCATAGGATTTGACGTGGATGGTGATCTTGTCTTCCAGACCTTCCGCCTTGATCCGCTCGCGCGCCAAGGCGGTCTGCGCTTCCGAGAGTGAAACGCCCGTGCCGGTCACACCATAATGCTTCGCCGCGTAGATCAGCATGGCGCCCCAGCCGCAACCGATGTCCAGCAGCCGGTCGCCTGGCTGCAGGCGCAACTTGCGGCAGATCAGCTCCAGCTTGTCGGCCTGCGCCTGATCGATCGTGTTGGCCCAGTCGGTGAAATAGGCGCAGGTATAGACCATGCGCTCATCGAGGAAGAGCTGGTAGAAGGCGTTCGACACATCGTAATGATGGGTAATGGCCTCCTTGTTCGAACCGCTGACAAACGGATTCTTGCCGCCGAGACCGGAATTACCGGCCTTGCCTGATCCAAGCAGCAGCGAAGGCACATCTTTGAGCAATTGCCATTTCGGCAGGCTCTTCAGTTTCTGTTTGAATTTGCCCTTGGGTCCGCGCTCGACCAGATCGAACAGCGTGCCGTTCTTCACGTCGATCTGTCCGGAGACCCACAATTCAACGATCGAGCCGATATTCGGCTTCAAGGCAATCTGGCGCACCGCCATCGGATCATTGATGGCGAGGATGGGACCGTCCGTTTCGCCAATGCGCGTACCATCCCATAATTCGACGGCAAATTGCGGCTCGAGTACGTCGATTACCGTGCGGATGATCCGCGCCGCTCCACTTTTCGCGGTCGAGTCTTCAGCTGCCATCTTTTGTCCCCAAACACTGCGTGTCACGTAATTCACGAAAAATCATTTGCTTGGCTTATGGCTGCAACCGGCCATTTGCAAGCTGTCTGAATCATGGGCCAAATTTTTCTCTTGAAACGCAACGAAAGACATCCCATTCTTATTTTGTGTTCAACGAATGAAAAGGAGGTGATCCGATGTCTCGTGATTTCGCAAACTGCCACAAGGCGTCTGATGCTTTCCATCGGGGATCGTCTCTCCGTTGAATAAGCACCCTGGCCAAGTCCAGGGAAGAAGGCCAAACGACAGCTTTGTGCCAGACGGAATTGCGGGGCCACCCTTAGGGGTGGCCCTTTCCGTTTACGTGGCAAAAATCGGCAACCGACAGCTTTGCTCTTCGTCAAATTGATGATACCAAGAATTTGCCTGAAAACGGTGCATTCTGCCTTAATCGTAGGCATTTTCCTCTGAAAGACCAAACAAATGTCGGTTGCTATAGCCCAAAACGCTGCGTCAAGGCGTGCATGGCGTGATGAAATCGTCGCGATGCTCTCCTTGAGCTGGCCGATGATTCTCACCAATCTTGCGCAAACGGCGATGACGGCAACCGACGTCATGATGATGGGCTGGGTCGGCGCCGATACGCTTGCCGCGGGCGCGCTCGGAACCAATCTCTATTACGTACCGATGATTTTCGGTCTCGGCTTGATGCTGGCGACATCGCCTATGATGGCGCGCGAACTCGGCCGTAACAAATTCACGGTTCGCGAAATCCGCCGCACCGTCCGTCAGGGACTGTGGATTGCCGTTACCATCTCCATCCCGATCTGGCTCGCATTGTGGAACACCACGCCGATCCTCATCGCCATGGGCCAGGACGCGAGCCTTGCTGCGGAAGCCGGCAACTATGTACGCGCGCTGCAATGGGCGGTTCTGCCCTTCTACGGCTATATCGTCCTGCGCTCCTTCATTGCTGCGCTGGAGCGTCCCGGTTGGGCGCTTGTCATCGCCCTCATTTCGGTTGGTTTCAATGCTCTTGCCAACTGGCTTCTGATCTTCGGACATTTTGGTTTTCCGAAGCTTGGCATCGTTGGCTCCGGCATTGCAACGTCGCTGTCTTCGGTCATGATGTTTGCTGGCCTCGTGATTGTCATCAGTCTCGACAAACAATTCCGGCGTTATCGCCTGTTCGGGCGGTTCTGGCGTGCCGACTGGCCGCGCTTCGGCGAGCTGTTTCGCCTGGGCCTGCCCATCGCCGCCATCCTGAGCTTTGAGGTGACCATTTTTAACGCCGCGGCTTTCCTGATGGGGCTGATCGGCGCCGACTCGCTCGCCGCCCACGCCATCGCAATACAGATCGCGTCGATCGCCTTCATGGTGCCGATGGGCTTCGGCCAGGCCGCAACGGTCCGCATCGGCCGCGCCTATGGTGCGCAGGATCGCGAAGGCATCAAGCGTGCTGGCTGGGTTGCCTTCGCCGCCGGCACGGGTTTCATGGTGGTGACGGCACTGCTGATGCTGCTGGCGCCACATCAACTGATCAGCGCCTTCATCGACGTCAATGATCCCGCGAATGCCAGCGTGATTTCGCTTGCCGTATCGTTCCTGGCCTTCGCCGCGCTATTCCAGATTTTCGATGGTGGCCAGGCAGTTGCGAGCGGCATGTTGCGCGGCTTGCACGACACAACCATTCCGATGATCTATGCAGCCATCGCCTATTGGGGCGTCGGCTTGCCGCTCTCGGTTGGTTTTGGTTTCTGGCTGGGCATGGAAGGTGCAGGAATCTGGCTTGGGTTGCTGTGCGGCCTCGCCACTGCCGCCGTTCTGTTGATCAGCCGCTGGCTGCGGCGGGAAAATCTCGGCATCGAGATCATCAGAGTTTAGATCAAGGCGCCAAGAGACCTTTCGAGAATTCAGCCTGACGAGGTAGCTGGTGTGATTCTCGAGACCCGGAGCGCAGTGGACGTTCTTGTCCATGAGCACCGGAAGCGCAGAAAATCTCATCAGATGCCCGTCAGGGTGGATAAATCGAAAAGTCTCAGAAGTCGATGGTCCGGCCCTTGATCTCCCAATCGCCAAAGCGTGCCGGATCCTTGCCGCCGCGACCGCCGATCTCGCGCGGCTGATCGGCCTCATCCTTTTCCGCCTTGCGCCGCGTTTCTGCCTCTTTCAAAGCCCGCTGTGCTGCTGGTGGCAGCTGGTCGAACGTTGGGTGCGGTCGGTTGTCATCATTATCGGCATGCGGCGTCACCGATGTCTGCTCGTCATTCATTGTCGGTCATACCCATCATTGAAGCTTGCTGTATAAAACACCATCATATAGCGGAACATGTTCAATATAGGGAATGACCTTGCGACCACAACGGTTCTCAATAGAAGGAATGAAGCCATGAACGTGATGCGCACTGGAATGCTGCTTGCCTTCATGACCGCCCTTTTCATGGGCGTCGGTTTTCTCATTGGTGGAACGGGCGGCATGATGATCGCCCTCGTGATAGCCGCAGGGATGAATCTTTTCAGTTATTGGAATTCCGACAAGATGGTGCTGAACATGCATCACGCAGTCGAAGTCGACGAGCAAAACGCGCCGGAATATTACGGCATCGTCCGGGATCTAGCGGCAAGAGCCGGGTTGCCCATGCCTAAAGTCTATCTGATTCAAAACGACCAGCCCAATGCTTTCGCCACCGGCCGCAACCCGCAGAACGCCGCTGTCGCTGCCAGTACGGGCCTGTTGCAGCGCCTCTCGCCCCAGGAAGTTGCCGCCGTCATGGCCCACGAACTAGCCCACGTCGAAAACCGCGACACGCTCACGATGACCATTACTGCGACCCTCGCCGGCGCCATTTCCATGCTCGGAAACTTCGCCATGTTCTTTGGTGGCAATCGCGAGAACAACAATCCGCTCGGCTTCATCGGCGTTCTCGTCGCCATGATCGTCGCACCCTTTGCTGCCATGATCGTGCAGATGGCGATCAGCCGCACGCGTGAGTATGCCGCGGACCGGCGCGGCGCCGAGATTTGCGGTAATCCGCTCTGGCTGGCTTCTGCACTGGACAAGATCGCTCGCGGCGCCAAACAGATCGTCAATGAGGATGCCGAACGCAACCCTGCATCCGCGCCGCTTTTCATTATCAATCCACTTAGCGGACGGGGCGCCGACAATCTGTTTTCGACCCACCCGAGCACGGACAACCGCATCGCGGCGCTTGAGGCCATGGTCGAGGAGTTTCGCCAGATGCCAGACACGCCAAGGCCCGCGCGTGCCGCGGAAGCGCCGCTCGATGATGAACCGCGCGAAGACAGACCTTCTCCCTGGGGACGTGACGGCGCCAGCCGCAAAGGCCCATGGGCATGAGCGTGGAGCATGGCACCAAGCGACCTTTCGGCAAGAAGCAGAAACCGGCCAATTATATCGATGCGGAAGACCGCCCCGGCCTTGCCGCTAGGCAGGTCGCAACGCGCCTCCTCGGCGCGGTCATCGAGAAGCACACCTCGCTCGATGGCCTGACCGACAATAGCAATGGCCATCCGCAATATATGGCGCTCGACGACCGTGACCGGTCGCTGGTGCGCGCAATCCTTGGCGCTGCCTTGCGCAATCGCGGCACGATAGAAGCGGCTATCGGTCGGTTGATCGACCGGCCCTTGCCGGATAATGCTGTCGCCCTGCGTCACCTTCTGCATGTCGCTGCTGCACAGATTCTCTATCTCGACCTGCCTGACCGTGCTGCCGTCGATCTTGCGGTGACTGCCGCCAACAATGATCCGCGCAACCGCCGCTTTGCCTCCATGGTCAATGCTGTCCTGCGGCGATTGTCGCGCGAGAAGGAAACCTTCGTGGCTGGGAGCCTTGAAGCAGCCAGCAATGTCCCGGCCTGGTTTGAGAAAAGCCTCATGGCTGCCTATGGCAAGGACAGAGCCAGGGCCATTCTTGACATCCAGAGCAAGGAGCCGCCGATCGATCTGACGGTGAAGGGCGACCCGCAGGAATGGGCGGAGCGGCTTGGCGGCATTGCGCTGCCGACAGGTTCAGTACGCCTTGCGACTGTCGACGGAGCACTGACCTCTCTTCCCGGGTTTGCCGAGGGCGAGTGGTGGGTACAAGATGCGGCCGCGAGCCTGCCGGCAAAGCTTTTCGGCGACATCAATGGCAAGCGTGTCGCTGATCTCTGCGCCGCGCCAGGCGGGAAGACGGCACAGCTGGCACTTGCAGGCGCCAAGGTGACCGCGCTCGATCTTTCGGCCAATCGGTTGAAGCGGCTGCGCTCCAATCTGGAACGCCTGCAGCTTTCCGCCGAGACGGTCGAGGCCAACCTCTCCACCTATCAGCCTTCCGAACTTTTTGACGCGATCCTGCTCGACGCGCCTTGCTCGTCGACGGGCACAGTGCGCCGTCACCCCGACGTGCCATGGACAAAGACGCCCGAGGATATAAGCAAGCTGGCGCAGCTTCAGGCAAAACTTCTTGACCATGCAGTTACGATCGTTCGCCCCGGCGGCATTGTCGTCTTTTCCAATTGCTCGCTCGACCCGCTCGAAGGCGAGAAAGTGGCCGATGACCTCCTCGCCAAGAATCCGGCAATCGAACTCGTGCCGGTAACCCGGGATGAAGTTGGCGGTCTCTCCGAACTCATCACCAAGGAAGGTTTTGTGCGCTCGACGCCAGCCGATCTTCCCCACAAAAGTCCGGCACTTTCGGGCATGGACGGGTTCTTCGCGGCACGCTTCAAACGGAAATACTAAAATTTTAACCGTTTTGGTTGCATAGTCCCCCTTTGTCGACGACGATTCGAAGCAATAACAACATGGTCGCGCTCAGCGAAACACCGCAATTGTGGGGACTTGCGACAGCGCAGTTATGGCGCCGTTTCCGCAGGCGTGTGCGCATGGGCCCGCTTTATCGCTGGCGTTTCACCGGTTTCACGCCGGAACGTGTTCTGATTGCCCCACAGGACCTGCGTCCAGCCGATCCCCAGCTTGCGGAGGAGTTTTATCACGGCCGCTTCGCCCTTGCCGGCAGGGTCGTGGAAACCGGCGGGCGCTCGCCATTCCTGGTCGAACCACCTAACGCTGCCTGGCAGGCTGCCCTGCACAATTTCGGCTGGCTCCGCAACCTGCGCGCCGCAGGTACCGAACTTGCCACCGCCAATGCCCGGGCACTGCTCGGTGACTGGATCACCACCCATGGCCGCTCGATTGGCGGCCCCGCCTGGGCACCCGAAGTCACGGCCCAGCGCATCATCGCCTGGCTGCAGCATTCCAGCCTCATTCTCGCTGGGGCTGATCTGCGCGCTTACCGCCAGTTCATGCGCTCCCTCGCCATGCAGGTGCGCTATCTGCGCACCATGGCCGCCGTCATGGATGACGGCGAAGAAAAACTGCGCGCGCGCGTCGCCCTCGCCCTTGCCGCACTGGCCCTGCCGGTTGCCTCCAGCACAAGCCGTTCCGCCCGGCGCAATCTCGAGTTCGAGCTTGTCCGCCAGATCCTGCCGGATGGTGGTCACATCTCGCGCAACCCGCTGACCGTCCTCGAATTGCTGGCGGATCTCCTGCCTCTTCGCCAGACCTATGCGAGCGGTCAGGAAGCACCGCCGAAGGCGCTCATCGAAGCGATCGAGCGCATGCTGCCCGCCCTGCGCTTCTTCCGCCATCACGATGGTAGCCTTGCCTTGTTCAATGGCGTCGGCGCCACCATGCCGGAACGGGTCATCGCCGTGCTACGCCACGACGATATTGGCGGACTGCCGCTCACCCACGCCCCTCATTCCGGCTATGAGCGCCTGTCGATGGATTCCACCACTATCATCGCTGATACCGGACTTGCGCCGCCGGTGACCGCGTCGCGCGACGCCCATGCCGGCTGCCTTTCGTTCGAAATGTCATCCGGGCGCAATCGTTACATCGTCAATGCCGGCGTCGACCGCTATGGCCCGCCGGAATTCCGGCCGCTGGCACGCTCGACCGCCGCCCATTCCACCGCCACGATCAACGATACCTCGTCCTGCCGGTTCAGCACCACATCCGGCCTGTCGACCATGATCGGGACGCCGATCATTGCCGGTCCGACCAAGGTCAATATCGAGCGGATCGAACGCGAAGGCGCCATTGGTTTCGTCGCCAATCACAATGGCTATGTCCGGCCCTTCGGCATCTATCACGAGCGCCAGATCGTTTTGTCGCACAATGGCAGCGTGATCGAAGGCATAGACAGTTTCTTTGCAGCGGGCCGCAATCCATTGCGCGATACCGGCGCCGAAGACGTAGTCATCCGTTTCCACCTGCACCCCTCGGTCACGATCACCGTCGATGAAAACGGCCTGATCATCCTGCAGGCGGAGAATGACGATATCTGGATGTTCTCGGCGACAGTGCAGCCCTTCATCGAGGATTCGCTGTTCTTTGCCGGCTTCCGCGGCCCGGTCAAAACCCGGCAGATCACCCTTTCGCTCAATGCCGCCCAGCGCCCGGAGGTCGAGTGGCAGTTTACCCGTACAACGCTGGGGGTTTACGGGTAACTCTCGGCCGCCCGCTTGCCGGCAAACGGGCGATATCTGGTTTTCAGCCTCCCGTGATCACTGATCGGACGCCCATCCCACATAGCTCGTGATATACGGACGTGTCTAGCGAGCGTGGTCTGTAGAGAAAAACGTCGCGATCTGAGAGAATCTGCGATCGCAAGTAGGATTCCTTGGCCGGCTGTGCTAACCGGCTGGCAAATCCGCTCAACCTTCCATACTGCTGAGGACGAACTCCCATGGCCGTCGCCGCAAAATCATTTCCCGCTCCGAACCTCCATCCGGTCAAACGGGCGCTTCTTTCCGTTTCGGACAAGTCGGGCCTGACTGGCCTTGCGCATGCGCTGCACCGGCACGGCATTGAAATCCTCTCCACCGGCGGCACGTCCAAGACGATCGCTGCCGAGGGCATTCCGGTGCGCGACGTCTCCGATATCACCGGCTTTCCGGAGATCATGGATGGCCGCGTCAAAACCCTGCATCCGAAGGTGCATGGCGGCTTGCTCGCTGTCCGCGACGATCCAGAGCACACGGCAGCAATGAAGACCCATGACATCGGCGCCATCGATCTCGTCGTTATCAATCTTTATCCCTTCGAAGAGATTCGCCATTCCGGCGCTGACTACGCCAATATCGTCGAGAATATCGACATTGGCGGTCCGGCCATGATCCGCGCCGCGGCCAAGAACCATGCCTATGTCGGCGTCGTCACCGATACCGGCGACTATGACATGGTCATCGCCATGCTGGACAAGCACGAGGGTTCGCTGCCTTATTCCTTCCGCCAGAACCTCGCCGCCAAGGCCTATGCCCGCACCGCCACCTATGACGCGGCCATTTCCGGCTGGTTCGCCGAAGCCCTGATGACCGAGACCCCGTCCCGCCGCGCCATTGGTGGTCATCTCCATTCGGTCATGCGCTATGGCGAGAACCCGCACCAGTCCGCCGGCTTTTATCTGACGGGCGAGAAACGCCCCGGTGTTGCCACTGCCACCCAGTTGCAAGGCAAACAGCTTTCCTACAACAACATCAACGATACCGACGCCGCCTTTGAGCTCGTTGCCGAGTTCGATCCCGCCCGCACGTCCGCCGTCGCCATCATCAAGCATGCCAATCCGTGCGGTGTCGCCGAAGGCGCGACACTGAAGGAGGCCTATTTGAAGGCGCTCGCCTGCGATCCGGTTTCGGCCTTTGGTGGCATTGTCGCGCTCAACAAGACCCTCGATGCGGAAGCCGCCGAGGAAATCGTCAAGACCTTCACCGAAGTCATCATCGCGCCGGACGCCACGCCGGACGCGCAAGGGATTGTCGCGGCGAAGAAGAACCTGCGCCTGCTCGTCACCGGCGGCCTGCCTGATCCCCGCGCCTCCGGCATCAGTGCCAAGACCGTTGCCGGCGGCATCCTCGTCCAGTCGCGCGATAGCGGCGTTGTCGATGATCTCGAGCTGAAGGTCGTCACCAAGCGCGCACCGACGGATGCGGAAATGTCCGACCTCAAGCTCGCCTTCCGCATCGCCAAGCATGTGAAGTCCAATGCCATCGTCTATGTCAAGGACGGTGCCGCTGTCGGCATCGGCGCCGGGCAGATGAGCCGGGTCGACAGTGCCCGCATTGCCGCACGCAAGGCCGAAGACGCCGCGGAGGCTGCAGGGCACTCGACACCTCTAACGAAGGGTTCGGTCGTCGCTTCCGACGCGTTCTTTCCGTTCGCCGATGGGTTGCTGTCAGCCGTCGCAGCAGGCGCAACGGCTGTGATCCAGCCGGGCGGCTCCATGCGCGATGACGAGGTGATTGCCGCTGCCGACGAGCACGGCATTGCCATGGTCTTCACCGGCATGCGCCATTTCAGGCACTGATTCGCACAGGATTTGCGGCCGGATAGGGCGTCCTCGCAAGGATTGCCAGTCCGGCCAACAGGAAGAGGATGATCACCGCCATGCCAAGGCGCGGTGAGTCGCTTAGTGCCGTCACCGTTGCCACCAGGAAGGGCGCGAGGAAGCTCGTCGCCCTTCCCGACAGCGCATAGATCCCGAAATAGCGCCCTGCCTCGTCCTCTGAAATGCTGCGCGCCATGTATGAACGAGACGAAGCCTGCACCGGGCCGAAGGCGACGCCAATCAACAGGCCGAAACCGATATAGGCCTTCTCCGCCGGCGTTCCGAACAGGCCGCCGCTATCGGCACCCGGCAACTGTACGAGGCCGAACAGCGTATAGCCCGGGCCGGTCGAGACGATGCCAATTGTCGCGATTGTCAGCAGCACCAGCGAAATCACCACGACGACCTTTGATCCGAGCATCGTGTCCAGCTTGCTGGCAGCAAGGCAGCCGAAGATGGCGACCACATTCAGGATGATGCCGAAAATACCGATCTCTGCCGTTGCCCAGCCGAACATTGTCGCGGCAAAGGCGCCGCCGAGCGCGATCAGCGCATTCACCCCGTCCTGATAGACCATGCGCCCGACGAGGAAGCGAAAGATACCGGGTCGTCGCCGCACTTCGCCGATGGTGGATCGAAGTTGCGCCAAACCCACACCAACTGCCGTACCGACTGGCAGTCCCTTCGCACCATCCGGCGTGAAAAAGAACATCGGCAGGATGAACATGAAATACCACAGCGCCGACAAGGGCGCCGTCGCGCGATCACCTTCGCCGAGAGCAGGATCGAGCCCGAAAATCGGGCTCAATCCCAGCATGGTCTTGCCTGTCGCAGGCGAGCCGGCCATGAAGGCCACGACGAAGATCAGCACGATCATGCCGCCGAGATAGCCGAGACCCCAGGCCATGTTGGAAATGCGGCCGATATCCTTTGGCGCAACCAGCCGCGGCATCATCGAATCGTTGAAGACGATGGAGAACTCCGCAGCGATCGAGGCCAGCGAAAAGAACACCAGCGGCATGATCAGACCGGAGCCGGGCGCTGCAAACCACAGCATGGTCAGCGACAGGATTTTGATGATGGCGAAGAAGCCGATCCAGGGTTTGCGCCGTCCGGTCTGGTCGGCAATCGAGCCGAGCACTGGCGAGAGCACTGCGATAAACAGGCCGGAAACGGCGATGCCATAGCCCCAGGCCGCCTGACCCATAGCCGGATCGCTGGCCATGCGTGAGACGAAATATGGCCCGAAGATGAAGGTGGTGACAACGGTAAAGAACGGCTGCGCCGCCCAGTCGAAGAGCATCCAACCCCAGATGCCCCGTCTCGACGCAGCAGCCATTCCCTATCCCTTACCAATCGTGCCCAACCCGTCTACGACAGATCGGAAAGCAATCCGGCAGCGACAGCAAGCCTGGAAACGGTCAGATCGCCCGTTTCCACAATATTCGCCATACGCTGCCGCACCTCGTCGACGCGTGCACCCTGACCTGAGAGCCAGTCCTTTGCCGGATCGGTCTGCTTGCCATATTTGCTGAGCGCTGCCACGGCAATGCCCCGCCGTGCCTGCGAGATCAGATCGGTGGCCCGCGCCAGCGCCAGCCCGTCATAATAATCGGCGACGGAGACACCCCGCGCCGCGTCCTCGATACGGCCGATACGGAAAGCTTCGGAAATATCGAAATAGGCCTTGCCGGCACTGGCAATGTCGATATTGGCCTGCTGCGCCACCGCTGCGATGTCAGGGATGATCGGCGCGATTTCGAGACGAGCCAGTTGCGCCGCAAGCGCCGCAGGCGCGCCAAGAGCGGCGTTGCTGGCCGTATCCTCACGGATCAGCGCAGTCATCGACAGCGGCAACAGCTTGTCGAGACGCGGCTGCAGCGCACTGCGTGCTTGCCTGATCTCCTGGACCGCCGCCTTCAGCCCGGCCGCTTTTGTCCCGTTGCGCAGAACCCAGGCGGTTGTCCAGTTCAGCATCCGCGCCACCTTGGCGTAGAAACCGTTCTGGGTTTCCCCTGGTATCGCGTTGTCCAGCGCGTCGATCTCGGCGAACACCTTGTCCAGTTCGAAGCCATCCCGCACGATCAGATAGGCGCGGACGATTTCCGGACCGGGCTGACCTGTCAGGTCCGCAAGGCGGCTGACGAAGGTCGGGCCGCCACGGTTGATCACGTCATTGGCCAGTTGCGTCGCGATGATTTCCCGGCGCAGGCGATGCGTGCGGATTTCCTCACTGAAGCCCGCCTTCATCTGGCTGGGGAAATAGTCGATGAGTTCCTGTTCGAGATAAGGATCATCCGGTAGATCGCTCGCCAATAGCTGGTCGGAAAGCACGATTTTGGCATAGGCCAGAAGCACGCCGAGTTCGGCACGAGTCAACGGAATGCCGTCAACCTGCCGCTCCGCCAGCACCTTGTCATCGGGCAGCGTTTCGACCTTGCGGTTCAGGAGTTTCTTGGTCTCCAGGTCACTGATGAAACGTGCCTGATAGGCAAGGTCGGCTAGGCCGCGCCGCTGTGCCAGCGACAGGGCAAGCGTCTGCAGATAATTGTTGCGCAGCACCAGATCGCCAACCTCCTCGGTCATCGATTCCAGCACCTTGTCGCGCTTGTCGCGTTGCAGCTTGCCCGTGCGCATGGCCTGTGACAGCGCGATCTTGATATTGACCTCGACGTCGGACGTATTGACGCCGGCGGAGTTGTCGATCGCGTCGGAGTTGCAGCGTCCGCCGAGCAGGCCGAACTCGATACGGGCCTTCTGCGTCACGCCGAGATTGGCGCCTTCGCCGATGACCTTTGCCCGTACATCGCTGCCGGTGATACGGATGGAATCATTGGCGCGGTCGCCCACTTCCGCATCGCTTTCAAGCGACGAGCGGACATAGGTACCGATACCGCCGAACCACAAAAGATCCACCGGCGCTTTCAGGATCGCCGTCATGATCTCGAACGGCGTTGCCGTGGTCTTGGTAAGGCCGATGACCTTCGCCGCCTCTTTCGACAGCGTTATCGACTTTTGCGAGCGTGAGAACACCCCGCCACCCGCTGAAATCTTTGTCTTGTCATAGTCCTGCCAGCTGGAGCGCGGCAGGTTGAACAGCCGTTGGCGTTCCTTCAGGCTTGCCTTCACATTCGGCTCAGGATCGATGAAGATATCGCGGTGATCGAAGGCTGCGACCAGCTTTGTTTGGGGCGACAAGAGCATGCCGTTGCCGAAGACGTCGCCCGACATGTCACCGACGCCAACGACGGTAAATGGTGTCGTCTGGATGTCCGTGCCGATCTCGCGGAAGTGGCGCTTGACCGCTTCCCAGGCGCCACGTGCTGTAATGCCCATCTTCTTGTGGTCATAACCGGCGGAACCGCCGGAAGCGAAAGCATCGTCGAGCCAGAAATCATGCGCCTGGCTGATGGCATTCGCCGTATCGGAGAATGTCGCGGTGCCCTTGTCGGCAGCAACGACAAAGTAAGGATCGTCACCGTCGAGCCGGACAAGATTGGCGGGCGGCAAGACCGTTTCGCCCTGCAGATTGTCGGTCACCGACAGCAGTGTCGCGATGAAGGTAATATAGGCGGCGCGGCCGGCTTCGAAGATTGCATTGCGATCGCTGCCAGTCGGCAGGCGCTTTGGAAAGAAGCCGCCTTTGGCGCCAACGGGAACGATGACGGCATTCTTCACCTGTTGTGCCTTGACGAGTCCCAGCACTTCCGTGCGGTAATCCTGGGCACGGTCTGACCATCGCAAGCCGCCGCGGGCAACCGGTCCGAAGCGCAGGTGCACGCCCTCGACCTCTGGCCCATAGACGAAGATTTCGCGATAGGGGCGTGGTTCTGGCAGAGCGTCCAATGCTCGTGGATCGAGCTTGAATGCCAGGGTCACGCGCTCGCTCCCGTCCTCTTCTGGCGAAAAGGCGTTTGTACGCAGCGTAGACTCGATGAGATTGAGGAAGCGGCGCAGGATACGGTCGTCATCGAGACTGGGGACGCCCTGAAGAGCCTCTTCGATAGCCGCCCTGATCGCAGTCTGCTTGCGCTGCGACTGGACCAGATTGGCCTTGGCGGGGTGAAGTCCCTGTTCGAACAGGTTGAATATCTGTTTGGCGATCGCAGGATAGCGGTTAAGCGTTGCCGCAATGAAATCCTGCGAATAGGGAATGCCTGCCTGCTGCAGATAGCGGCCATAGGCACGCAGGATGATAATCTGCCGCGCCGTCAGTTGCCCGGTGAGCGCGAGCGCATTGTATCCATCATTGTCCGACGCACCGCTCCAGATATTGCGGAACACATCTTCGAACAGATCGCCATTGTCGGCGAGATCAATCGGTGAACCCGAGGCGCTGACAAGCTCCATGTCATGCACATAAAGCGGACTGCCATCGGCAGCGGGCAGCGCGAAGGTCTGCTCGCTGATGACGCGGAAACCCATATTCTCCAGGAGGGGTACGCGGTGTGACAGGGCGACGGCGGAACCGTAATGATAGATCTTCAGGGAAGCGGCATTCGGCCCGTCGGTCCGGTGCCGGTAGAAATCGACGAAAAGCGGATTGTTGCGCGAAAGACCGGCAATCCGGCTCGCATCGACCAGCGCTTCATCCGGCGAAAAATTCTCACGATAGGAGTCCGGGAAGGCTGCGGCCAGCGGCGTGAACTCCGAGGTTCCGGTGCGGTCGCCGACTTCAGCCACCGCGTCTTCCCAGGTCCGGACAATCGAGCGAACGGTTTCTTCCAGCGCCTCACGCTTGACCTTGGGGAACTCATCCTCGGCATGACCGATGATAAAATGGACGCGGGCAAGATTGCCCTCTGGAAATGCCGGGTAATAAGCCGAGACATGACCCTCGTAGACGCCGGCAAAATACGCGCCAATCTTTTCGCGCACGACAGAATCGTAGCGTTCGCGGGGAACGAAAACGATAATGGAGGCGAAGCGGCCGAACGGATCGATACGTGGCAGAACGCGCACGCGTGGCCGCTCACCAAGGGCGAGAATGGCTTCGGCATAGCGGGTCAGCGTCTTGACATCGATCTGGAAAAGATCGTCACGCGGATAGCTCTCGAGCACCTTGATCAATTGCTTGCCCGAATGATCTTCCCGGTTGAAGCCAAGCCTGCTGATCACGGCTTCGGTTTTCGATCGAAGGTACGGGATCTTAAGTACCGAACGTGTGTAGGCGCCGGAGGTGAACAGTCCAACGAACCGCAATTCCCCCGTGACCTTGCCCTCCGGATCGAACGTCTTCACGCCGATGTAATCCATATAACCGCGACGGTGTACCAGCGATTTCGTATTGGCCTTCGTGACGATCAGCGGTTCAGGACCGGTCAGAAAGGCGATGATCTGCGGTGTTGTCGTTACGCCCTGGTTGCCACGCTTGAGTACCCGCACATCGGGATCGCTCAAGATGCCAAGACCCCGCTTGCCCGACCGCTCCAACTCACCCTGACTGCCGACACCCTGATAGTCGTATTCACGAACGCCCAGAAAGGTGAAATTGTTGTCGCGCAACCACTCGAGGAATTCTACGGCTTCTGCTGCTGCAGCGCTTTTCATCGGCGTTTTGCCAGTTCTGTAAGCCTCTATCGCGTCACTCAGGCGCGCCACCATGGCCGCGCGGTCATTGACAGCTTCGCGCACCTGTTTGAGCACATTGGTCAGCGAGGCAAACATGATCTCGCGTGAAGGTCCATCAAGTGCCGGAACATGGATCTGCATCACCGAGACGCGGGCCACGTTCTCCCCCGGCTTTTCAGGACCGGCGCCTCCGATAACGATGCCACTCTTCCTGTCCACATCCATGACCGGATGCAGCACCAGGTAAATCGAACTCACGCGTTCACTAATTTCACCCAGGACCGAATCCAGCAGGAATGGCATGTTGTCGTTGATCAGCGTGACGACCGTAATAGGCCTGCCATCGCGATAGACCAAATTGCTTTCGGAAAGATCGATTAATGGTTTGCCGGATTTGAAACGGGTCAGAGCATCTTGTGCAAGCTTGGCCGAAGCGCCCAGCGCGCCCGCATCATAAACGGCAAGGTCTTCTTCAGGCGCCCGGGCAAACAGCAGTTCCTGGAAGAGGCCCGTCCCGGCTTTTTTCTCTTTTGCAGCTTTCGGCGGTTTTGACTTCGTGACGGCTTTTACGTCCGGTTTTGTCTTGGAAGCCATTAAATATTCCCCCTCGGTTCCCTAATTGGACCGATCATAGCCATTCGGAAGGCATTTTCGACTACAAACTGCACGTTCGGGGTGAAAATCATGTGACACGCAATAAACTTACAATTCCACCAGGTGATCATCCAGTTCATTGATGTCATCGGGCCCAACCGGGAAATGTTCTTCCAGCAGCAAACCGGCCTTTTCGATTGCTTGGAGGAACCCGGCGGTCAAATCATCCCGACTGGCATGATCGGTCAGAATCGCAACAATATTGTTCCATTCATCCTGATGGACTTTGGCATTGATGCCGGCATCCGCAACGACCTCGGCATAGCGTTCCGCCAGCGAGACGAACAGCAGTATGCCGGTACGCTGGGTGGTGAGGTGAACGTTACGCGCCAGGAATTGCTGTATCGCATTGAGATGCGCGCGCCGGTAGAGAATGCGCTTGGGAACCAGCCATAATGTGATGCCTGGCGCCAGCCACAAAAGCAGCACGGCAGTCAGGAACGCGGCGAGGATCGCCAGACCGAAGACCGGCAGCGGGATGGTGTACCAGTACCAGTGCGCCGCCACCGCGACGAATACGGCGGCAAGCAGGATGCCGCAGGCGACAGTAAAGCCGGCAACGTAGAAATAGCTGTCGCTGCGCCGCGCCAGCACCGCATAGATTTCACCGCTGGTACGGCTTTCCGCATCGCGGATCGCTTCGGCAATACTTGCGTGGTCAGCTTCGTTCATGAGTCTCATGGTCTACCAGCTCCCCGATGCACCGCCGCCACCGGACGAACCGCCGCCGCCTGAAAAGCCACCTCCGCCACCCCCCGATGACCAACCACCTCCGCCTGAGGTCCAGCCCCCACCACCAGACCATCCGCCACCGGAACGGCGCCTTGGACGGTTGTCGATGTGCATCCCCAGCCATTCATATTGGCCAGGGCCAATCTTGCGGCCGAAGACCGGTGCCAGGACCGCCATGGCAAAACCACCGAAGAAGATCGTGACCCAGATCGCGATGAAGATCACCACGAACCAGTCGACGTCGGAGGATTCTTCCTGGACGTTCCGCTTGGCCCGTGCCTCGAGTTCGGCAGCGTCTCCGGAAAGTACGGTCAGGATTCCGTCGACACCTTTCGAGATGCCCCCGGAATAGTCGCCCGAACGGAAACCCGGAATGATGGCGTTTTCGATGATCAGCTTCGACAACAGATCGGTCAGCGTGCCTTCAAGGCCGTAGCCAACCTCGATGCGTACCTTGCGGTCATTCGGTGCGACGACCAGCAATACACCATTGTTTTCCTGTTTCTGTCCAAGGGCCCAGGAACGGTAGAGCCGGTTGGCGAACGGTTCTATTTCCTCGCCATCCAGGCTCGGCACCGTCACCACCACCACCTGATCGGAGGACTTCGCCTCGAAGGCCGCTAGCTTCTGGCTGATCTGCTCCCGGGTTGCTGCATCGATGACATTGGCGCCGTCCACCACACGTCCCGTCAGAGGGGGCAGTTCGGCAGGGAAAGCGCCCGCGACCAGCAGGAAGAGAAGCACGGGAATCAGCAACAGGCGACCGGCAATCCATCTGGCCGATCGCCCGCAAACGGTCATGACCGCAATTTGACCCGGTATGGGCATCTCGAAAGCCTAGAACTTGACTTGAGGCGTCTGCTTGGCTGAATCGTCGATGCTGAAGGTCTGGTAAGGCTCGTTTCCGGTGAACCAGATCCACTTCCAGATCATGGTCGGCATTGTCCTGAGCGAGGTGTTGTAGACCCGTACGGCCTCGATATAATCGCGGCGGGACACTGCGATGCGATTTTCCGTCCCCTCCAGCTGCGATTGCAACGCGAGGAAGTTTTGGTTCGACTTGAGATCCGGATAGTTTTCGACCACGGCCAGTAACCGCGACAGCGCGCCGGTAAGATTGGCCTGATTATCCTGAAACACTTTCATTGCATTGGGATCGGTCAGTGTTTCCGGCGTCACCTGCACGGATGTTGCCTTCGCACGTGCCTCGACCACGGCCGTAAGCACGTCCTTTTCCTGCGCCGCATAACCCTTGACGGTCTCGACGAGGTTTGGAATGAGATCGGCGCGGCGCTGGTACTGGTTCAGCACTTCGCTCCAGGCAGCCTTGGCCCGTTCTTCATTGGTCGGAATCGTGTTGAACCCGCAGGCGGAAAGCAGCGGCACAAGGAGTGCGAGAGCAAGAACGGAAAGCACGCGGCGCGGCGCCGCCAATGAAGTCACGTATTGCATCGGAATCCTCTCCCCAATGTCAGATTCAGCGGCCGGACGGCCTTGTCGAACGAAGCAGTACGAACCTAGCGATTTTTTTCTGCAAAAGGAACTGGCAAAGCGCTATGGTGATTTGCTTTGCAATCACATGGAATTGTCATGCCTGAACAGGACAACAAGCCCAAGCCCGATACGGAATCCAGACGCATTCTGGACCGCGTCAACCATGAATCCGCAACCGGGGGCCTGTCCGTCGTAGAGCGCGCCAAAGGCCATTTTTCTGCCGAGGACGCCGATGCTGCCGATCCAATCGAAATCTGGGGCACGCGGATCGGCCGGTTTCTGGGATTGCTTGTGCTGATCGCCATGTTTATCTGGTTCCTGAGTTCCTTTTTCGGCATGGTTTAAGCTCCTCTCCCCCTCCTGCACGAGTATTTCCAATGACCAGTCCCGCTGCTGTCTCCTCCAATGCCGTCATCGTCATTTCCAGCCACGTTGTCCGCGGCTCGGTTGGCAATCGTGCCGCTGTCTTTGCGCTTGAAACGCTCGGCCACCCGGTCTGGGCTGTGCCGACGGTCATTCTTCCCTGGCATCCAGGTCATGGTCCAGCCAAGCGTATCGTTCCGGAGGTGCAACAATTCGACGATCTGATCGCTGACCTCGAGCGTGCGCCATGGCTCGGCGAAGTCAGCGGCATCATGAGCGGCTATCTCGGAAATGCAGCACAGGCCGCCGCTGTTGCGCGTCTAGTCAAGACGGTGAAGGCCCGCAACAGGCAAGTACTTTATCTCTGCGATCCGGTCATTGGCGACGAAAAGGGCCTCTACGTTCCCGAAGCGACAGCGATCGGCATTCGCGATCAGCTGATGCCACTCGCCGACATCGCGACGCCGAACCGCTTCGAACTTGCGTGGCTGACTGGTGCAGACTTGCCCGACAACAAGGCAATCATGCAGGCAGCCTTGCATGCGGGACCGGGCACCATGCTTGTCACGTCCGCACATCCGATGCTTGCGGGCGGTACGGGCAATCTCCTCGTCACCCACTCGCTGGCTCTTCTCGCCGAACACCGCCTCGTTACAGGCCCAACCAATGGGCTTGGTGACCTTACCTCCGCATTGTTCCTTGCCCGCATGCTGGCTGGCCTCGATCTTGAACAGGTCCTGCAGCGGACTACCGCATCCGTCTTCGAGATTATGGCGCGCTCCGCCAAGCGCGGCGCCGACGAACTGATGCTCGAAGCCGACGCATCCAGCCTTTCGACGCCAATGGCAATGACGCAGATGCGCCGCCTGGTTCATCCAAGCAAGGGCGTGCGGGCCTGAGACACTAGAACCTGGTGCGGCTAATTGATCTTCTGCTAAATCGGTATTAAGCAAAAGCCATGACCCTGCTTCCTGAGAAACTCCTCACCGGCTATCGCAATTTCATGGCGCATCGCTACGCCAATGAGACGATGCGCTACAAGCAGCTCGCCGATCAGGGCCAGACGCCGGAAACACTGGTCGTTGCCTGTTGCGATTCCCGCTCTGCACCTGAAATCATATTCGATACGGCTCCGGGCGAAATCTTCGTTGTCCGCAACGTGGCCAATCTCGTGCCTCCCTATGCGCCCGATGGCGAATATCACGCGACATCCGCCGCGCTCGAATTTGCGGTGCAGAGTCTCAAGGTCAAGAATATCGTCGTCCTCGGACATGGTCGCTGCGGTGGCATCAAGGCAGCCCTCGACACCGAAAGCCAGCCGCTCTCGCCCGGCGATTTCATCGGCAAGTGGATGAGCCTCGTCGGACCTGCGGCGGAGGCTGTTTCCGCAAACGCGCTGATGACCCCTTTCGAGCGTCAGACGGCACTTGAGCGAATTTCCATCCGCTATTCTCTGAACAACCTGCGCAGTTTCCCCTGCATCGATATTCTTGAGAAGAAGGGACGCCTCAGCCTGCATGGCGCCTGGTTCGACATTTCCACCGGCGAACTCTGGATCATGAACCCTGAAACCGGTGACTTCCTTCGCCCCGACCCTGAAGAGGTCGGCGCCGCCACGCTGGAATAGAGGATATTGGAATGGCGCGGTTGATATTCACGATCGCTGTCATTCTCGCCTTGATCCACCCTGCCCTGGCGGCGGATACGCCGGAAACCCTTGTCGAGCGCTGGTATTCGGGGTTAGCGACCGCTGACCGCGCCACATTCGACGGCCTTCTTGCCGATGACGCGAAAATCATTCTCGAAGATATCGACGCGATCCAGACCAAGGAAGAATTCCTCGATAGTCTGGACGAATGGAAGAATGCAGTGCGCAGCGCCACGGTCCGCCATCGTATCGCGAGTGCGGAAACCGATACGATTACCGTTTTCGTTTGCTACCAGTTTCCCAGCAACACCACCTACACGCGCGAAATTTTCAACTTTCGCAGTGGCAAGATCATTGAAAGCGCCCAGAGCTCTGTCGGAGAAGCCTGCGAAGGCTTTTGACAAGCGAAAGGGCCGGCGCGATGCACCGGCCCTTCGGCATTCATGAACAAACTTGATTATTCGCCGTCAATCCTCGCGCCGATGATGGCAATGGCCTGCTGATAGACACTGGCGGCGTTCCAACCCTGGATAGCGCCGTAATTGGGCTGCCCTGGCTGGTACCCTGCACCCGCCTGCCAGCCATGGCCCCGCAGGAAGTTTGCCGTCGATGCGAGGGCATCGGCTTTGGAACGGACCATATCGATACGGCCGTTGCCATCGCCGTCCGCACCATAGCGCAGGACATTGAGGGGAAGGAACTGCGTCTGGCCGATTTCACCGTGCATGGCGCCTATGGCATTGGGAGCGAGCGTGCCATTGTCGATCAGCTTCAGTGCGGCGTTCAGCTGGTCACGAAAATACTCGGGACGGCGGCAGTCATACGCAAGGGTCGTAACCGCTGAAAGCGTGTGCTGGTTGCCCATAAAGCTGCCGAAGCCGGTTTCCATGCCCCAGATCGCGATCAGTGGACCGGCGGGAACGCCGTAGCGCTTTTCGATGTTGGCAAACAACGCGGCATTCTGTGCCTTTTGCGCCTTGCCCCGCGAAATGATGGTCTGACCACCACGCACCTGCATGAACTTGTCGAGCGAATACTTGAAGCTCTTCTGGTTGCGGTCGGCATTGATGGTCTTCGTCGCGTAGTTCACTGTGTCGAGGGCATTGATACCCCGGCTGCCAACACCCTGTGCCTGGGCCTCTTGCTTATATTGTTCGACCCATGTCGAAAATCCCGCAGAATTGTTGCCACATCCGGCTGCGGCTTGCGCCGCGCCTGCCGTTACAATAAGCGCTGTCGCTACAGCCGCAAAAAACCTGCCTTTGGCAGCAAATGCCATGGATATCTCCTTAAAAGTTGAGTCGCTCGTGCTTCTATTGCCACTTTTCTGCAACCCTGTCATCTGTCAGAACTGCTGATCTATTGGGCAAAAGCCGCCTCCTTCTCGTAAGTTTGAGGCCATTTCATGAATTTTGGTATGAAAATTCTCGCTCGAACACATCAGGTCTTATGGCTAAGGCACTGAGCAAGAATACAATCTCTAGTTGAGTATCGATCTATAGTAGCGTTATTTTGGTGTCGTAGCCTTAGACTTATTGATTAGAGAAGTTGCGTCACCTTCCCACTAGAGGATCCGATTGATTCCATTAGGCTCGATTCATATTTTTGTATATACAATAATTATTGACCCAAGCGATTTTCATGGCTAGATTTGAATGGGATCCTGAAAAGGCCAAAAGTAATCTGCGCAAGCATGGTGTGGCGTTCGAAGCTATAGAACATTTCGATTTCGAAACGGCCTTAGAATGGCCGGTGAACCGAGAAAAGGTTTATGGTGAAAAACGCATCGTTGCCATAAGTCTTCTTCGCGGCAAGGTTCATACGCTTGTCTACGCCCTGAGAGAAACATCCATTCGTGTTATCTCACTGCGCAGGGCATCCCGGAAGGAGGCAATTGATTATGGCAAATCACGAACATGACAAGCATGGCGCCACAACTGTTTTCGATGCGGAAACTGGATTGGTAACGATGACTGTGACACCGCGGGCTCATAAGCCAAAGACCCGTGAGGAAGCCATTGCCATTGCAAAGGCTTACGCTAAATCTCTTACTCCTGAGGAAGATGCAGCACTTACGAAAGCAGCATTGGACGACCCGGACAGCATACTTGTGACCGAAGAATTTACAAAGGGCAGCCCTGGTCGGCCGTTCAGCGCCGTGAGGAAAATTCCGGTATCCATCCGCCTCAGCCCCGACGTGCTGGATTATTATCGCTCGGGGGGGCGTGGCTGGCAGGGTCGCATTGATGAGGCGCTGCGCAAGGTCATGCAACTTCAAGACAAGCCAAATGACCAAAGCGCCCAGGTCGACGCCATGACAAACCAAAAAAAGCGTGCCTGACGTCCCGCATCTTGACTCTGCCCGCCACTTCCTGTTTAAGCCGCGCATCAATCCGCGACGAGTTCTGAACTCCGAGCAGCCGACCGGGACCCTGAAAAGGTTCAAACGATCCCGGAGGTCAACACCCGACAGCGCGACGCGCCCTCGGGTGTCATTTTGCTTTGAGCTCTTGCCTGGGCGCGGTTGGTATTTATCTTTCGGGGAAGGCCTTCGAAGGAATAAAGGAAAACTGGATGTTTGAGAGCTTACAGGAACGACTAGGTTCGATTTTGAACGGCCTTACCGGTCGCGGCGCGCTGTCGGATGCCGACGTCGCAGCGGCGTTGCGTGAGGTTCGTCGCGCTCTCCTCGAAGCCGACGTTGCGCTCGATGTCGTCCGTTCCTTTACCGACAAGGTTCGCGCCAAGGCTGTCGGTGCCGAGGTTCTGAAAAGCATCAAACCCGGCCAGATGGTCGTCAAGATCGTCCATGATGAACTCGTCGACATGCTCGGCGCCGAGGGCGTCACCATTGACCTCAATGCACCTGCTCCCGTTGTCATTATGATGGTTGGCCTCCAGGGCTCGGGCAAGACCACGACGACGGGCAAGATCGGCAAGCGCCTGACCGAGCGGTCGAAGAAGAAGGTGCTGATGGCGTCGCTCGATACGCGCCGCCCCGCCGCCCAGGAACAGTTGCGCCAGCTCGGCGTACAGACCGGCGTCGACACGCTGCCGATCATCGCCGGCCAGACACCGGTCGAGATCGCCGCACGTGCCGTGCAGGCCGCCAAGCTCGGTGGCCACGATGTGGTCATTCTCGATACGGCCGGCCGCACCCATATCGACGAGCCGCTGATGGTCGAAATGGCCGACATCAAGAAGAAGGCCAACCCGCAAGAAATCCTGCTGGTCGCCGATGCGCTGACTGGCCAGGACGCGGTCAACCTCGCCCGCTCCTTCGATGAACGTGTCGGCATCACCGGTCTCGTGCTGACCCGCATGGACGGCGATGGCCGCGGCGGTGCCGCCCTTTCCATGCGCGCCGTCACCGGCAAACCGATCAAGCTGATCGCCACCGGCGAAAAGATGGATGCGCTGGAGGAGTTCTATCCAAGGCGTATCGCTGACCGCATTCTCGGTATGGGCGACATCGTTTCGCTCGTCGAGAAGGCTGCCGAGAACATCGATGCGGAAAAAGCCGCGGCGATGGCCAGGAAGATGCAGTCGGGTAAGTTCGATCTCAACGATCTTGCCGACCAAATCGGCCAGATGCAGAAGATGGGCGGCATGGGCGGTATCATGGGCATGATGCCCGGCATGGGCAAGATGAAGGATCAGATGGCCGCTGCCGGCCTCGACGATTCCATCTTCAAGCGCCAGCTCGCCATCATCTCGTCGATGACCGCAGCCGAGCGCGGCAATCCAGACATTCTCAAGCATTCGCGCAAGCAGCGCATTGCCAAGGGCTCCGGCACCAACGCCGCCGACATCAACAAGCTTCTCAAGATGCATCGCCAAATGGCGGACATGATGAAAGCGATGGGCGGCAAGGGCAAAGGCGGCATCATGAAACAGATGATGGGCGGCCTCGGCGCCAAGATGGGCCTTGGTGGCATGGGTGGCCCTGGGGGCTTTGGCGGCGGCATGCCAGATCTGTCAAAGATGGACCCGAAGCAGCTGGAAGCCCTGCAGAAACAGGCGGAAGCCGCCGGTTTTGGCAAGGGTGGCGGATTGCCTGGCGGGCTCGGTGGCCTCGGTGGTTTGGGCGGCGGCATGCCGCGTCTGCCCGGTCTTGGTGGTGGCCTTCCCGGCCTTCCGAAGAAGAAAGGGTAACCATGTCCTCATCGTCCCTCCCGAAGGAACTGCTCGAACTGCGCGCCTCCATCGACAATATCGATGCGGCGCTGATCCACATGCTGGCTGAACGTTTCCGTTGCACCAAGGAAGTGGGTCTGCTGAAGGCCCAGAATGGCCTCGCACCGGCCGATCCAGCGCGAGAAAAACTCCAGGTCGAACGTCTGCGCTCTCTTGCCCAGTCGTCCGGTCTTGACCCCGATTTTGCCGAGAAGTTCCTGAACTTCATCGTCAAGGAAGTGATCAGGCATCACGAAACAACAGCCGCCAAAGAAAACGGCGCTTAACTTAACTAGGAGAATACCATGTCACTGAAAATCCGCCTGGCCCGCGCAGGGTCGAAGAAGCGCCCCTACTACCACGTCGTCATCGCTGACGTTCGCTCGCCACGCGATGGCCGTTTCATCGAAAACGTCGGCTCGTGGAACCCGATGCTTCCCAAGGATGGCGATCGCGTCAAGCTCGATGCCGACCGCATCAACTACTGGATCGGTCATGGCGCACAGCCGACGGATCGCGTTCTGCGCTTCCTCGACCAGGCCGGTATCGCCAAGCGCGACACCCGCAGCAATCCTGAAAAGGCTGTTCCGGGCAAGAAGGCACAGGAGCGCGTTGCTCTCGCCAAGCAGGCAGAAGAAGATGCGAAGGCAAAGGTCATTGCCGAAGCCGAAGCTGCAAAGGCTGCCGCCAAGGCCGCTGCGGAAGCTCCTGCAGAAGAAGCTCCGGCTGAAGAAGCTGCTGCCAGCGAATAAGCTGCCGCTCATTATGTACTTGAATGCGAAACGGGTGGCTCTGCCGCCCGTTTTCGTTTCAGGCCGCCTTCAACGTTAGCGTATGCCACGCGGCCATGGCAGCGTCAGCGGTCTTCAACAACTGCTCCAGCGATGCTCCGTCGCGGGCGGTGATCGACATGCCGTGCTGCACCGTGGCATAGAACTCGGCGACCTGCTGGCAATCGACTGTCTCCCGCAATTCCCCCTCGCGCACCCCGCGCTCTAGCCTTTCGCGCAGCTGGCTCACGTTCTCCAGGCGCCGGTCGCGCAACAGCGCACAGATTGACTCCGATCCCTGTTCGCCATGCAGCGCGCCGAGCACGATCAGGCAGCCATGCGGCTCGTCGTCATGCGTATAGGCGAGCGCCGTCTCCCTGAGGAAATTGGCAAAGCCTTCGCGCGCCGTTGCGGCCTCCGGCAGTGCATCCCAGATCTGCACACCGACCCTGGTTCGATAGACTTCGACGGATTCCTTGAACAGTTCGGCCTTGCTGCCGAAGGCAGCATAAAGACTGGGCGCATTGATCTCCATCGCCCCGGTGAGGTCAGCCATGGAGGCGCCCTCATATCCCTTCGCCCAAAAAACCTGCATGGCGCGCGCTAGGGCAGCATCGCGGTCGAATGCGCGCGGGCGACCTCTTTGCGTCATGGCTTCTCCTTTATGTAATGATCGATACATAAAACACTTGACGCCTCCGCGCAAGCATTCTATGCCTTTCTGTATCGATCATTACATAAAGGAATCCACATGACTCGTCTAAACAACAAGGTGGCTCTCGTCACGGGCGGAAGCCGCGGTATTGGCGCCGCCATCGCGCTCAAACTGGCTGAAGACGGCGCCGATATCGCAATCACCTATACCAGTGCCGCCGCGAAGGCTGACGAAACCGTCAAGGCCATTGAAAAGCTGGGTCGGCGCGCCATTGCCATCAAGGCGGACAATCTCGATGCAGCCGCCGTTGAGGCTGCCGTCAACGAGGCCCACGCCAAGCTCGGCAGGCTGGATATTCTGGTCAACAGCGCCGGTGTCTTCTCGGTCGACCAGATCGAAACGGCCACGCTTGACGAGTTCGATCGCGTCATGTCCATCCATGTTCGGGCGAGTTTTGTTGCATCAAAGGCTGCGGCCGCGCTCATGGGTGCTGGCGGACGCATTGTTTCGATCGGCAGCAATCTTGGCGAGCGCGTGCCGTTTCCCGGCCTCAGTATCTATGCGACCAGCAAGGCAGCCCTTGTCGGCCTGACCAAGGCACTGGCGCGCGACCTTGGCCCGAAGGAAATCACGGTCAATATCGTCCAGCCCGGTTCGACTGACACGGACATGAATCCCGCCAATGGCGACCATGCCGACGCTCAGCGCGCACTGATGGCGATTCCCCGCTTCGGTCAAGCCAGGGATATTGCCGGACTTGTCGCATTTCTGGCAGGCGATGAGGGCCGGTTCATCACTGGCTCGGCGTTCACAATCGATGGCGGCACCAATATCTGATGCCATAATGACTTGCGTGAGGGCGGCGCCTCAGACGTCGCCCTTGCGTACCAGCTTGCCCTCTTCGGCCTTGTGGAAATATTGCGAGCAGACCAGCCAGCCAGCCCTTCAGCGGCCGCAACAGTGCGAGACTGCCGAACAGCGTCAATGGCAGCGTGGTGAACAGATGCACCCAGATCGACACTTCGTAGGTGGTCTGCAGCCAAAGCGCGAAAATCATGGCCGGCACCGCTACGATGGTCATGGCAAAGAACGCCGGACCGTCAGCAGGATCGGCAAAGGAATAGTCAAGGCCGCAAACCTCGCAGGATGGTGCCAGTTTGAGGAAGCCCTGGAACAGATGCCCCTGCTGGCATTGCGGACAACGCCCGAGAATGCCGGTCTTCATCGGGTTTTCCGTCGGATGGTAATGAATGTCTGACATGGCAATCGCCATTCAATGCCTATCTCATTGTATGGATTTATCACACGTACAATCGAGATGATCTGCATACATAGCTATGCCTTGTATGGAGGAAAATAAAGCTCTTCCAAACAATCAGCGACAATTTGCCTTGCAAATGGTCACCAAATCCAATAATTGTATGGACATTACCCATACAATGGATGCCATATGACCCTCTGGAAGCCCCGCATCGCCGCAAATGCCAGATACAAGCATCAGGGTATTGCCGATGCGCTGAAAGCCGATATCGCTGCGGGACTCATAAAATCGGGGGACGCACTGCCGCCGCAACGCGACATCGCGCGCGAACTCGGCGTTGACCTTACAACTGTAACGCGCGCCTTGAATGAAGTCCGCCGTCTGGACCTGATTGAGGCACGAACGGGCTCCGGCACCTTCGTAAAGATACGACCAGATCAACCGGCAACGGCAACACCGGCTGCTGAACTCGACCTTAGCATGAACATACCGCCGCAACCGGCCGACGCCGGTTTGCCGGGTCGCATCGCCCATGGCGTCAGCGCTCTTCTTGCCGGCGCGCCGAGCCACTTTCTCTCCTACCAGGAAAGCACCGGGACCGAAGCATCCCGCCATGCTGCGGTACAGTGGCTTACCGCGCGCTTCGGTGCCGCACCAGCCGCAGACCGGCTTGTCGTCGCCGGGGGCGCACAAAGCGCGCTCTTCGCCATCTGCAGCCTTGTCGCCACCAAAGGCAGCATCTGCGCCGGGGCGGAAACCTATCCTGGTCTGAAATCGGCCGCGGCGGCCCTCAGCGTTACCATTCACCCGCTTGCCATGGACGAGCACGGCGTTATCCCGGATTCGTTCGAGGAATGTTGCCGGCATCATTCACCGAAGGCAATCTACGTCATTCCGTCCATCGATAATCCGACGACGGCGACCATGCCGCTTGAGCGGCGGCAGGCAATAGCTGAAGTCGCAGCCCGCCACAAAGTGGCAATCATCGAGGACGATCCCTATGCGGAGCTGCTTGATCGGCCCTTGCCGGCCATCGCGACACTGGCGCCTGGCCTTACCTGGCATATCGCTACCCTGTCCAAATGCGCGACCCCGGCGCTCCGGGTTGCCTATGTCGTCTGCCCCTCGGTGCTGGACGTTCTGAAACTTGCATCCAGCCTGCGCGCGAGCAATCCGGGCGCCTCGCCGCTCTTGGCCGCTCTCGCCACCAACTGGATCGAAGACGGCACGTTGCAACAGATCGCCCTGGCGATCAGGGCGGAAAGCCGCGCGCGTCAGAGCCTGGCCTCCGCCATCCTGAAAGACTGGACCTATGCCGCCGAACCGGCAGGCCACCACCTCTGGCTCACGCTTCCGGCGCAATGGAGCGCCAGCGAGTTCGCGGCCCTTGCCCGTCGCTCGGGTCTTGGCATCGTGCCCGCATCGGCCTTCAGCATCGGGGCATCTGCAACGGAGGCGGTTCGCGTATCGCTTGGTGCGGCACCTGACAGGGCGACACTCGAAAACGGCCTTGTCCTGCTGGATCGGCTGCTGCATGAGCCGCAGTTCACGACGGGTCTGATTGTCTAGAAAAAGCTTCCCTGCGCTGTGATCGGGTGAAAGACCGGCCGGTTTGCCATGCCCGCAAACACCCGGTGTTCCAGGTCAAGCAGGAAACGCTTGCGCCGCTGGCCGCCACCATAACCTGTCAGCGAACCGTCCGCTCCGATAACCCGATGGCAAGGAACGACGATGGCAACGCGGTTCTGTCCATTGGCGGCACCGACGGCGCGGCTGGAGCCCGGCTTGCCGATAACCCGCGCCATGTCGCCATAGGTACTGGTCTGGCCATAGGGAATTTCCTGCAGCTTCGACCACACATCCAGCTGGAATGGCATGCCCGGCAGCACAAGTGGTGTTTCGAACTGCGTCAGCCTCCCGGCGAAATAGGCTGTAATCTCCGCCTCGATCTGATCGAGAATGGCGTTGCCGCCAGGCTCGATCGTATAGCCATAGCGTCTTTCCAGTTCCTCGATTTCCGGGGGCAGTGCGGGCCGGTCGTCGAACTCGAGCAACGACAAGCCTTCATTGCCCGCCATGGCGACCATCGGGCCAATCGGCGTCTGAATCTTCCTCTGAAACAAAAACTTGGTCATGTCACTCCTCGCGACTCGCGCGCGGTATGCTACCATCCTGGCGCGTGGGGCCAATCTACTTTTGTCAGGAGTGTCTGGCCGCGACAGTTACTATGGTTCCCGCAGCGTGAAGAGCCTGAACTATGTCGTCCGGCGGATCCCGGTCGGTCACAAGTTCATCGAACCCACCAAGATCACAGACCTGCACCAGCCCGCGACGGCCGAATTTGGTAGCATCCGTAATGGCGGTTTTGCGCGCACCGCGCGATAGCACCGTACGGGCAAATTCCGCTTCAGCCAGATCGTAGTCCGTTATTCCGCCCGAAGCGTCGAGTGCGCCAACGGAAATGACCGCATGGCCGACACTGAACCGGTTCACGAACTCGATCGCAGAAACACCGAAAGCCGCACCGCTGTCACTGCGCAGCTCGCCACCCGCCATGAACACCTTGTTCCCGTTCACGGTTGCCAGCGTCCGGGCGATATCCGACGAATTGGTCACGACGGTCAGATTGCGATGTTGCAAAAGTTCACGGGCAAGAAAACTCGTCGTCGTTCCCGTATCCAGCATGATGGATTCGCCATTCTGAATGGTCCGGGCAACCCATTGCGCAATTGCACGTTTTGCACCCGCATTCTCGCGCATGCGCAGTTCGAAAGGCGCCTCGCCCAGGTGTTGCGGCAGCCCGATGGCGCCGTGGACACGCGTGATGGCGCCCTCATCTGTCATTGGCCTGACGTCGCGCCGGATCGTCTCGAGCGAGACGCCGAGCTTTTGCGCCAGATCCGCAATCGAGATTGTGCCCTCGTCCTGCAAGAGCCGCCTTATCTCACCACGCCGCTTGGAATTCATGCCCGAAACCTCAAACAAATATGCAATTTCACCAGTAATACCACAAATTATGTTCATATCAGGCAATAAAACCACAAATTACCACAAATACCTGTTGACAGATGCTCGGAGATGTTCGAACTTGGATGCAGGGATTAATGGTAATGCGTAGTTCGACAGGCTCACCGTGAGGGAGGGCTTATCCTTGCAGGTACCCAAGATGCCGTTGCTGGGATATGGAGTGAAAGTCTTTGCCATAAACGAGTTTCCTGCAGACGGAGAGCCCACAACCCTCTTGATGCAGGCTACCTTCCTCATGGTGAGTCTATCGAACCACGCACCGGTCCTGCCCGATTCTTCGACAAGCTCAGGATGAGGGGAGTGAGCATTGCCAATTGCGCCCGGTACCAACCTCCTTCATGATCAGCCTGTCGAACTGCGCATCGCGGCTTTGCCGCTGTGGCGAGGCGAGATAAAGGTTACGCTGCTCAAGGGCGGCATCAGCAATGAAAGCTATGTGGTCGAGGATGAGAAGCGCAAATATGTCGTGCGCTTTGGCAAGGACTATCCATTTCATCATGTGTTTCGCGACCGGGAAGCGATGACGGCCAAAGCCGCGCACCGCGCCGGCTTTGCCCCCGAACTGTTCCATGCCGGTGATGGCGTGATGGTCACGGCGTTCCTTGGGGCAAGAACTTATGATAGCGGCGATGTCCGCGCCAATATTCCGCGCGTGGCAGAGATGATCCGGCAATTTCACACGACGATGCCCGAACATATTCTCGGGCCTGGGTTCATGTTCTGGGTCTTCCATGTCATCCGCGACTATGCCCGCACACTGCAAACGGGTAACAGCCGTATGGTGCCGCATCTTGGTGCCTACCTCGCCATTGCTGCGGAAATGGAAGCGGCGCAACGTCCTCTGCCGATCATCTTCAGTCACAATGACCTGTTGCCAGCCAATATACTCGATGACGGCGAACGCCTCTGGCTGATCGACTTCGAATATGCTGGTTTCTCCACCGCCATGTTCGACCTTGCGGGCCTTGCCTCCAATGCCGGGCTTGATGACACCGAATCCGAAGCACTGCTTGCGGCCTATTTCAAAAGCCCGCCCGACCTAGAGCTCAAGCGCGCCCACGCTGCCATGCAATGCGCCTCTCTACTGCGCGAAGCCATGTGGAGCATGGTGTCCGAACTCTACCTCAGTGCGCCCGGCGTCGATTACGTCGCCTATACCGCGGAAAATCTACGGCGGCTGGACCAGGCGCTTGATCGCTACAGAAGCACCTATGGAAAGACAGCATCATGACCATCCCGACCCATCCCCAGATCGTCGTCATTGGCGGCGGCATTATCGGCTGTTCGACGGCCTATCATCTTGCCAAGGACCATAAGGCGGATGTGGTGTTGCTGGAGATGGGCCAGCTCACGTCGGGCTCCACCTGGCATGCGGCAGGACTGGTCGGCCAGCTGCGCTCTTCCGCCTCGATCACCCGCGTCCTCAAATATTCCGTCGATCTCTACAAGCGCCTCGACGAGGAGACGGGCCTCGCCACCGGCTGGAAGATGACCGGCTGCCTGCGCCTTGCCACCAATCAGGATCGCTGGACCGAATTCCGCCGCCTCGCAACTACCGCAGGAAGTTTTGGCATGGAGATGCATCTCCTTTCGCCGCAGCAGGCCAAGGCGATGTTCCCCCTGATGCAGGTGGACGATCTCGTCGGCGCCAGCTGGCTGCCGACGGACGGACAAGCCAGCCCTTCCGATATCACCCAGTCGCTCGCCAGGGGCGCGCGTATGAACGGTGCGAAACTCGTCGAAAATATACGCGTCACCGGTTTCGAGATGAACGGCGACCGCATCGTCAAGGTCAAGACCGACCAGGGCGACATTGCCTGCGAGAAGGTCGTCAACTGCGCTGGCCAATGGGCACGGCAGGTCGGTGAGATGGCCGGCATCAACGTGCCGCTGCAACCGGTCAAGCATCAGTACATCATCACCGAGAAGATCGACGGCCTCTCATCCAACGCACCGACCATCCGCGACCCGGACCGCCGGACCTACTTCAAGGAAGAGGTCGGCGGCCTCGTCATGGGCGGCTATGAACCCAACCCGCAAAGCTGGGTGACCGGCGACGTGCCCAACGACTGGCAGTTCCGTCTGTTCGACGATGATTTCGACCATTTCGAACAGCACATGCTGCAGGCCATGGAACGCATTCCGGCCCTCGAAATCGCCGGCGTCAAGCAGATGATCAATGGCCCGGAAAGCTTCACCCCCGACGGCAATTTCATTCTCGGTGTCGCGCCGGAATGTTCCAACATGTTCGTCGGCGCGGGCTTCAACGCCTTTGGCATCGCTTCCGGCGGCGGCGCTGGCTGGGTGCTCGCGCAGTGGGTCGTCGACGGCGAAGCGCCGCTGGACCTGTGGACCGTCGATATCAGGCGGTTTTCCAATCTGCATCGCAATCGCGACTGGGTACGGGATCGTACGCTCGAAGCCTATGGCAAGCACTACACCATTGGTTTTCCGCACGAAGAATATACCTCCGGTCGCCCGGCCATCGTCTCGCCGCTCTATGAACGCCTGAAGAGGCATCGCGCCGTCTTCGGCTCGAAGCTTGGCTGGGAGCGGCCGAACTGGTTTGCCCCGGAAGGCATGGCGGCAGAGGACGTCTATTCCATGGGCCGCCAGAACTGGTTCAATGCGGTTGGCGAGGAACAAAAACTGGTGCGCGACAAGGTCGGTATTTTCGACCAGTCCTCCTTTGCCAAGTTCGAATTGACCGGCAAGGATGCTGGCAAGGCGCTGGACTTCATCTGCGCCAATGACGTGTCCAAACCAGCGGGTCGCCTGACCTACACGCAGCTGCTTAACACGCGGGGCGGCATAGAATGCGACCTGACCGTGGCGCGGCTTGCCGATGACAAGTTCTACATCGTCACCGGCACCGGCTTCCGCACCCACGATTTCGCCTGGATCAGGGACCACATCGGCAAAGATCTCGATGCGCATCTCAAAGACATTACCGAGGATTTCGGCACCCTTTCGCTGATGGGCCCGAAGGCCCGCGATGTGCTGGCAAGGGTTACCAATGCCGACGTGAGCAACAGCGCCTTCCCGTTTGGCCATGCCCGCGAGATCGAGATTGCCGGGACGGCCGTTCGCGGGCTGCGAGTCACCTATGTCGGCGAACTCGGCTGGGAGCTGCATGTGCCGATCGCTGCAACTGGAGCGGTCTTCGATGCGCTCATGCGAGCCGGCGAAGAATTTGCCATCAGACCGGTCGGCTACCGCGCCATTGAATCGCTGCGGCTGGAGAAGGGTTACCGCGCCTGGGGTTCCGACATCACCCCGAATGACTCACCGTTCGAAGCCGGGCTCGGCTGGGCGGTGAAACTGCGGAAATCCATCGACTTCCTTGGACGACAGGCCAGCGAGGCCATCCACGCCGCTCCGCTGAAGAAGCGGCTCGCCGGTTTCACGGTCATGGATAAGTCTGTCGTTCTCCTCGGTCGCGAAACCATCCTGCGCAACGGCGAACCGGTCGGCTACCTCACCAGTGGGGGCTACGGCTATACGGTCGATAGTCCCATCGGTTTTGGCTATGTACGCAATGCAGACGGCGTGACCGATGAATTCCTGACAGATGGCACTTATGAGCTCATCGTTGCCAATGAGCGCTTCGCTGCCAGAATTCATCTCGAGCCACTATACGACCCCGGCAACGAGAGTGTGAAAGCTTGAACCGGGCCGACTCGAAGATCCTACTAACGCGAAAGCTCAAATCCGGATCGGTTTTGAACGAGATAACGCAAATCTCATACGAGAATTGTCGAATCTGAGGCGTGAATCCTCGAATCTGGTACGGTTTTATCAATCATGACGGGTAATTCAGGTGCACGAAGTTGTGTTATCGCTCCGAAACGCCGGGGGGTTGACTTTGCCTTCGGACAGGACCAAATGACGCCACGCAGCCCTGTAATTTGCGGCCTGCGTATTTTCAACCGGAGTTTATCTCTTATGCCCAACGACGACAGTCATAGTCGATTGTTTGCGCCGTCCCTCGGCGATCGTGGCCTGATTTAGAGATCAGCTCGCCTCGATCCCCTGTGACGGCGGATCGACAGAAAGGCGAGCTAAAATGAACGACCTTCGCTTTAACACGGATGCGGTCCATACCGGGCTGGCACCCGCTCTGACCCTGGCAGAACAGCTTGCTACCATGCAGGCCGCCGATGCCGTCGAGCTTCTCAACGAGCTCGAACTGGCTGATTCCATTGGCATTATTGCTGAAATGCCACGCGATCATGCTGTGCTGATTCTCGATCAGCCGGAGCTGCATTCAGCTGCCGCCATCATCGAGGCCCTGCCCGACGCAACGGCATGTGCACTCCTCGATGCCATGTCGGCTGACCGCGTCACCGATATCTTTCACGAACTCGATGAAAAGATCCGCGACCGACTGTTTCCAGGGCTTTGCCGCGAGACGCAAGCCGCCTTGCGCAAGCTGCTGCGCTATCCGCCGCATACGGCCGGTAGCCTGATGACGACGGAATTCGTCAGCGTTCCGGCAGACTGGAGCGTTGCCCAGACGCTGCAGCATATCCGCGAAGTGGAGCGCTCCCGCGAGACTGTCTATGCGATCTATGTCATTGATCCAGCAACAAAAAGCCTGCTGCGGGCAGTAGCATTGCGCCGGCTGATCACCAGCGAACCAGATGTCTCGATCATGAGCGTCGGCCGCGATGTCGCCCCGGTCACCGTCGCGCCGCTGACCGACCAGGAAGACGTAGCCCGGCTCTTCCGCAAGCATGATCTCCTCGCTGTTCCCGTGGTCAATGACGGCAACCAGATCATCGGCATCGTCACCGTCGATGATGTGATCGACGCCATGACCCAGGAAATGACCGAGGATACGCTGAAGTTTGGTGGCATGGAGGCCTTGAACAAGCCCTACATGCAGATCGGCTTCCTGCAGATGATCAGCAAGCGTGCCGGCTGGCTCGGCGTGCTGTTCCTCAGCGAGATGCTGACCGCCAGCGCCATGCAGCATTTCGAGGGCGAATTGGAGAAGGCAGTCGTTCTGACCCTGTTTATCCCGCTGATCATGAGCTCAGGTGGCAATTCCGGCTCGCAGGCGACTTCGCTCCTGATCCGAGCCCTGGCACTGCAGGAACTGCGGCTGAAGGACTGGTGGCGGGTAGCCTTGCGCGAAATACCGACCGGCCTTGTGCTCGGCTCCTTTCTCGGCCTGATCGGCGTTGTCCGTATTACCACCTGGCAGATGCTTGGCCTCTTTGACTACGGCCAGCACTGGCCGCTGATTGCCGCAACCGTCGGCACGGCGCTGATCGGTATTGTCACTTTCGGATCGCTCGTTGGTTCCATGTTGCCGTTCATCCTGCAGAAAACCGGCTTTGACCCTGCCAGCGCCTCAGCGCCTTTTGTCGCGACGCTGGTTGATGTCACCGGGCTGGTGATTTACTTCAGTATTGCGCTGGTGATCCTGTCAGGGACCTTGCTCTAACCTTTGGCCTGCATGGCTGCCATGCAGGCCAAAAACGCTTTGCCCCCTTTCGCATTTGCGAAAAAACATGTATGGAGCGCGCAAATGTAAAGCGGCGCATCATACGTGGCGTCCACAATCCTCCAAAAGAGAACCTTATGAAACTGCGCAACATCGCGATCATCGCACACGTTGACCATGGCAAGACCACGCTCGTTGACGAACTATTGAAACAGTCCGGCAATTTCCGTGACAATCAGCGCGTTGCCGAACGCATGATGGATTCCAACGATATCGAAAAGGAACGCGGGATCACCATTCTCGCCAAAGCCACGTCGGTCGTCTGGAAAGACACGCGCATCAACATCGTCGACACGCCAGGCCACGCCGATTTCGGTGGTGAAGTCGAGCGTATCCTGAGCATGGTCGACGGCGCGATTGTTCTCGTCGATGCTGCCGAAGGCCCGATGCCCCAGACGAAGTTCGTTGTCGGCAAGGCGCTGAAGGTTGGCCTGCGCCCGATCGTCGCGATCAACAAGATCGATCGTCCTGATGCGCGCCATGAGGAAGTTGTGAACGAAGTCTTCGACCTCTTCGCTGCTCTCGACGCGACTGACGAACAGCTTGATTTCCCGATCCTCTACGGTTCTGGTCGCAATGGCTGGATGGCACGCAACCCGGAAGGTCCGCAGGATCAGGGTCTTGCAGCATTGTTTGACATGGTTCTCGAACATGTTCCTGCGCCGACCGTTGGCGAAGGCGCCTTCAAGATGATCGGCACGATCCTTGAAGCCGATCCATTCCTCGGCCGTATCATCACCGGCCGCATTCATTCAGGCACCGTCAAATCGAACCAGCAGGTAAAAGTCCTGCATGGTGACGGCACGCAACTTGAAACCGGCCGTATCTCCAAGATCCTTACATTCCGTGGCCTTGAGCGTCAGGCAATCGACGAAGCCCATGCGGGCGACATTGTTGCCATCGCCGGTTTGCAGAAAGGCACCGTTGCCGACACGTTCTGCGCCCTCGAAGTGACCGAGCCTCTTCATGCCCAGCCGATAGATCCGCCAACCGTCACCATGTCCTTCATCGTCAACGACTCCCCGCTTGCGGGTACCGAAGGCGACAAGGTTACCAGCCGCGTCATCCGCGACCGTTTGATGAAGGAAGCTGAAGGCAATGTCGCGCTGAAGGTTGAAGAGTCCGGCGACAAGGATTCGTTCTTCGTTTCCGGCCGCGGTGAATTGCAGCTCGCTGTTCTCATTGAAAACATGCGCCGTGAAGGCTTCGAGCTCGGCGTATCGCGCCCGCGCGTCGTCATGCAGAAGGACGAGGCCGGCAATCTGCTTGAACCTGTCGAAGAAGTGCTGATCGACGTCGATGAGGAATATTCCGGCACGGTCGTGCAGAAAATGTCCGAGCGCAAGGCCGAAATGGTTGAACTCCGCCCATCTGGCGGCAATCGCGTCCGCATGGTGTTCTATGCGCCGACCCGTGGCCTCATCGGCTACCAGTCAGAGCTTTTGACCGACACACGCGGCACAGCAATCATGAACCGCCTCTTCCGCGCCTATGAACCCTTCAAGGGCGAAATTGCCGGTCGTAACAATGGCGTTCTGATTTCCAACGACCAGGGCGAGTCGGTTGCCTTCGCCATGTGGAATCTTGAAGATCGCGGCTCGATGATCATCGAAGCCGGTGTCAAGGTCTATGCCGGAATGATCATTGGCATCCACTCTCGTGATAATGATCTTGAAGTGAACATTCTCAAGGGCAAGAAGCTGACCAACATCCGCGCCGCCGGCAAGGATGAAGCGGTCAAGCTCACGCCCCCAATCCGCATGACACTGGAACGCGCCTTGTCATGGATCCAGGACGATGAGCTCATGGAAGTCACGCCGAAGTCGATCCGTCTGCGCAAGCTCTATCTCGATCCGAACGAGCGCAAACGCTTTGAAAAGAGCAGCAAGACGGCGGGCGCCGCGTAAGGCGACCAGCAGCGTTACAAATGGAAAAGCGGCGATTTTCGCCGCTTTTCTTTTTCGTGCAAAACGCTTTTGATGACAGTTGCGAAACTTGCCGTCGCGGGTCTATGGTTAAGAAACCATGAACACTCATGTTATCGAGATAAGACGGGCAGAACGGGCCGACGCTGATGCGATTTCGGCCATACATCTGGCCGCATGGAAGGGTGCCTACACCGGCATTATTCCGCATCGGGCGCTCAACACCATGCTGGAACGCCGTGGGGCCGCATGGTGGGCCCGAGCTATCCAACGCTCGACACAGGTGCTAGTTGCTGATGTCGCAGGCGTGGTCGCGGGTTATGCAACCCTGGGACCCAATCGTGCCCGTCAGTTGCCACAAAAGGGTGAGGTCTACGAGCTTTAC